>NZ_QTQD01000006.1:0-261546 GCF_003858025.1 Burkholderia sp. Bp9004 | reverse complement strand
TCACGACGGTGCAGGACGTCGCGCAGACGGTGCTGTTCCTGTCGGCGTTCCCGAGCGCCGCGCTCACGGGCCAGTCGTTCGTCGTCAGCCACGGCTGGTTCATGCAGTAACGTCCTCGCCTCCCGGACGGGAGGCGATTCCCGCACCACGTCCATTCTCACGACTCGTGATGGCATACCGTCGCTCGACGGTATGCCATCCGTCTCCGCCATCTACGGCGGGATTTCTCGGAGCAACTGATGAAACCGCACGCGCGTACAGAAAAGCAGGCCGTCGATGCGGCGGACCTGCAACACGAAGCCGGCGCGCCGGCCGCTGCGCGGTCGCTGCCATACGAAACGATCGCGCTCGTCCTGCAGGGCGGCGGCGCGCTCGGCGCGTATCAGGCCGGCGTGTTCGAAGGGCTGCACGAAGCGGGCGTTCCGCTCGACTGGATCGCCGGCATCTCGATCGGCGCGCTCAACACCGCGCTGATCGCCGGCAATGCGCCCGAACATCGCGTCGAGCGGCTGCGCGAATTCTGGGAAACGATCTGCCAGCCGGCATTCTTTCCCGCAATTCCGGCCGCGTTCGAGTTCGCGCTGTTCAACAGCATCGACCAGATCCGCACGTTCTTCACCGCGTCGCAGGCCGCGAGCGCGATGATGCAGGGCCAGCAGGGCTTCTTCGTGCCGCGCTTGCCGCCGCCGCTGCCGGGCGTGTCCGATCATCCGGAAAAAATCAGCTGGTACGACACGTCGCAGCTGCGCGCGACGCTGCTCAGGCTGTGCGATTTCGACCGGATCAACTCGGGCGAGACGCGCGTGTCGGTCGGCGCGGTCAACGTCGGAACGGGCAACTTCGTGTACTTCGACAACTCGCGCATCCGCCTCGCGCCCGAGCACTTCATGGCGTCCGGCGCGCTGCCGCCCGCGTTCCCGCCGGTCGAGATCGACGGCGAATACTACTGGGACGGCGGCGTCGTATCGAACACGCCGCTGATGGAAGTGCTGAGCGCGCGTCCGCGACGCGACACGCTCGCGTTCCAGGTCGACCTGTGGAGCGCACGCGGGCCGCTGCCCCGCACGATGGCCGACGTCGCGGAACGCACGAAAGACGTGCAGTATTCGAGCCGCACGCGTTTCGTCACCGACACGCTGCAGCGCGAACAGCGCTACCGCAACGTGCTGCGCCACGTGCTCGAGCAGGTGCCGGAAGCGCAGCGCAAGAGCGACCCGTGGTGCGTAGAGGCTGAAGCGATGTCGAGCGGGAAGAAGTACAACATCCAGCACCTGATCTATCAGCAGAAGGCGTACGAGCACCACTACAAGGACTATCAGTTCGGTCTGTCGACGATGCGCGACCACTGGAGCGCGGGTCTCGACGACATCCGCAAGACGCTCGCGGTCAAGGACGGCCTCGCGCTGCCCGCCAACGACGCAGGCTTCGTCACGCACGACATTCACCGCCGCCGGTAATGCCGCGTGCGACGGACCGGCGCGCTGCCTGCGCCGGTCCGTCCTCCTTTCCGATTCGACATGCCGATTTTCATTGCGCTGTTCGCGCTCATCGCCGTGGGATGGGGCGCGGTTCATCTGTTTCACGTCATCGCCGCGCAGTTCGGCCAGCCGGTCGCGATCGCGGCCGCCTTGTTCGCCGCCGCGATCCTGATCGCGCTGATCGCGTGGTGGATCAAGCGCCGTCGCGACATCGCACCGAACGCGAAGGAACAAGGCTGGACCCACGTCGTGCATCGCGAGTGGGGCGACGTGCGCGTGTCAGCGACGCAGGGGCTGCTGTGGCTGTCGCACGACGGTGCGGACGGCCGCTATACGTTGTCGCAGCTCGACGGCTGCGAAGCCGAGCCGATCGACGGCCGCTGGCATCTGGTCGTGCGTGTGCGTGACGCCGCACGCGGCGAATGGAAGCTGCCGATGATGGACAAGCACGATGCGCGGCGCTGGGCGCGCGTGCTGATGCTCGCGAGGGATAGCCGGCTGTAACGGGCCACTGCCGCGTGCCGACGCCGGCACGGCCGCGCACGACGCACGACGCACGGCGCATGACGCCCGCTGCTTTCTAGCGCGCGCCGAGCGCCCATAACGCGTCGAGCACGTGCTGGGTCGACCGCTCGACCGGGCCTGCCCGATGCGCGATGCCCAGTTCGCGCCACAACGCCGGACGCAGCGGCCGCATGACGATGCGTGCATCCGGCAACGGGGCGCCCGCCTCGTGCGGCAGCAGCGTCGCGCCGTAGCCTGCGGCGACCAGACTCTTGATCGCATCGTTGTAGTTGAGTTCGATGCGCGGCTCGGGGCGGTGGCCACCGAGCGCGAACCATTCCGCGGTGAGCCGCGACAGGCGGGTAGTCGCATCGTTAAGAATCAGCGGACGCGCGGCCAGATAGGCCGGCGTCACACGCGCCGGAAGCCGCCAGTCCGCAGGCAGAAAGGCCAGCACCGGATCGCGCCGCCACGCGCGGATCGAGAGCCCCGCGACCGCCGGCTGCGGCAACGCCACCAGTCCGACGTCGAGCGTGCCCTGCGCAATGCGCGCCAGTGTGTCGTGCGACGTGAGCACGGCAATCTGAACATCGATGTCCGGATGCCGCTCGCGCAGCCGGGCCACCGCCTGCGGCAACAGATGGGCGATCGCCCCGGTCGATGCGCCGAGACGCACGCGCCCGGTCAGCCCCTGCACTTGTCGCTCCAGGTCGTCGAGAGTCGACTCGACCTCGGCCAGCAGACGGCGCGCCCGCTCCACCAGCACCGCACCGATGGTCGACGGCTGCACGTTGCCGCGCGTGCGCGACAGCAACGGCGCACCGATGCGGCTTTCGAGTTCGGCGACATGAAGGCTGACCGTCGGCGGCGCAAGATGAAGCAGTTGCGCGGCAGCCACGAAGGATCCCTGGTCGGCGATCGCGACCAGCGTACGCAGTCGATCCAGACTGATCTCGCGCATTCCCACCTCTCGTTCAGAAAATCTGAATCTCGCAATCAGGAAATTCAACTTTTCCTATTCTAGGCGTTCGATGGACGATACGGCTTTCCCGACGTCCGAAGCGAGAAACGCGACCATCATGAGCCTCTCCACTGTCTACATCGACGGCGACCAAGGTACGACCGGACTGCTGATCCACGAGCGCCTGCGGGATCGCACCGATCTGCGGCTCGTCACGCTGCCGGATGCCGAGCGCAAGAACCCCGCGCGGCGCAGCGAAGCGATCAACGCATCCGATATCGCGATTCTGTGCCTGCCCGACGCCGCCGCGCGCGAAGCGGTCGGCTTCATCCGGAATTCGGCGGTACGCGTGATCGACGCGAGCTCGGCCCATCGCACCGATCCGGAATGGGTCTACGGTTTTCCCGAGATGGTCCACGGACATGCGCAGACGATCGCGCACGCGCGGCGCGTCACCAATCCGGGCTGCTATCCGACGGGCGCGATCGGCCTGCTCCGGCCGCTGCAACAAGCTGGCCTGCTGCCACGCGACTACCCGGCGAGCATCCATGCCGTGTCCGGTTACTCGGGCGGCGGCCGGACCGCCGTCGACGAATTCGAATCGAACGGGGCCGCACGCACGAAACCGCTGCAGGTCTACGGCCTCGCGCTCGCGCACAAGCACGTGCCCGAGATCCAGCTGCACGCGGGGCTCGCGCATCGTCCGCTGTTCGTGCCGGCTTACGGCGCCTATCGGCAAGGCATCGTGCTGACCGTGCCGATCGAGCTGCGCCTTCTCCCGGCCGGCGTGACCGGTGAGTTGCTGCATGCGTGTCTCGCGCACCATTACGCCGACGCGCGCCACGTCGAGGTCACGCCGCTCGCGGATACGCGCACGATCACGCATCTCGATCCGCAAGCGCTGAACGGTACGAACGACCTGCGGCTTGGCGTGTTCGTGAATGCCGAGCACGGCCAGGTGCTGCTGTCCGCCGTGTTCGACAATCTCGGCAAAGGGGCATCCGGCGCGGCCGTGCAGAACCTCGATCTGATGCTCGGTGCGGCGAAAGCGGCGTAAGCCCCAGGCGGCCACCATCATCGGCCGGCCCGGCGCATCGCGGCCGTCGGTGCGTCGGTGCGTCGGTGCCTGCGGCACGCTACCGGCTCGCGACGCGGTTGCGAGCCGTCAACGGGCGTCTGCCGACGCTTCTTACATGCCCCCGTAAAAGCTCACCTTTGGCCGATTTCAGGCCGCATCGTCACCCGCCGCGGCATTCAACCCGGCAAGCGCCTCCGCGAGGAAATCGACGCACACGCGCACTTTCGCCGAAGCCGCGACGCGTTCCGGATACACAGCCCAGATGTTCGCCGGCTGAATCACGTCCGACAGCACGCGACGCAGCGCGCCGCGTTCGATCAGCGGCCCCGCTTCCCAGATCGAGCGCAGCACGATCCCGCGCCCGGCCAGCGCCCATTGCACGGCCACCTCGCCGTGGTTCGTCGACAGCGCGCCGCCGACCTTCACCGTTGCCGTTTCTCCGCGCAGGTTCAGCCGCCAGACGCCGAACGGATGGTCGCGCTCCTTGATCGCGAGGCAGTCGTGCGATGCGAGATCCGCGAGCGTGCGCGGCGTGCCGCGCCGTGCGAGATAGTCGGGCGACGCGCACAGCACGCGATAGTTCGCGGCAAGGCGGCGAGCGATCAGGTGATCGGCGATCTCGTCGCCGATGCGCACGTCGAGGTCGTAGCCTTCGCCCGCGACGTCGACGAGCCGGTCGAACAGATCGAGCCGCACGTTCAGCTGCGGATAACGCGCGGAGAAGTCGAGCAACGCCGGCGCGACGACATGACGGCCGAAGCCGAAGCTGCTCGAGATACGCAGCGTGCCGCGCGGCACCGTGCGCGTGGTCGACACGTCCTCGACGAGATGGTCGACGTCATCGAGAATCTTCTCGGCACGCGCGAACACGCGTTCGCCGGCCTCCGTGACCGTCACGCGGCGCGTCGAGCGATGCAGCAGCCGCGTGCCGAGCTGCGCCTCGAGCAGCGCGATGCGCTTGCTCACATATGCGGGCGATACCGCGAGCTGCTCGGCCGCCGCGCTGAAGCTCGTCAGGCGGACGACCAGGCTGAAGACGCGCAGGTCGTCGAGATTCGGCGATTTGTTCACGATTCGTGGAAAGTCGATTAACCTTTCGCACGATTTTAATCTGAATGGAAATAAATAAAATGGCATCGTGTACCGCTGCGCACGCTGCCGGCGGCCCGATCAGCCAAGGAGGCTTGCATGAGCGACAAGACGTACAAGATTGCCGTCATCCCCGGTGACGGCATCGGCCGTGAAGTGATGCCCGAGGGCCTGCGCGTGCTCGACGCCGTGACGGCGCGCTTCGGCATCCGTTTCCAGTTCGAGCAGATCGACTGGGCGAGCTGCGACTACTACGCCCAGCACGGCAAGATGATGCCGGACGACTGGAAGGCCCGGCTCTCGGGCATGGACGCGATCTTGTTCGGTGCGGTCGGCTGGCCCGCAACGGTGCCCGATCACATTTCGCTGTGGGGTTCGCTGCTGAAATTCCGCCGCGAATTCGACCAGTACATCAACCTGCGGCCCGCGCGCCTGTTCGACGGCGTGCCGTCGCCGCTCGCCGGCCGCAAAGCAGGCGACATCGACTTCATGATCGTGCGCGAGAACACCGAAGGCGAATATTCGTCGGTCGGCGGCACGATGTTCGAAGGCACCGAGCGCGAAGTGGTGATGCAGCAGTCGATCTTCACGCGCCACGGCACGGAGCGCGTGCTGAAGTTCGCGTTCGAGCTCGCGCAGCGCCGCGCGAAGCGCCTGACCGTCGCGACGAAGAGCAACGGCATCGCGATCAGCATGCCGTGGTGGGACGCACGCGCGGCCGAGATGGGCGAACGCTATCCCGAGATCGCCGTCGACAAGCAGCACATCGACATCCTGTGCGCGCGCTTCGTGCTGCAGCCTGACCGCTTCGACGTCGTCGTCGCGTCGAACCTGTTCGGCGACATCCTGTCCGACCTCGGGCCGGCCTGCACGGGCACGATCGGCATCGCGCCGTCGGCGAACCTGAACCCGGATCGCACGTTTCCGTCGCTGTTCGAACCGGTGCACGGCTCCGCGCCGGACATCGCGGGCCAGTACGTCGCGAACCCGATCGCGATGATCTGGTCGGCGGCGATGATGCTCGACTTCCTCGGCAACGGCGCGGGTCGCGAACGCGAGGCGCACGATGCGATCGTCGCGGCGATCGAGGACGTGCTGCGCACCGGGCCGCGCACGCGCGATCTCGGCGGTCAGGTGGGGACGCAGGAAGTGGGCGAGGCGATCGCGGCGCGGATCGCCGGCTGACGGAACGTCCGAAGGCGCGCGGCTCGGAAGTGTTCGATCGATGTCATGCTCAAGGGTGAGCAGCACGACTGACTGCCGCGCACCTTCGCCGATTTCGACGCGCACGCCTGGATGCGTGCATGTCGATGACGAACGGTGAGTTGGATCGCACATCGATACACACCGATTGAATCTCACCACCACGCATGTATGCAGCAAGTGCGCCGCCGATGTCGCATTCGATCCGCATGCGAGCAACGCTTCGCTCAGTGCAACCGCACCGTTTCCTGCGAAGATTGATCGGTGAGATGCAGGGCGTGAAGAATCACACCGTCCCGCACGAAATGTCTCCTCTCCCGAAAACGCTCACCTCAACCAGCGGCTCCCGTATTCCCTCACCGTTGAGCACAGGCGTCACGCTCGATGCCCAATAGCGCGCGTCCACGCGACGCCATCGTGCTACGTCACAGCCCAAGATCGGACAGACCGGGATGATCGTCCGGACGGCGACCGAGAGGCCAGTGGTACAGGCGATCCGCTTCGCGAATCGGCAGGTCGTTGATGCTCGCGTGGCGATGCGCCATCAAGCCGTTTTCGTCGAACTCCCAGTTTTCGTTCCCGTATGAGCGGAACCAGTTGCCGGCGTCGTCATGCCATTCGTATGCGAATCGCACCGCGATGCGATTGCCGCCGAACGCCCACAGCTCCTTGATCAGCCGGTAGTCGAGCTCGCGCGTCCATTTCCGCTGCAGCAGTCCGACGATCTCGTCGCGGCCCGTCACGAACTCCGCGCGATTGCGCCACCGGCTCTGCGGCGTATAGGCAAGCGAGACGCGCTGCGGGTCGCGCGTGTTCCACGCATCCTCCGCGGCACGCACTTTCTGGCGCGCCGTATCGAGCGTGAAGGGCGGAACGGGCGGACGAATTTCCGGGGAAGCGGACATGGGATGCTCCTGTTCAAGGTTGGGGCTGCGCACGAACGCAGCCGGTTGGGACGCGTTACTTCGACGCTCGAGACACCGTTTCGAGCAAGAGCTCGGCGGTTGCGCGCGCATCGCGCGCCGCGGTCGCTTCGCCGCTGACGAGCGCGACGCCGATCGCGCCGTCGATCAGCACCAGCCATTGGCGCGCGATGCGAGCCAGGCCGCGGCGCTCGATGCCGGCGTCGTCGGCATACGCGTCGAGCCGCTCGCGTACGAACGCGAGCAAGCGCGCCTTGTGCATACGCGCGACGACGCGTATCGGATCGTCGGCGTCGGCAATCTCGCCGGACGCGTTCAGGAACGCGCAGCCGTGAAAATCGGGTTGCGAGAACCAGTCGCGCAGCACATCGAACATGCCGAGCAAGTGCGCACGCGGCGACTTGCCGCGCGCCAGCGTGGCGTCGACGAACCAGCGCATCCAGCGCTCGTCGCGTCGCTCGAGGGCGGCGACAACCAGCGCCTCCTTCGATTCGAACTGCGAATAAAAACTCTTTCGCGCGGCACCGGATCGCTTCACGATCGCATCGACACCCGTGGCGTGGATGCCGCCCGAGTAGATCAGCGCTTCGGCCGCGTCGAGCAGTCGATCGCGAACGGCCGGTTCGCCGGAGAAGTCATCATGTGTGTTCATGGGTTTACGGTAGAACGATCGTTCTCCATCGTCAACACCCATGTGAAAAGGCCCTGCCGTCGGAAGGGCCGAACGCCGCATGGTTTCGGTGGCGGGCAGCGCATCGCAGGCGGCGTTTACGACATTTTTTCTTGAAGCTGGCGCAGGGTGCTCACTACACTTCGGTCACCCCGTCTGGCCGAAAGGACATCATGCAGCGACCGGAATCCGCACGCGCCAAGCGTGCCTATGCGGCTTATGCGAAGCGGCTCGATGGCCGCGTCGTCGTACGGCGTTTCGATCCGTCCAGCGATTCGTATGAATCGCTTACCGCGTTGCTGCATCGCGCGTACGCGCCGCTCGGCGCCGCAGGCTTCAACTGTCCCGGTGTCGACCAGCCGGCGTCGGAGACGCGCGAACGCATGCTCACCGGCGAGTGTTTCGTCGCGCTCGGTAACGGGCATCTGGTCGCGACGATCACGATGCAGCCGCACGATCCCGATTCGCGGTGCGATCCGTACCGCAGCCGACGCGTCGCGACGCTCGGCCAGTTGGCCGTCGATCCGGTCTGGCAGGATCGCGGCATCGGCCGTGCGCTGCTCGCGTTCGCGCAACGGCGCGCGGCCGCGCGTGGCGCGACGCACCTCGCGCTTGATGCGCCGCATGCGGCTGTCCGGCTCGTCGACTTCTATCGACGCGAAGGGTTTCAGTTGATCGACGTGATGCGGTTTGCAGGACACAGCTATGACAGCGCGATCCTGTGCAAGGCCGTTGGCGTATCGGACGGGCGGATACCTGCATCCGACATGACGTCGATCCACGTCGAGCGGCGTGCCGGAGCGGCGTCATGAAACACGAAGCCGACGACGATCGTGCGCGGCTCGCACTGAGGCATGCCCGCACGCGGGCAGCGCTGCGCATGCGCGGGCTGGTGAAGCTGACGGTCGTCACGATCGCGGTCACGCAAACTCTGACGCTCGTGTTCGACGCCCTGCTCGTCGCGGTCGGCTACGCACCGGAAGCCGCGACGTTGCTGCTGTTCCGCTTCGTCACGTGCGCGCTCGTCAGCTTCTGGCTTCAGGCGGACGCATCCCGCGCGTATCGGCATGCGTCGAAGCGTGGGCTCGTGACGGTGTCCGGTGAGCATGGCGAACTGATCGAGATCGCACCGCAATGCCCGAAACGCTGGCTCGTCGTGTTGAGTCTGCAACTCGAACCGCGGTGGTTGAACGGTGAGCGCATCAGGTAGCGGGAAGCGCACCAATCAATGCGGCCTGGCAGGCGGACAGGTGAGTTCGCACGTCGTTGATCGGCTCACGCATCAAGAAGGCGCCGTGACGGCGTTGCGTGGTGACGTGCTGTCACGAAAGCACGGCAAGACCGTGGCCCAGGCGGGCGGTGCGACAGAGCGGCGCTATTCAGGCGCGGCAAACGAAACGGAAGGGCAGGAAGAGACACTCGCGCCGAGCGACGCGAGAGTGCGGGCGGGAGCGCGACGCTGACGAGTGAGATGCATGCGTGATTGCATGTCATCGATACGTGCTGCGGCAGCGAAGCGCGATCGCCCTCATATCGTCAAGAAAAAACGCGGTGCCGTCGTTGAATTCTTCGCCTGCGCGTCACACGAAGGCACGATCGAGCCATCATGCGGCACGCAAACAGCTCCCGAATAATCTCACCTCACGCGTTCGTCGAAGCCGCCCTGCCTCGACAAACGCTCATGCCGACACGAACGGGGCACTCGGCAAACGCGCCGAGCCGCCCCACCGGCACTCAGACCGTCCAGTCGAGGATCACCTTGCCGCTTTCACCGGACAGCATCGCGGCGAAGCCTTGCTCGTAATCGTCGGCTGCAAAACGATGCGTGATGATCGGCGACAGATCGAGGCCGCTTTGCAGCATCGCGACCATCTTGTACCAGGTCTCGAACATCTCGCGCCCGTAGATGCCCTTGATCTCGAGCCCCTTGAAGATCACCTGGTTCCAGTCGATCGCCGTCTGCGCGGGCGGAATGCCGAGCAGCGCAACCTTGCCGCCGTGATTCATCGCCTCGAGCATGCTGGTGAACGCGCTCGGCACGCCCGACATCTCGAGGCCGACGTCGAAGCCTTCCGTCATGTGCAGGTCGGCCATCACGTCGCGCAGCGACTCGCGTGCGACGTTGACCGCGCGCGTCGCGCCCATCTTGCGCGCGAGTTCGAGCCGGTAGTCGTTGATATCGGTGATCACGACGTTGCGCGCGCCGACGTGCTTCGCGATCGCGACGGCCATGATGCCGATCGGGCCCGCGCCCGTGATCAGCACGTCCTCGCCGACGAGATTGAACGACAGCGCCGTGTGCGTCGCGTTGCCGAACGGATCGAAGATCGACGCGAGATCGTCGGAGATCTCGGGCGGAATCTTGAACGCGTTGAACGCGGGAATCGCCAGATACTCGGCGAACGCGCCCTCTCGATTCACGCCGACGCCGACCGTGTTGCGGCACAGATGCCGGCGGCCGGCACGACAGTTGCGACAGAAGCCGCATGTGATGTGGCCTTCGCCGGACACGCGGTCGCCGATCGCGAAGCCGCGCACTTCCTGCCCCATCTCGACGATCTCCCCGACGTATTCGTGGCCGACGTGCATGGGTACGGGAATCGTCTTCTGCGCCCAGTCGTCCCACTTCCAGATATGGATGTCGGTGCCGCAGATCGCCGTGCGGCGAATCTTGATCAGCACGTCGTTGTGTCCGACTTCGGGGCGCTTCACGCGCGTGAGCGTGAGGCCCGGGCCGCGCTCGAGCTTTGCCAGTGCTTTCATGGTCGCGCCTCCGTCAGACGATGCCGACCGACTTGCCGACGCGCACGAACGCGGCGACCGTCTGATCGATCTGTTCAGGCGTATGCGCGGCGCTCATCTGCGTGCGGATGCGTGCGCGACCGCGCGGCACGACCGGGAACGAGAAGCCGATCACGTAGACGCCTTCTTCGAGCAACTTGTCGGCCATGTTGGTTGCAAGCTGCGCGTCGCCGAGCATCACCGGGATAATCGGATGCGCACCGGGCACGAGCGTGAAACCCGCGGCGGTCATCTGCTCGCGGAAACGCACGCCGTTCTCGCGCACACGTTCGCGCAGCTTCGCCCCTTCCTCGCTGCCGAGCAGTTCCAGCACCTTCAGCGACGCCGCGGCAATGCTCGGCGTCAGCGTGTTCGAGAACAGGTACGGGCGCGAACGCTGGCGCAGCAATTCGACGACCTCGCGGCGGGCCGCGACATAGCCGCCCGATGCACCGCCCAACGCCTTGCCGAGCGTGCCGGTAATGATGTCGATGCGACCATCGACGCCGCAGTGCTCGGGCGTGCCGCGGCCATGCGCGCCGATGAAGCCGACCGCGTGCGAATCGTCGACCATCACGAGCGCGCCGTAACGATCGGCGAGGTCACAGATGCCTTTCAGGTCGGCGATGATGCCGTCCATCGAGAACACGCCGTCGGTCGCGATCAGCTTGTGGCGCGCGCCCGCTGCGTCGGCTTCCTTCAGCTTCGCCTCGAGATCGGAGAGATCGTTGTTCTTGTAACGGAAACGCTTCGCCTTGCAGAGGCGGATACCGTCGATGATGCTCGCGTGGTTCAGCTCGTCGCTGATCACTGCGTCGTTCTCGTCGAGCAGCGTCTCGAACAGGCCGCCGTTCGCATCGAAGCAGCTCGAATAGAGGATGCTGTCTTCCGTGCCGAGAAACGACGCCAACGCGCTTTCGAGTTGCTTGTGCACGGTTTGCGTGCCGCAGATGAAGCGCACCGACGCCATGCCGAAGCCGTCCTGGTCGAGACCGGCCTGCGCCGCGGCGATCAGGCGCCGATCGTTCGCCAGACCGAGATAGTTGTTCGCGCAGAAATTCAGCACGCCGGCACCGCTGGCGAGCCGCACGGCCGCCGCTTGGGGACTCGCGATCTCGCGCTCGGTCTTGTAAAAACCGTCCGCGCGGATCTGGTCGAGCGTCCCGCGCACCTGGGCGAGAAAGGCATCACGCATCGCAAAGCTCCTGACAGGGATTCGCAATCCGCCGCGCGCCGCTCGTGGCGGCTGCGCAACGGCCTGCTACTGTTATAGTCGGTCGTTCGGTTGACCGCATTTATCCGATATTCCGAACTAGAATTCGAAATACCGAACAACTCTAAGCGAACGGAAACCAAATGGCAAGTTCCTCCGCGTCGCGGCGCACGCCTGCCGGCGCCGCACCGCAGCCGCCGGGCGTGACGCCGCCGCGCGTCGGCGAGCAAATCCAGCGACTGCGCAACGAGCGCAAGCTGACCCTCGACGACCTGTCGCGCGCAGCCGGCGTATCGAAGTCGATGCTCTCCGAGATCGAGCGCGACAAGGCCAATCCGACGATCGCGGTCGCATGGCGGCTCACGAACGCGCTCGGCATCACGCTCGACGAACTGTTCTCGCAACCGAAAGCGCCGGAGACGATCCGCGTGGATGGCCCGCACGACATCCCGACGCTCGCCGGCCACGACGGCCGCTATCAATTGCGCGTATGGGGCCCGATCGACCTGGCCGGCAAGTTCGAGTGGTACGAACTGACGCTGCCGGGCGGCGGCGCGCTCGTGTCGAACGCGCACGAACCCGGCACGCGCGAGCACCTCACCGTGCTCCAGGGCGCGATGGAAATCGAAGCCGCGGCGGCGAGCCGACGCCTGAAAGCGGGCGATACCGCGCGCTACCCGGCCGACACGCCTCACGCCATCCGCAATCCCGGCAAGGCGGAAGCGCGCGCACTACTGATCGTGATTCATCGCTGACGATGCGAATAGCTGGCCGAAAGGCCAGTTGCGGAAAACACTGTATGTTTGTACAGTATACGGACATTCCGCCATGCATTGGCCGGGGCCGCCGCACCGAGGCGCCCGCTCCGGTCGACAGGAGCCTGCGATGACAGAAGAACAAGATTTGGCCGCGCTCAGCTTCAAGGCTGCCGCGCACGACCTCGAGTTGATTGTGCGCCATATAGCCGGGCGCTACATCCATCAGCGCGTCCCGCTGTCGTGGCGCCTGCTGCACGCCATCGAAGCCGAGGCACTCGCGGATCTCGGGTTTGCCAGTCGGCACGAAGCCGGCATGCGCCAGCTGTTCGAACGGCCGTCGGACATGACTTTTCCCGAAACGGATGATCCGATCGATTTCGGACGATCGAATGCGCTACCCGCTGTCTTCTCGTTCGCGGTTCTCGCGTATGAAGCGGCGGCCAGATCGCAGGAAGCGGCACCCAGCGAGCGCATTCATCGCCCATCCAAGGCGTGGGGTGACTGACATAAGGCCCTGGCCGTTCGGCACGGCGGCCGGCTCCCGCATCCTGCTGCCCGCCACGTTGCGGATAGGGCTACCATATACGCAACTAACGGAATAAACAACATGTCCCTTCCCACCCCCTCCGACACGCCCGCACGCCCGGAAGAAAAGGATCTGTTCGACCGTGGTGCGTCCGACTGGATCATCTCGCCCGAAGCCGCGTTCGACGCATGGCTTGCCATGCAGGACTACCGCCGTTCGTCGGCCGACGTCTACCGCGCACAATGGGGCGCCTTTCTCGCGTGGCTACGTGCACATCAGAAAAACCTGGCCACGGTCGATACCGCAACGATCGCGAATTTCGTCAGCGAGCTTCCCATACGAAAAACGCAGCGAATGCGCTATTTGAGGCTGATCGAACGCGTGCTCGACCACATCCGGCGCACCGAGATCGCGTCCACCAACCCGGCCCGCTTCATTGCTCAGGATGGCGAAGCGGATTGGCGTCAGGCACGCGACAACGAGCCGACCGGTTTCCTGACACCGGCCGAACGCGCGAAGTTGCTGGCCTACCTGTTTTCGCCGATTGGCGTATCTGGCTCCGCATACTGGAAGGAGCGGCGTGACCGCGCGCTCGTCGCCGCATTTCTCGGGGCCGGCGTGAAAACCGGCGAAGCACGCGCGCTTACGATTAGTTGCATCAATGCAAGCGGAACGTCGCTGCAGATCCCGTCGACACATCCCGATTTCGCGCGCGAAACCCATCTGGCCTCGTTCGCGATCGCGTTGCTCGAAGCATGGCTCGTGGAACGCAAGCGCCAGGAGATTCCGGGCGAGCTCGTGTTTCCGGCATCGCACGCCGGGCGGCCGATGCACAAGGCGACGATGCTGCGCGCGATCGATGCAATCGTTGAATCCGCGGGGCTCACGTCGTCACGCACCGCGCGCGCGAGCCCGCAAACGCTGCGCAACACTTACGCTGCCGAACTGTTCGAGCACGACGTGCCACCCGAGCGGGTCGGCAAATGGCTCGGCTTCATGCGGCCGATCTCGTCGAACCGCCTTCATCGCGCATGGAAAAACTGGCGCGATGATCTCGCGAATGGTGACGCGTCCGAGCAGGACGAAACTCACTGATGCCGACCCGGCTGCTCACGCGGCATGATCCGTGAGCAGCCCTGTGCGGCGTAGCCTCACCGTTTCACAGCTCCCGTAAAACCTCACCTCACGCGTCCCGAATTTCCTCACCTGTGCGATCCCTGTGCCGGGCGACACGTCAGTCGCGCGTAAAGCGCGCGACCGCTTCGAATCGGGAAGGCCAGGGCCCCGACGCATGTTCGCATTCGGGGCAAGACACTTCGAACCCGTCGTCGCCCTGCGACAATTCCGGTTCGCCGTCGCAGTGCGGGCACTGGGTCGGCACCGGAATCTCATGGTCCAGTGACGTCCCGATCGCGGAAAACGCATCCGCATCGAGCTGACCTGCATCGGCCAAGCGCCGGATCAGCGCGGAAATCTCCGGATTCATCCCGCGGCTCGCGCGCAGCGTGTTCACGTCGCGTGTCGCACGGTCCAATTCGTCGCTTTGGGTGCGCAGCTGTTCCTCGAGCCGGTCCGCGCGGGCCTTGGCCGAACTCAGCTGCTGAAGAAAATCGAATTCCTTGCGCTGCACGTCGCGCAGGCCGCTCTGGTAGCTCGACGCCATGCTGCGCAGCGAGTCCAGCTCGACCAGCATTGGTTTGACGCGGCGCTCGGCTTCGGCCACGGCATCCTTGATCTGCTGCGCATAGTGTTCGGTACGCTGCTGCAATTCGGCCTGGAGCGTGTCGATGCGGTCGCGCAGCGTCGCGTTCTGCGTCTGCTCCGCGTCGACACGGGCAGCCATGACAGCCAGCTCCTTTTCAAGTCGACCGACTGTGGTGAGCAGCGTCGCCTCGTTTGCCGAACCGTGCGTCGATTGCGAGGCCAGCTGCACCTCGAGCTCGGTCACACGCGCCTGCAGTTGCTCGTTGCGGGTTTCGCTGCGCGTCAGTGCGCCCTCTAGGGTTTCCTGGCGAACCGTTGCGTCGCGCAGCCGCTGTTCCGCATCCGCCATGCAGGCGCGAACCTGTTCGCGATCGACATCGAGGCTTTCCCTGGCCGCTTTCAACGCCTCTTCATATAGCGCTCCGAGCAATGAGCCTGCCTTTTCCTCGACCGCTTTCGGGATCGCCGCACCGTCGAGCCGGATTTTCGAGGCGGAACGGATTCGTTCCCAGAAATGATCGATGTCCTTCGGAATGTCGCTGGCGCTGCCGGTCTGGGTCAGGTCGCGAACGTTGGCAGCCGATGGTCGGATACCGAGATCGAAGAACAACCGCTTGCACGCATGCAGCGACAACTCCTGGCGGCGCGCGCCGCTCGCACGAAGCGATTCCAGTTCTTCTCGGATGACTCCACGCATTTCATCCAGCGTCATGGGAGGACTCGCAGACATTGACATGTTGCGATCATAACGAAATACGTATTTTTTGATACTTGTTTTCGCACAGCGTGGTGAATTTACATCGCTGTGCACGGAAATCTGGGCTGTGAGCCAATCCGGACGAACCAGCACTTCGATTCCGTGAAACAAAGCGAAGAAAACAAGGCAAGTCTTTGTTCTGGAAGCGTTTTCGGGTAGGCCCCGAAAAAGTGCATTTGTTTCACATGCCAGGCGTCATCGTAGCCGGCCGGTGTTCTGGGGTTGGGGTCTCTGTGGAAAACTCGATGACGGATGTCTTGAGAGTATTAGAAGTAAACACCCTTGAACCCTTAGTTAAAAACGTTAACGCCACGGCACAGCCTTATGTAGCAAGGCTTTCCGACCGACAAGGTGAAGTTTTACGGGAACCAAGGTGATCTTCTGCGGGAGCTGAAGTGATGGGATTCAGGGATCTGCGTGAGCCGATGCAGGAAAGGTCGTGAGCGGATTCGGGATCACAGTGAAACACGAGATTTCCCAAAGGTGAGGTTTTTCGGGGCCACACAGCCACGGAACCCATGCTGTGCCTGAACGCACAGTTTTCTGCCTGTGCAGACATGGGTGAGCATTTGCGGGACCTTCTTCGCGCCCCCATTCTGCCCATCTTTTGGGCAGTTTTCGGGAAAGGTGAGGTTTCACGGGACTCCACAGGGATTTGCTGTGAGGATTTCCGGGAATCGACCGTCATTTTGCACAGCAAAAGTGCCCTGTGGAGCCTGTGAGGCCCAAAAGGTGAGGCTTTTCGGGAGCGAAATGCGGGTTTTCCTGCCCGGATGCCGATAAGGTGAGCTTTTTCGGGGCATGGATCACAGGCCGTCGGATGTCTTACAGGTGAGGTTTTTCAGGAGCGCTATTTGCTCAAGAATTGGTCAAAGGTGAGGCTTTCCGGGATCCGGAGCGGGGCGAATTCGCTGAAAAGCCCACCGGGACTGGCGGAAATCTGATTTTCCCTGTGCCACTTTTTGGCACAGGTGAGATTTTTCGGGAATCGGCACACGGCTGTCGCGTCCGCCCGAACACCGTAAAGGTGAGGTTTTTCGGGAGATGGTCGCCGGACACAGCGGAACGCCTGACGTACATAAGTATCGGATGTCATTGACATTTTTGATACCGCGGCGGTTACGGTGAGATTTTTCGGGAGTCGCTTCCGCATCCGTTGGAATGCCGTTTTTGTCGTCAAGGTGAGGTTTTTCGGGAGCCTCTGGCTGCTGATCCCGCGTGTGTCGGGGATTCGTCGATATCAGGGTCACAGAATTTCGAGCCGATAAGGTGAGAATTTTCGGGACTGAATGGTTTCTGTGCGCTGTACAATGCGCGCCCGGGCCGTTGAAACGGTTTCGATCGACGTCGCGGAGTCCCTCTTCGGCGCGGGTTTCCGGACACCGGTCGCGGTCGCCCCGGCAGACGAGCCTGTACATGCATACAGGGCGTTGCGGGCCTGTCCGCTCGATGCCGTGACAGCCAGTGGCGACCCTGTGACGAGGACCCGGAAGTGCAGTCGTAAAATTACGACAAATCGAAAGGTGAGCCGATACGGGAGCAAATTTCGCACGTATCGAGCACAGGCAAAAATCTGTGAATCCGCGCATCCCGCGACACGTCTGGACGAGTCCGAAACGCTTTAAATCCGGACCGGTGAGGGTTTTCGGGAGAGGGTTGGGGTGAGTGCCGTTTTGCACGTGCGCTTCACCGGCTATGGTGAGCATGTCGTTCTGGACGCATATCACCACAGGCGCTATCCTTCCGTGAAACTTCTCCTCCGACCTGACGCATGGCCACGAAGCGCGCCAAGAAAACCGATGTGGATGTGGTGAGTGCCAGTTCAGCCGAATTGCGTAAGGCCGTCGAGGCGATCGCAATTCAGCCGAAGAGCGGCAAGATCACGCTCCTGACCCGCAAGCTGTTCAACGTCCTGCTCGCCGTCGCGCAGCAGGCCGACGACTCGGGCGATACCTATCGCGCGCTGCTGTCGGACATCGTCGCCAACTCCGCCTTCGATTCGAACGACACCGCGCTGGTGAAGGAACACCTGCGCCGTATGGTGTCGGTCCAGGTCGAATGGAGCTCGGGGACGTCGAGCCAGAAGCCGGGCCGCAAGTGGGGGATCTCGACACTGATCGCCGATGCCGAAATTCTTGAGGATCCGGCCACGCGCCGCGTGTGGGTCGAATTTTCATTTGCACCGAAGATCAAGAAGAAGCTGCTCGACCCGGTCCAGTACGCGCGTCTGAGCCTGCAGTTCCAGAGCCAGCTGCGCAGCAGCGCTGGTCTTGCGCTCTACGAAATCTGCGTGCGTTACCTGACGAACCCGAGCCATCTGACGATGCGCGAGCCGTGGGAATGGTGGCGTCCGATCCTGTCGGGCACGCCCGATACGGAAGCCGGCGACGAGGCGAAGCGCGAGTACAAGTACTTCAAGCGGGACTACCTGCGTCCGGCGATCGCAGAGGTCAATGCGGTCACCAACATTTTCGTCGAGCTGATCGAGCATCGGGAAGGGCGGCGGGTCGCGGAGATCCAGTTCCGCGTGACCGAGCGCAAGCAGCCGATGCTCGCGCTCGACGAGCATCCGAACGTGTTCGACAGCACGCTGGTCGACCGGATGGTGAAGCTCGGGATTCCGCTCAAGGAAGCGCAGACGCTCTACGCGGACAGCGAGGAGAACCGGATTCGCGCCGCGCTGCAGATGACCGAGCAGCGGATGCGCAGCACGACGCTGCCGCCGGTGCGCAGTGCGCCCGCGTTGTTCAAGGACGCGCTGAAGAAGGGTTATGCGCCGCCGGTCGAGTCCGTCGACGCGCTGCCTTCCGGCGCGCCTGCCGCGAAGGCCGTTTCGGCGCAGCCGGACGATCTGAAGGCACGTCTGTTGAGCGAATTCGCGGCGTTCCGCCGCAAGGAAGCGAAGGTGTTGTACGAGGAGCAGGGCGACGCGGAGCGCGAAGTGGCGCGCGAGTCGTTCGAGTCGGAAGTGTTGCCGACGATGGGCTCGCACCTGCGCGACGACTGGCGCAAGCGCGGTCTCGATTCGAAGCTGGCCGAGACGGCCTTTTTCGACTGGCTTGCCCAGAAAACCTGGGGCGAGCCGACCGACGGCGACCTGCTGTCGTTCACGCTGAATCAATCCCGGGCCGCCTGAGGCCCGTTCAGGTCCCTCTGACGGGCCGTCGCCGGCCGCCCTCCCGTCCGGCGGGCCCGGCGCCTCGCCAGGCCCTGTCGGCCATTTCCATCAGTCCGACAACAGCATCCGCTCGAGCTGCTCGAGGATTGCGTCGCGCTTGTCCTTCGGGAGGCCGCGCAGGCGCAGTTCGATGCGGTCTTCGCCATACGACTTCAGGTCGCCGACCGACTTGCCGCCGAGCTTGATCTCGAGACGCTGCGCATAGCGCTGGCGGCCCGCCGGCTTCGGCGTTTCCTGTGCCGCGACGCGGCCCTTGACGATGTCCGACACCTGGCGCGTGCTGAGATCGTCGGACACGATCTTGTTGATCAGCCGCAGCGTCGCCTCGGTGCCGCGCGCATTGTGATAACGGCCGACCTGATACGCCATGTTCGAACCGAAGCGATCGGGGCGTGCGACCATCTCCTGCATCACGCTTTCCGGCAGCTTGCCGATCGACAGCGCAACCGCGACCGTCGACTCGTCGAGGCCGAGATGCTCGGACAGTTCCTTCTGACTCTGGAAATGTTTGTCGTCGAGGAAGCGGCGCCATACGACGGCGTTGTCGAACACCGTCTGCGAATCGCGTTGCACGTTCAGGTCGTAGCCGAGCTTGTAGCTCTGGATTCCGATCGGCACGTCGATCACGATCGCCTTCACCGACTCCTTGTTCGCTTCCTTCAACGCACGCACACGACGGCCGCCGTCGCTGACGAAATACGAACCCGGATTGTCGTAGTCCGGAATCACATGGATCGCCTGCTGCTGCCCTTGCTTCGCGATGTTGACCGCGAGTTCGGCAATCGACGACTTCAGATAGAAGTGCCGCGGGTTGAACGGGCTATGCTTGATCGCCTTCAGCGACAGCTCGATCACCTGGCCGGGCGCATAGCGGTTCTCGAGGCGCCACGCGCGATATTGCGGTGACTCATCGGTCGGCGGATCGAGCAGGACGTCCGGTGCCGGCGGCGGCGCGATGTCCTTCTTGGCGGACTTCGTCGAGGCCGGCGTGGCCGTCTCGGATTTGACGATGCCATCGATGGCATTCAGCCGATCAAGCGCCGTGCGCTTCTCGCTCGTCGTGATATCCGGGCGCGCCTGGAATCCTTTTGCAAATTGGGAGGGTTTCATGCGACTCCTTTATGCGCATAAAGTCAGGGCAGCATGGCGACGATTTCGTCGGCACATGCGCGGATTTCCGCAGCGGCCAGCTTGGCGCCGCGATCGTTCATCTGCAGCACGGTCTGACCGAGCGCCATCGCCTGCTTGTACGCTTCCCGGGTCGGGATTTGCGTCTTCAGCAACGGGAAGCCGAGTTCCTCGAGTGCGCGCTTGAGCTCGCGGGTCAGCATGCGCTTCTCTTCCGTCTTGTTCAGCAGGAAGACGGCGCGGAGGTCCTCGTTCATCACCTGCGCCTGCTGGATCAGCTTGACCAGCCCAACGCTCGACCAGTAATCGGCCGGCGACGACGAAGTCGGGATCACGGCGATCGATGCGGCCAGCAGCACGACGCCGGAGACCTTCTCGGTGATCGACGGCGGGCAATCGACGACGATGATGTCGTAGTCGTTGATGAACTTCTTGATTTCGCGATGGATCTGGCCGCCGGCTTCGGCGAGGTTGACGACCGGGAACGGGATGCCGGCGTCGCTGTCACCGGATGCGCTCGACCAGTGAACCAAAGTGTTTTGACCGTCTGCGTCGATGACGAGGACGCGCTTCCCTTTCTCATGGAATGCCGCGCCGAGGTGCATGGCAATCGTGCTTTTGCCGACGCCACCTTTTTGTTGAGTGACTGCAATGATTTCCGCGGCCAATTTTCACTCCTGTTTTTGGTCGTTGGAATTCTACAGGACGATATTTATATTTCAATGAAATTGTCGTTCGCCAACTACGCGTTAGCCATTCGGGCTATTGGTTTATGCGCATAAACGAGCGGGTGATGCCGGATGGCTGGCACCGGTGGACGCGAGGTTACTGCGTTGGAGGATGAACGGAGATAGTCGTGACGGCGGGCGGCTTCGGTCTCACGTTCGGCACGCTGATCGGCGCAATGTATCGGTGCTGCCCTTTCGATCATTGAAGGGGGCTGCTGCCTTGGTGTCGGGGAGTTTGTGCGCATAAACTTCGGCGGTATTGGAGAGCATCGGCGAGTCTGAGTCCTCGCTCGCGCGCCCCACTCCGATGACGAACGCCGCGCGGCTCAGGCCGATGCGGTGCATACGTGCCATGTTCAGTGACGAAGCGTGCTGGCCGTCCCCCGCTGTGTTTATGCGCATAAACGATCGAGCGGCTCTGCCGATATCAACGGTCGCACGGTCGGCAGACATGCATAAGGACAACCGTACGGCGATGCCCCGGACGCCATCGCATATTGCGCTGATGATCGTTCGGGGGCATCGAAGTGTCCGGGCCGACCGCGATATCAGCGGTCGTCTCCACCCAGGCACGCGATAGCTTTATGCGCATAAACCCCGCGACGGAAACATGCGGTGGCTCTGTGTCGGCGCCGGCACCACGGCATGACGATGAGCTTATCCCCCGGGCTATTCGCCGACGAAGAAGGCCTCGGAAATTTCCCATGCACCGCACTTTATGCGCATAAACGCATCAAGCCGGCTGCGCGCTCGTCGGCGCAACGCACGCTCTCTGCATGCCACACCGAGACTCCAATCCCCCTTCCTCCCGTGCGCAGACATCCCGCCGAAACACCCGCAACCAGACTGGCTACAATACGGGCCTTTCTCATGCAGGCCCGAACGATGATCACGATCTACCACAACCCCCGCTGCTCGAAGTCCCGCGAGACACTTGCACTGATCGAGACGCTGAACACCACTGGCACGCCGGTGAACGTCGTCGAGTACCTGAAGACGCCGCCGACGGTCGAGGAACTGGAAGCGCTGCATCGTCAGCTTGGGCGCCCGGTGCGCGACATGCTTCGCGAAGGCGAGGAGCCGTACAAGACGCTGGATCTGGCCCGTGCGAATCTGACGGACGCGGAGGCCTACGAAGCGATTGCGGCGCATCCGATTTTGCTGCAGCGTCCGATCGTCGTGTATCGAGGTAAGGCAGCCATCGGCCGCCCGCCCGAGTCGGTGCGGGCGCTGTTCGAATAATTTTAGTTCGACGTATTTTTCTTATCGAATCATCCCGGTGCGAGCGCGCCGGGATCGACCGACAGCATTCGCAATCGCCAACCACCTCCGACGCCGCGCAGCGGACAGCCCGTATTCGACGCGCGCCCCGCGAGCTGCCTCGAGCGTCGACCTACGACGTCAACAACGACATCGCCAACTGCAACGCGTCACCACGGATCGACATCGGCAACCTAGCCCTCTCGCCCGTCGCCCGACGATTCATCCGCATCACCCCCCGCTTCATCCCCTGTCCCCCGCCCCGCTGCCGCATGCGCCGCCGTTCGCAGCAGCGCGATCTGCTCGCGATATGCGCGGCATCCACTGCAAGCCGGCAGATGCACGTGCACCTGCATGCGCTCATGGAGCGTCAACGCTCGGTCGAGCGCATCCGAGAGCAGTCGCGTCACGTCTTTACATTTCCCCAGCAGCATCTTCGGTCGTCAGTCCTTTTTCGCTCAGGCAGGTGCGCAGGCGCGTGCGCGCCCGATACAGCAGCACGCTGCAATGATTCGTCGTCAACGTAAGTTCGCTGCAGATGTCGTCAATCTCGACGTCGAGGAATTCGCGCATCATGAACACGCGTCCGATGTGTTCCGGCAGATGGTCGAGGCAGGCCTGGAACAGCGTCCAGAACTGCTGTTGCCGCAACAGCGTTTCGGGGCCCGCCCACGGTCGCGGCTTCGTGTGCGCGGCCCAGTGCCCGTTTTCCTTGAACAACTCGCGATCGAGCACGGATTCGCCGTCGAGCTCCGCATCGAGTGCGGACAGACTGACCGTCCGCTGCCGTAAACGCAGAATGTCGATCAGCTTGTTGCGCAGGATGCCGAATACCCAGGTCTTGTGGGCCGACCGTCCCGCGAACTCGCCCGCATGCGTCCATGCAGCGGTCAGCGCTTCCTGCACGGCATCCTCGGCCGCATCGGCATCGCGTAGCTGGAGTCGTGCGAAGCGCAACAGGTCGCGGCGCAGTTGCGCGAGATAGGCAGGGTCGTCGTATGCGGACGGCATGGCGGATCGGGAGCCTTACGAAGCGGAGGCGATGGTGTGCGCGCCACCGGGCGGGCGCATCGCGGTGCGAGCAGCTTACTGGGCGAGACGCCGCGCCGCAATGGATGTTCCGTCACGAATTCATGAAGCCGGTCGGCGCGCTGCGCTATGCTTTCCGGAGCCCCGCGTCGCGCGTTGCGAAATCGCGACGCGGGCGTTCTGTAACATCAGATCATAACGGTCAAGTTATCCACAATTTCTGTGGAAAACCTTGTGGAAAGTCGGCTGGTTTGCCCCGTGGGACGGCTCGCGGGCTGGCTTGCCTATAAACAGACCTTTTTTGCCTGTTCGGAATCAATCGATCCGATTCCTCACTCACCGGAAGGAGAAAGCCATGTCCTATCGTGTTGCAGTCGTCGTCGGCAGCCTGCGTCGCGGTTCCTGGAACCGCGCGCTCGCGCACGCCGCAATCTCGCTCGCCCCCGCCGATTTCTCTTTCGAATTCGTCGAGATCGGCGAACTGCCGCTGTACAGCCAGGACTACGACACGGATTTTCCGGAAGTCGCGAAGCGCTTCAAGCAGTCGATCGAAGCGGCCGACGCGCTGCTGTTCGTCACGCCCGAATACAACCGTTCGATCCCGGGCGTGCTGAAGAACGCGCTCGACTGGGGCTCGCGCCCGTGGGGTCACAACTCGTGGTCCGGCAAGCCGGGCGCCGTGCTGGGCACGTCGCCGGGCGCGGTCGGTACCGCGCTCGCGCAGCAGCACCTGCGCAACGTGCTCGCGTATCTCGACGTGAAGATGCTCGGGCAGCCGGAAATGTTCATCAAGCATGACCCGGCGCGCATCGACGACGAGGGGCAGATCGTCAGCGAGGACACCCGCAAGTTCCTGCAGGGTTTCGTCGATCGCTACGCCGACTGGGTGCGCGTGCTGAAGGCGGCCTGATCGCCATCCCCTTCCCGCCGCCGGCACCGGCCCGCATGCCGCGGGTCAGGCGCCGGCGTGCCGCGCATCGCGCGCTTCGCGAATGCCGAGCAGGATCTCGTCGAGCAGTGCGATGTCGAACGGCTTCGACAGCACGCGCACGTTGACGGTACGCGTGCGGTCGAGTTCCTCCGCGTATCCCGTGACCAGGATCACGGGCAGCTTCCCCGGCCGCTTGTCGATCGCTTCGGCGAGATCGATGCCGTTCAGGCGGCCCGGCATGTGGATATCCGAGATCACCAGATCGAATGCGTCGTTCGCGGCCGCGCCCTCGATCAGGCGCAACGCGTCGTCGGCGGTGGGTGCGTAGGTGACGCGGTGCCCGAGTAGCGCCAGCAGCGCTTCGGTGCCGGCTGCGACTTCACTGTTGTCCTCCACCAGCAGCACATGCAGGCCCGCCAGCGCGCCGGCGTCGTGCGAGACGGGCTGTGACCGCGGGACGATGTCCTCGACGCGTGCGCGCGGCAGGTAAAGGCGCACCGACGTCCCGGCGCCGACTGCGCTGTCGATCGTCGCGAGGCCGCCCGAGCGCTCGCAGAACGCGAACACTTGCGGCAGCCCGAGCCCCGTTCCCATTCCCTGCGCCTTCGTCGTGAACAGCGGCTCGAACGCGCGCGCGAGCACGTCGGGCGCCATGCCCGAGCCCGTATCGTCGAGCGAGATCTGAACGAAGTCGCCGATCAGCGGAAAGCCGTCCTCGCGGCGCAGCGTCACGTTGCGCGCGCCGACCGTGAAGCGGCCGCCGACCGTCATCGCATCGCGCGCGTTGACGGCGAGATTGATCACTGCGAGCTCGAGCTCCGCGACATCGACCCGGATCGGCCAGATGCCGGGCTCGATCGCGACGACCAGCGACGACTTCGAACCGAGCGACGTCTTCAGCAGTTCGCGGCACGTGCCGAGCCACTGGCCGACGTCGATCGTTTCGTTGTGCAGCGGCTGCTTGCGCGCGACGCCGAGCAACTGGCGCGTGAGCGACTGGCCGTTCTTCAGCGCGCGTTCGATCGCGCCGAGTTCCTTGTCGAGATGCTGGACGCCGCGTCGCCGCGCGATCTGCACGTTGCTCGAGATGATCATCAGCAGGTTGTTGAAGTCATGCGCGACGCTGCCGACCAGGTTGCCGAGCGCCTGCATCTTGCGCGACTGCCGGTATGCCGATTCGATCGAGCGCCGCATCGACGCTTCGGCCTGCCAGCGGTCCCAGGCTTCCTCTTCCGCCTTCAACCGCTTCAGCGACAGCCAGATCACCGACCACAGCGCGATCGACGGCGCGAACATCGAGATGAACAGCACGCTCAGGTGTTCGTACCATTCATGCCAGATCGCGGAGGTGCGGTACGCACACGTCACGTACACGGGGTAGCTGCCGACCTGGCGGTACGCGACGATCTCGCTGCTGGCGCCGTCGTGGCGCACGTGCACGACGCCCGCGCGCGGATCGTTGCGCGCGTTGCCGAACGTGGCCGTGAGATCGGTATGCGCGAGCGATGGCGGCGGTGGATACGACGCGATCACCGCGCCGTCGGAGCGCGCGAGCGCCATCGTCATCGGCGTGGCCGCGCCGCCGAGCAGGTCGCGGTAGAACGCATTGAAATACGACGACTTCAGCGCGATCGACACCATCCCGGCGAACGAACCATCGCTGTGGCGTCGCGCGACGCCCGTGTTGAACACGGGGATGTTCTCGAGCTTGAGCGGCCCCATCATCAGCTTCGAGATGTGCTCGATCACCTTGCCGTCGCGGATGCCGGCGAAGTCGTCGCGGTACGCGATCGACGCATAGGGCGCCGGATAGTAGAGGCTGTTCGCGAGCAGCATCCCGCTCGCACCGAAGATCGACACCGCGGCCACCTGCGGATAGCCGCCGCCGATCGTGTTCAGCGCTTCGTGGATGTCGGATTCGTGGCGGCGCACGGTGGCGTCGTCCATGTCCTGCACGAGGTCGACGATGCGCGCATCGAGCGTCTCGCTCAGGTCGAACACCTTGAGCGCATGCTCCTCGGCGACGCGCACGGTGCGCATCGTCACGTCGCTCGCCGCGGCCTCGCGTGCCGTCAGGTCGTTGTACGCCATGACCGACACGTAGATGCACGGCAGCACGATCGCCGCGACCAGCAGCACGATCAGCGTCACGCGCCGGACGGCGAAATCGTGCTCGGGTGCGCCGGACGCATAGCTGCCGTCGTCCTGCCAGTCGTCGGCGGGCGGGGAGGCGGGTGTGCGGGAGTCGGCGGGACGTTCGGACGTCATTGAGGAATGCGGGCCAGGCTGAGATGTTCAATCATAAACGAGTTGCGCTTGCTCGCCGTACCGGCGCACGGATGTGCAACCTGATGATTCCGACAGGTGCGAAATGAAAGTTTGAAAACGCTATGAATCCGGCAGCGCAAACGTACACAAAGAAAAATTTTGCGTGCTTATCTTGAAAATGGCCGCGACTGTTTTCGGAATGCCGCGCGATCGAACCGATTCTGTTCGAAATGGTGAAAATGGCGAGTTGCACTGCCCTCGGTTTACTCAGAGAATCGCGCCTTGCTTTCCCTATGACAGATATATGCGCCCGCCGGCGTTCGCGGCGCGGTGTGTCGCGTGCCTCGCGCCGCGACGCCCACGCGCGGCCGCACGGTGGGGCCCACGCTTGATTGCATGGCGCCTCAAGAAGTGCGCCGCGCAGTCGTTAACGCGAGAGAGACCATTCCGTATACCGCTTCGCCGCCATGCCTTTGCCGATCGTGATCGCCGACGACTCCTTGCTCGCTCGCAAACTTCTGACAAAGGCACTGCCGGGAGACTGGGACGTCGACGTCGCGTATGCGGCGAATGGTCGCGAGGCTCTGGCGCTCTATCGTGACGGCAAAGCTTCCGTGATGTTTCTGGACCTGACGATGCCCGACATGAACGGCTATCAGGTGCTCGAGACACTGCGCCACGAAGATCTGAACACGTTCGTGATCGTGGTATCCGCCGATATTCAGCCGCAGGCGCAAGCACGCGTGCGCGAGCTGGGCGCGATCGCATTCGTTGCCAAGCCCGTGACGTCGGAGGCGTTGCTGCCCATTCTCAAGGAGTATGGGTTGTATGCCTGAATCGGTGTTCACGGCGGAGCAACGCGACGCGTTGCAGGAGATCGCCAACCTCGCGATGGGCCGCGCCGCCGCACGGCTCGCGCTCCTTCTCGGGCATTTTATCGAGCTCTCGGTCCCGCGCGTGCGCGTCGTGAAGGCCGCCGATGCGGGCGACGCGCTGCGCGAGATGACGGGCATCCACGAGAACGTGACAGCCGTGCGCCAGGGATTCCGTTCCGACATCAAGGGCGAGGCGATCGTGCTGTGCCGCAGCGCGGGCGTCGCGCGGCTCATGTCGCTGATGGACCGCACGTTCGGCGACGGCGTGTACGCCGGCATGGCCACGCAGGACGAACTCGTGTTCGACGTCGCGAACGTGCTGATGAGCGCGTGCGTCGCGTCGATTCTCGACGAACTCGGCCGCAAGCCCGTGTTCTTCCCGCCGGGGCTGCTCGGCGCGAACGTGTCGTTCGACGACGTGTTCCAGCCCACCGCGCTCGCATGGAGCGTCGCGCTGCTGCTCGAAGTGAACTTCGGCCTCGAGGATCACGCATTCCGCGCACATTTCGTGATGCTGATGGCCGAGGATTCGATCCGGCTGATGGGCGACGCGCTCGACGCGTTGCTGTCCGCGCTATGACCGCTACCCCGATCACCACCGCCGCGTCGCTGAGCGACCTCGTGATCGAACGGGTCGGCTTCGGCCTGTTCGTGCTCGACCGCACGATGAACGTGCTGATGTGGAATCGCTTCATGCAGGACCACAGCGGTATCCCGGCTGCCGACGTGATCGGCCGCAACCTGTTCGACCGCTTTCCGGAACTGCCGCGCGCATGGCTCGAACGCAAGCTCGAGAGCGTGTTCCAGCTCGGCAGTTTCGCATTCAGCTCGTGGGAGCAGCGGCCCTACCTGTTTCGCTTCGAACACGACCGGCCGATCACCGGCGGCGTCGACTACATGCAGCAGGACTGCACGTTCATGCCGCTCACGCGTGGCCGCGAAGTCGAGGCCGTGTGCGTGACGATCTCGGACGTCACGCACGTGAGCGTGATGCAGCGCGAGCGCGAGGAGGCGGTCGCGAAGCTGCGCGAGCATGCGAATCGCGACGGCCTTACCGGCATCGCGAACCGGCGCTTCTTCGAGGCGCGGCTCGGCGACGAGTTCGCGCGCTGGCAGCGCTACGGCGGTGACCTGTCGGTGCTGCTGTTCGACCTCGACCACTTCAAGACGATCAACGACCGGTTCGGGCATGCGGCCGGCGACGCGGTATTGCGCGAGACGGCGCGCCGCGTCGCGTCGATCGTGCGCGCGCAGGATACGTTCGGCCGCTTCGGCGGCGAGGAATTCGCGCTGCTGCTGCCGTGCACGAATCTCGACGAGGCGATGCGGGTGGCCGACAAGGTGCGCGACGCGATCGGCAGCACGCCGGTCGACGCGGAAGGCGTCAGCGTGCCGGTGACGGCGAGCGTCGGCTGCGCGTGCGCGACGGCGGGCGCGTTGGCGTTCGACACGCTCGTCAACGAGGCCGACACCGCGCTCTATCGCGCGAAGCGGCTCGGGCGCGATCGGTCGGTCGCCTACGCGTAACCGCCGCGTCGCCGCTTCACGCGTGCGATCCGCGCCGTTCAGCTTTTCGCGATATCCACGAGCACGCCGGCCAGCACGGCCGGCTGCGACATGAACGGCGAATGGCTGCTGTCGAGCTGGTGCACGTGCGTCGGATTACCGGGCACGAACGCGTCGGCTTCGTCGATGAAGCGCTGCTGCAGCGCGGGCAGGATCACGCGATCCGCCAGGCACTTGATGTAGTGACGATCGATCGCGCCCCAGCGCGCGGTGGTCGTCGGGATCGCGGTCGCGAACGGCGCGGCCGGCACGTCGCAGGTCATCAGGTTCGCCACCGCCTCGAAGTCGGCCTGCGGGACGTCGTCGTACAGCGCGCGCTTCGCGAGCGCGCGATACGCGGCATCGCCGCTGCGCGGATCGATCCGCAGCGCGCCCGCGACGCGTGGGCTCGCGAGCATCAGCGGGCCCAGCATTTCGCCCTTGTTTTCGGGCGCACGCACGTAGTCGAGGCCCGGCACGCCCGACGCGGGCATGAACGCCGCGAGATAGACGATCTTCGCGATTTTCTCCGGCGCGCGCTCCGCCGCGGCCGTGATCGCGAGGCCGCCCATGCTGTGGCCGACGAGCACGACCTTGCCGTGCCCGAGCGCGTATGCGTCGTCGACCGCCTGCATCACCTGTGTCGCGTAATCGTCGAGCGTGGTATTCGCCACCGGCGACGGCTCGGCGCCGAATGCGTCCTCGTCGAGCGGCCGTTCGAGATACGACGCGGGAAAGCGGGCGTTGATGCCGTGCGCGGGCAGGTCGCGCGCGATCGACAGGTAGCCGCGCGCGGCCAGCGCGGCCGCGACGTGCGCGTAGCACCACGCACCATGCCACGCGCCGTGCACAAGCACGAAAACGGGATGGCCGGATTGCGCGGCAGCGGTTACATTCGTCTCCATGGTGTCCGTGTCTTTTTCGAGAGAGGTGTTCATCTTAGACGAAGCCGCGCGCGTCCAAGCATGAACGCGCGGCCCGACCGCGCGCGTGCGCGTGCCCGGATCGGCTGCCGCGATGAGGCCCTCTTGTCTCGTTCAGGCCACAATTCGTCCTGATCTGATTTGAATTTGCGCCGAAGCGCGCTAATTTGACGCTTTGCTTCCGATTGCGCCCCATGAACGTCGACTACCTCTTCTACCGGCGGCCGGACAAGCCTGGCCCCTATTCGCTCGACGACCTGGGCGAGATCGCGCCGCCGATCGGCCCTGGCGACGTGGTGCGCGCGGGGATCGCGCGCGTGTTCGAGCAGATCGACTGGCAGGAGTCGCCCGACGTGCCGGGCGCGTGGTTCGGCACCGGCGGCCCGTCGTTCCAGTTTACGGCGGACCCCGACGGGCGCGTGACGAGCTTCATGGGCTCGCGCCTCGAACGCCGCTCGATGCTGCAGCTGACCCGTGAAATGGGGCTCATTGCGCTCGATCTGCAGCGCGACATCGTCTACGGCTGACGGGCGGCGCGACGCCGCTCTCGGGCGCGCCCGGCCACGCAGGCCCGAGCCCCCTGACGGCCTGCCGGGCACGGCGCGTCTCCGCCCTTCGAACTTCAAAGATTGCTATACTTTCGCCCAATTCCGGCATCCGGCCGGTAATTTGTGCCTGTCTGCGTCGATCGTTCGCATATCTCGCACGCATTTGACGCCCTGACCAACCCAGCCGGGCATGGCTTCTTCAATCGCCCCGCGTGGGTGTCTCCGTGGAGCTCGTCTTGGCCGTTTCCAATCTCGTCGTGGACGAACAAGAAACCGACGCCGCTGCCGTCACATCGGGCAGTTCTTTCTATCTGGCGATGCGCATCCTGCCGGCGGTGCAGCGCGACGCGATGTTCCAGGTCTACGCGTTCTGCCGCGCGGTCGACGACATCGCCGACAGCGACTTGCCGCGCGCCGAGCGCAACGCGGGCCTCGATCGCTGGCGCGCGGACATCGACGCGTGCTTCGCCGGCCAGCCGCCGCGCAATCTGGTCGCGCTCGAGCGCGAGATCCGCGCATTCGACCTGAAGCGCGAGGACTTCCACGCGATGATCGACGGGATGGCGATGGACGCCGCCGAGGACATCTGCGCGCCGGACGAACCGACGCTCGACCTGTTCTGCGATCGCGTGGCGAGTGCGGCCGGCCGTCTGTCGGTGAGGATTTTCGGGATCCCGGAGGCGGAAGGCATCGAGCTGTCGCACCACCTCGGCCGCGCGCTGCAGCTGACGAACATCCTGCGCGACATCGACGACGACGCGGCGATCAACCGCTGCTACCTGCCGCGCGAGCTGCTCGCGCGCGAAGGCATCGCGATCACCGATCCGGCGACGATCGTGCGCGACCCGGCGCTGCCGCGCGTGTGCGCAACGCTCGTCGAGCGTGCGCTCGAGCATTTCCGCGCGGCGGACGCCGTGATGGATCGCTGCACGCGCGCGCAGGTCAAGGCGCCGCGCATCATGTCAGGCGCGTACCGCTGCATTCTGGAAGCCGCGATCGCGCGTGGCTTCGCCGCCCCGCGCGTGCCGCTGCGCAAGCCGAAGGCGCGCATGCTGATGATCGCCGCGCGCTACGCGCTGTTCTGAGCCAATGCCCAGAACCGTCCACGTGATCGGTGCAGGACTCGCGGGCCTGTCGGCTGCCGTCGAGCTGCAACGCCGCGGGCGGCGCATCGTGCTGCACGACGCGCATGCGCATGCTGGCGGCCGCTGCCGCTCGTGGTTCGACGAGACGCTGAACACGACGCTCGACGGCGGGCTGCACCAGGTCTTCGCGGGGCAGTCCGCGACGCAGCGCTACCTGCGCGCGATCGGCGCGGCCGATCAGCTCACGGGGCCCGCACTGCCTGAATATCCGGTGATCGACGTCGCGTCGCAGCAGCGCTGGACGCTGCGCTTCGGCAACGGGCGCTGGCCGTCGTGGCTGTTCGATGCCGCGTCGCGTGCGCCGGGCACCACGCCGCTCGACTACCTCGCGCTGGCGTCGCTCGCGTTCGCGCGCACCGGGCGCTCACTCGCACAGACGATGCGATGCGACGGCGTGCTGTGGGATCGTTGGCTGCGGCCGTATTTTCTCGGGGTGCTGAACGTCGAACCGCGCCACGCGAGCGCCGAGCTCGCGCGCGCGGCACTGTGCGGCATGTTTGCCGCGGGCGGCCCCGGTTGGCGCCCGCTCGTCGCGCGCCACGGCCTCGGCAGCGCATTCGTCGAACCGGCGCTGCGGATGCTGCAGCACGGCGGCGCGCAGATCCGCCTGAACTCGCGGCTCGATGCGTTCGAATTCGGCGCGCACGGCAACGCGGTCGATGCGGTCGCGATCGGCGGCGAGCGTGTCGATCTCGCGCCGGGCGACGCGGTCGTGCTGGCTGTGCCGCCCGAGGTCGCGCAGCCGCTCGTCCCGGATCTCACCGCGCCCGACACGTTCAGCGCGGTCGTGACCGCGTATTTCGCGGTCGATACACCGGCGGGCAGCCCGCTGCAGACGGCCGTCGTCAACGGCATCGTCGACGCGGTGCGCGCAGGCGATGGTCCGCTCGCGGCGACGATCCGCGACGCGGGCCGCTGGCTCGACATGCCGCGCGATGTGCTCGCGCGGCGCATCTGGGAAGACGTCGCGCGCGTGACCGGCGCGAACCCGGAAACCCTCCCCGCGTGGCAGCTCGTCGTCGAGCCGCGCGCGGGGTTTGCGGCGGTGCCGTCGCAGGAAATGAAACGTCCGGCCGTGCGTACGCGCTGGACCAATCTCGTGCTGGCGGGCGACTGGATTGCCACCGGCTTGCCCGCCACGATCGAGGGCGCGATCCGTTCCGGCCAACTGGCCGCGGACGTGCTCCAGACACAATAAGAGAGGGACCGATGAACGATCTCACCGATATGGCTAACCTGTCCGCCGGCACCGTGCCGGCCGGACTCGACGCGGCTGTCGCCAGCGCGACCGACGCGCTGCTGGCCGCGCAGAACGCGGACGGACACTGGGTCTACGAACTCGAAGCCGATTCGACGATTCCCGCCGAATACATACTGCTCGTCCACTATCTCGGCGAGACGCCGAACCTCGAGCTCGAACAGAAGATCGGCCGCTATCTGCGTCGCATCCAGCAGGCCGACGGCGGCTGGCCGCTGTTCACCGACGGCGCGCCGAACATCAGCGCGAGCGTGAAGGCGTATTTCGCGCTGAAGGTGATTGGCGACGACGAGAACGCCGAGCACATGCAGCGTGCGCGCCGCGCGATCCACGCGATGGGCGGCGCCGAGATGTCGAACGTGTTCACGCGGATCCAGCTCGCGCTGTACGGTGCGATTCCGTGGCGCGCGGTGCCGATGATGCCGGTCGAGATCATGCTGCTGCCGCAGTGGTTCCCGTTCCACCTGTCGAAGGTGTCGTACTGGGCGCGGACCGTGATCGTGCCGCTGCTGGTGCTGAACGCGAAGCGTCCGATCGCGAAGAACCCGCGCGGCGTGCGCATCGACGAGTTGTTCATCGACCCGCCCGTCAACGCCGGCCTGCTGCCGCGCCAGGGCCACCAGAGCCCTGGCTGGTTCGCGTTCTTCCGCGTGGTCGACCACGCGCTGCGCGCGGTCGACGGCCTGTTCCCGAGCTACACGCGCGAACGCGCGATCCGCCAGGCCGTGTCGTTCGTCGACGAGCGCCTGAACGGCGAGGACGGCCTTGGCGCGATCTATCCGGCGATGGCCAACGCGGTGATGATGTACGACGTGCTCGGCTATGCGGAAGATCATCCGAACCGCGCGATCGCGCGCAAGTCGATCGAGAAGCTGCTCGTCGTGCACGAGGACGAAGCGTATTGCCAGCCGTGCCTGTCGCCGGTGTGGGACACGTCGCTTGTCGCGCATGCGCTGCTCGAAACCGGTGACGCGCGTGCCGAGGAAGCCGTGCTGCGCGGCCTCGACTGGCTGCGCCCGCTGCAGATCCTCGACGTGCGCGGCGACTGGATCTCGCGCCGCCCGAACGTGCGGCCGGGCGGCTGGGCGTTCCAGTATGCGAACGCGCACTATCCGGACGTCGACGACACGGCGGTGGTCGTGATGGCGATGGACCGTGCGCAGAAGCTCAAGCAGACGGATACGTATCGCGAATCGATGGCGCGCGCGCGCGAATGGGTCGTCGGCATGCAGAGCAGCGACGGCGGCTGGGGCGCGTTCGAACCGGAAAACACGCAGTACTACCTGAACAACATCCCGTTCTCGGATCACGGCGCGCTGCTCGATCCGCCGACCTCGGACGTATCGGGCCGCTGCCTGTCGATGCTGTCGCAACTTGGCGAGAGTGCGCTGAACAGTGAGCCGGCCCGTCGCGCGCTCGACTACATGCTGAAGGAGCAGGAACCGGACGGCAGCTGGTACGGCCGCTGGGGGATGAACTACGTGTACGGCACGTGGACGGCCCTGTGTTCGCTGAACGCGGCCGGCCTGACGCCGGACGATCCGCGGGTGAAGCGCGGCGCGCAGTGGCTGCTGTCGATCCAGAACAAGGACGGCGGCTGGGGCGAGGACGGCGACAGCTACAAGCTGAATTACCGCGGCTTCGAGCAGGCGCCGAGCACCGCGTCGCAGACGGCCTGGGCGCTGCTCGGCCTGATGGCGGCCGGCGAGGTGAACAACCCGGCCGTTGCACGCGGCGTCGACTACCTGATCGCGCAGCAGAACGAAGAAGGCCTGTGGGACGAGACGCGCTTCACGGCGACCGGCTTCCCGCGCGTGTTCTACCTGCGCTATCACGGGTATCGCAAGTTCTTCCCGCTGTGGGCGCTCGCGCGCTATCGCAACCTGAAGCGCGCCAATGCGACGCGCGTGACGGTCGGGATGTAACGCGTGGCACCGGCGCAGCACAACGGCACGTTGCCCGTCATCGCCGTCACGGGGATGGCATTCGAGGCACGCATCGCGCGCGGTCACGGCGTCGAGGCCGTGTTCGCCGCGCGGGCCGACCGGCTCGAGCGCGCGCTGGCCGAGGCGACCGCGCGCGGTTGCGCGGGCATCGTGAGCTTCGGCACGGCGGGCGGGCTCGCACCCGATCTCGCACCGGGCGCGCTCGTGATCGCGGACGCGATCGACGGGCCGTTCGGCCGCGTGCAGACCGATCCGGGCTGGAGCGCGCGGCTCGTCGCCGCGCTGCACGACACGCCGGTGTGGGCGCGCGTCACGCGCGGCACGATGGCGGCAGTCGGCGCGCCGGTGGTCAGCGAGCAGGAAAAGGCGTCGCTGCATCGCACGAAGGGCGCGCTTGCCGTCGACATGGAATCGCATATCGCCGCGGCCTTCGCGGCGTCGCGCGGCGTGCCGTTCGCGGTATGCCGCGCGATCGTCGACCCTGCGTGGCGCACGCTGCCGCGCGCGGCGACGGCCGGCCTGCGCGACGACGGCAGCACGGCCATTCTGCCGATCCTGCGCGAGCTGCTGAAGCAGCCGTCGCAGCTTGGCCCGTTGCTGCAGGTCGCGGGCGATGCGCGCGCGGCGCGCACGACGCTGATCCAGGCGCGGCACGCGTTCGAACGTGCGGGCGCGATGCGGATCGTCTGACCGGCGCTCGCCGCGTTCGGCTTCTCCTCTCCCCCTTCCCTTTTTCGTTTTCCGGACACGCAAAAAAAAGAGCGCTGCATGATGCAGCGCTCTTCGGCTTGCGGGCGGATGCCGTGCGCGTTACTGCGCGGCCGGACCGCTCGCGGGCACCGTCGGCATCGCCGGCGCGATCGGCGCGCCGTTGGCGGCCGGCGCGGTCGTCGCCCCGGCCGACGCAGCCGCCGGCGCACTCGCAGGCGTACTCGCAGGCGCACTCGCCGGCGTCGCGCCGTCCGCACCCGGATCGTCATACTGCGGCAACCCCGGCGCAGCCGGCGCGTTGTTCGGTGCGGCACCCTCGCCCGGATCCGCGTAGTTCGGCAACCCCGGCACGGCCGGCGTGGCCGCCGGCACCGCGCCCGATTCACCCGGTTCGTTGTAAGTCGGCAGCGTGCCCGATGCCGACTGGCTGCGATACGTCAGCGACTTGCGCTGCTGCAGGTATGCGTCGCGCACGAACGAATACGGATCGAGCGCGGCCTGCTTCAGCAGGTCGGTTGCGCCGAGCAGGTCCGAACGCGCGCTGATGAACTGCGCGATGTACATCGGATTGCGCACGGCCGGCTCGATGTAGTTGAGCAGGTTGAAGCGAACGTCCACCGCGCGGCCGACGCCATCGCGGATCGTGCTCGGCCCGAACACGGGCAGCACGAGGTACGGGCCGGACGGCACGCCCCAGCGCGCCATCGTCAGCCCGAAATCCTGATGATGCTTCGGCAGCCCGGCCGGTGTCGCGATGTCGATCAGGCCGCCGACGCCGAACACCGAGTTCATCGCCACGCGCATCAGATCCTCGGTTGCATCGGTGATGCGGAGCTGCAGCAGGTTGTTCGCGATGTTGCCGAGATCGCCGAGGTTCGAGAAGAAGTTGCTGATCGCGGTGCGCACGGGCGTCGGCGTGACCTTCTGGTACCCCTTCGCGATCGGCTGGGCGATGTTCGTGTCGACGGTGTCGTTGAACTTGTACATCGCCCGGTTCATCGGCTCGAGCGGGTCATTGGGGTTGCGGTTCGGTCCCGTCGCGCAGCCGGACAGCACTGCGGTGGCGGCAACGGTCGCCGCAATGATTCGCACCTTATTCATTGATTCCTTGCGATTGGTTCTTGGCGCGTTTGACGCGCGGTTTGCCCATCAGGACGGGCTGGAACACCACGGCGCCGATCAGCGTGCAGGTCAACGCCAGCGCGAGCAGCTTGCCCATGCTCGACGTGCCCGGATGATGCGACAGCCACAGGCTGCCAAAGGCGGTTGCCGTCGTCGCGGCGCTGAACAGCACCGCGTGCGTGAGGCTCGAATGCAGCAGGCCCGTCTGGCCCCCGCGCCATGCCATCACGAAGTACACCTTGAACGCGACGCCGACGCCGAGCATCAGCGGCAGCGCGATGATGTTCGCGAAGTTCAGCGACATGCCGAGCACGACGCACATCTCGAGCGTGACGAGCCCCGACACGAGCAGCGGCACCAGCGTGCGCAGCACGTCGCCGAAGCGTCGCAGCGTGATCCACAGCAGGATCGTGATCGACAGGATCGACCACAGCGCCGCATGCAGGAACGCGTTGATGATCGTGTCGGCCGAATGCAGGATCGAGATCGGGCCGCCGATCGCGCCCGGCTCGGCGGCCTTCACCGCCTTCGCGAAGCGGCGCAGCATCGTGTCGTCGTTCGGATCGACGCCCGTCGGCACCTTCGGCGAAATCTGCACGAGCGCGTGGCCGTCCGGCGCGATCCAGTCGCGCACGAGCTGCGGCGGCAGCGATTCGCGCGTGATGTCCTGCGGTTGCAGCAGCGTCGCGAGCTGATTGAGCGCGATGCGCAGCGTGTCGGAGAACGCGCGTTCGGCGCGGTCGCGCGTCGCCGCATCCGCGGCGGCGAGCTTCGCGAGCGATGCCGACAGATGCTGCGCGGCGGCCGCGCCCGGGCCCGGGTGATCTTCGGCCGCGTAGCTCAGCAGGTCCGACACGCGCTTGAGCGCGGCGACGCGCTGCGCGTCGGTCGCGGGCGGCGCGGGCGGCTGCGTCAGCGCGGGCAGCAGGTCACTCGCGGCGGCGGCGATCGCCGCACGCTTGGCCGGCTGGTCGGCCGGCACGAAGGTCGACAGCGTCGTCGTGCGGCCCACTTCCGGCAGCGCGTCGAGGCGCTTCGCGGCCGCGTCGGCCTCGGCGAGCGACGGCGCGAGCAGCGTGACGTCGTTGACGGCCGCTTCCGGCGAATCCTTCAGCGCGAGCAATGTCGCCATCGATTCGCTGTTCGGATCCTTCAGATGCAGCGGATTGAAGTCGAAGTGCAGGAACGCGAGCAGCGGCAGCGCGCCGATCACGACCACGAGCGTGCCGATCAGGATCGGCTTGCGATGGCGATCGAGGTAGTCGTCGACCGGCGCGAGCCACGGGAAGCCCGGCGTCTTCGATTCGCCCGGCGGCGCGAACAGGCGCAGCAGCGCGGGCAGCAGCGTGAGCGTGGTGAGCAGCGCGACGAACATCCCGACGCCTGCGATCAGGCCGAGTTCGGACACGCCGCGATAGGCGGTGGGGATGAACGAGAAGAAGCTCGCCGCGACGGCCGCGGTGGCCAGCGCGAGCGGCATGCCCATCGAGTGCGCGGCGCCGATCAGCGCGTGATCGATGCGCGGATCGCGGAAGCGTTCCTCGCGGTACTTCACACCGTACTGGATCGAGAAATCGACGCCGAGGCCGACGAACAGCACCATGAACGCGACCGAGATCATGTTCAGCGAACCGACCATCGCAAGGCCGAGCGCCGCGGTCACGACGAGGCCGACGAACAGCGTGACGAGCACCGAGCCGATCATCCGCTTCGAGCGCAGCGCGAGCCACAGGATCACGAGCACGGCGAGGAGCGTGAGCGCGCCGTTGAGCGCGGCGCCGTCTTCGACCGACGCGAATTCGTCGTCGGCGAGCGGTTGTTCGCCGGTCAGCCGCACGACCGCGCCGTAGCGTTGCTCGAGGCCGAGCGCTTTCGCCGTGTCGCGGATCACCTGGGTCGTCTCGGCACCGGCCTTCAGCGCACCGTAGTTGACGACCGGCTGCACCGTGACGAACGCGCGGGCCGGCTGGCGCGCGGCATCGCTGTCGACCAGCCCGCGCCACGAGAACGCGGCGGGCTTGCCGGCCAGCACGTCGTCGACCGTCGCGGCGCTGCGCGCGAGCAGCTTCGCCATCGCGGGCAGCTTCACCTGGCCGGTCAGGAGCGGCTGGCCGAGCGTGGTGGACAGCGTGGTCGCGAGCCCGGTCAGGCTCGGGTTCTTCGCGAGTTCGTTGACGAGCGGCCGCGCGCTCGCGAGCTGTGTCGTCGTGTCCGACACTTCCTGCGGCGACAGGAACAACAGCCCGTTGTGCTCGAAGAACGGGCCGCCACCGGGTTCGGCGACCTGGCCGATGCGGCCGGCGTCGGCCTGCTTCTGCAGGGCTTCGGTGAGCGTATGCGCGGCGGCGGTTGCGAATTCGGGTGCCGGGGCCTCGACCACCGCGAGGATCGTGCCGTTGCGTTGCGGGAAGGCCTTGTCGACGGCCTGGCCGAGCGCGGCCCACTGGGGTTCGGCATCGACGAGCTTGCTGATGTCCGTGTTGATCTTGAAGTGCTGCGCGACGTAGACGCCGCTGAAGACGGCGACGACGAGCGACAGCACGACGACCCAGACGGGGCGGCGTACCGACCATGCGACGAGTCGGACGATGAGAGATGTCACCATGTGGCGGCGGGGAGGGGCTGGCAAGGACAAAACAACGAGTATACCGGCGCAACGTGGCGTCGGTCGCGACGTTGGAGCGTAAAGGGGCGGGAAGGATATTTGCTCCGCAGCGCAGGAATCGGCGCGCGGGGCCCGGCGATTTGTATGGGGATGCTTACATAATCGACTGGCGTCGCGCCGCGACGGGGCCTGTGACAAAAGGGGTTGAAAGGTAACAGTCGGTCACCACGCGGCAGGCCGGGCGCCGGGCCGCTATACTTCGACCCACCGGCCAATGCCACCGATGCAATTCGCCGGCCGTTTTTTCTCATCGAGTGCGATATCCGTATGAAACGTCATCTCTTTGCTTTCGTCGCGGCGGCCGCCGTGTCGGTTTCCGCTTTCGCGCAGAGCGCGCCCGTCGACATCGTCCGCAATGCGGTCGAAGGCACCGTCAACGCGATGAAGGCCGATCCGGGCGCGCGCGGCGGCGACATGGCGAAAGTCACGCAAGTCGTCGAGCAGCGCTTCCTGCCCGCGACGAACTTCGAACGCACGACCCGCATCGCGGTCGGCGATGCCTGGAAGCAGGCGACGCCGCAACAGCAGCAGGAGCTTTACAAGCAGTTCAAGCTGCTGATGACGCGCACCTATGCCGCGTCGCTCGCGCAGCTCGGCGGCCAGGACGCGAAGTTCTCGTTCAAGGCCGGCGGTGCGTCGGGCGCCGATGCGCTGGTGCAGTCGACGGTCACGACGCCGGGCGACAGCCAGTCGGTCGGCTATCGCCTCGGCAAGGTCGGTAACGACTGGAAAATCTACGACATCGACATGTCGGGCGCGTGGCTGATCCAGGTCTACCAGGGCCAGTTCAAGAGCCAGCTCGCGTCGGGCGGCATCGACGGCCTGATCGCGTATCTGCAGAAGCACAACTCGCGGACGAACTGATCGCCGCCAGTCGGCCGGCTGTTCAGCATGTCGGCATGCATCAAGGGCGCCCTCGGGCGCCCTTTTCGTTGCGGGTTCGCGGTGGCGGCGTCATGTTCGGCACGACGCAACGCCGGTGTCGGGGGGGCTACCGCCGCCGATGCTCGACCGCGAACTTGATCAGCTCCGCCTGCCCCTCGATCTCGAGCTTTCGCTTCAGATTGAGCCGGTGCGTTTCCACCGTGCGCACCGAGAGCCCCGTCTGCTGCGCGATCTGCTTGCTCGACAGCCCCTCGGCCAGCGCATCGAGGATGTCGCGTTCGCGCGGCGTCAGGCGGTCGAGCGGCGACGCGGTCGCGCTCGCCTGGATCATCCGCGCGGCGAGCCCTTCGCTGAAGAACGTCTGCCCCGTGAGCACCGCGCCGATCGCGCGCACGATCTCGCTCGCGGGTGAATCCTTCAGCAGATAGCCACTCGCGCCGGCGCGCACGGCCTGCGTCACATATTCGACGTTGTCGTGCATCGACAGCATCAGCACGCGAATCCCCGGAAAGCGCTCGTGAAAGACGCCGGCGAGCGTGATGCCGTTCATCCCGTTCATGCCGACGTCCATCAGCGCGAGATCGGGCTCGAGCGACGCGGCGAGCGCGAGCGCCTCGTCCGCGTTGCCGGCTTCGCCGACGACGGACAGGTCGGCCGCCTCGAGCCGCATCCGCAGGCCGTCGCGCACCAGCGGGTGATCGTCGACAAGCAGCAGTCGGGCGGCGGGCCGGGCGGTGTCGGGGGCGCTCATGGGCAAAGGTCTCCGGTTATGGGGCGCGTGGTCAGGCGGCGCGCAGCGGCACGCGCGCGGCCACGACGGTGTGGCCGACCTGCGACGTGATCGTCAATGTGCCGCCGAGCGCGTCGAGGCGCTCGCGCATGTTGCGCAGCCCGATGCCGCGGCGCGCATCGGTCTGCGACCGCTCGGCATCGAAGCCGCAGCCGTTGTCGGCGATGGTCAGCGTGGCGGAATGCGCGCCGACGTCGAGCGTGACGGCCGCGCGCGACGCCTGCGCATGATGCACGATGTTGCTGAGCGCTTCCTGCGCGATCCGGAACAGCGCCGTATTGACCGGCGCGGGCAACGGCCGCGCGCCGCTGTGCGCCACCTGCGTATAGCCGATGTCGATGCCGCTTTCCGTGCCGAGTTCGCGCACGAGCTGCTCGAGCGCGGCCGCAAGGCCGAGATCGTCGAGCATCGCCGGGCGCAGCGCATGCGAGATGCGCCGCACTTCGCGCAGCGTCTCGCCGAGACGTCCGACACCCGACGCGAGCGCCTGCTCGGCTTCGGGCATGCGCGTCGCACCGCGCTCGAAGCGCGCGAGCGCGGATTCGAGCATCAGCTTCGCGGACACCATCATCTGGCTGATCCCGTCATGCAGTTCGCGCGACAGCCGCTCGCGCTCCTGTTCCTGCGATTCGACGACACGCTGCGCGAGCTGCTTGAGCTTCGCGTCGGCGCTGCGCGACTCGCTGACGTTCAGCACCAGCGCGCAGACGGCGATCGCCGCCGCGCCGGTCAGCGCGATCGCGGTGAGCCAGCTCATCGTCCGCTCGATGTTCGCGGACGCGCGCGCGTCGATGCGTTGCAACGCGTTGTCGACGTCGTCGAGATAGATGCCGGTGCCGACCATCCAGCCCCAGCGTTCGAGCGCGACGACGTAGCCGAGCTTCGGCGCGAGCTTGCCCGTCGACGGCCGCTGCCACGTGTAGCGCACGTAGCCGCCGCCGTGCGACGCGGCGCCGATCAGCTGCTGGATCGTCAGCGCGCCCTGCGGGTCGCGCATCGACCAGTAGTTGTGGCCGACGCGCTCGGGCTCGCGCGGATGCATCAGCGCATTGCCGTGCAGGTCGTATACGAAGAAATAGCCGTCGGGGCCGAAATCCATCTTCTGCAGCATCGCGAGCGCCTGGGTGCGCAGCAGCGCGTCGTCGCGCGCATTGCGGCCGCTCGCGTCGTACAGCGGCATGATCGCGCTCGTCGCGAGCTCGACGTAATGCTTCAGCTCGACTTCCTTGCTCGACAGGTAGGCGGTCTGGATCGTCGCGTGCTGCGTGCGCGCGAGCGACGTCGCCTGCTGGCGCACGCCGAAGCCGATGCCGGCGATCGCGAGCAGGAATGGCACGATGGCCAGGAGGAAAATCTTTGCCTTGAGTCTCATGGTGGTGTGAAGCGGGCGCGGGCCGGCCGGCACATGTGTCGCGCGGCGGCGAGCCGACATTGTCGGCGATTTCGCCCGGGGTCGGCGGGGCGGCGGCCTGCCGGCCCGCCGTGGCTCAGGCGCGCCGCGGCGTGCGATCCAGGCTCTCGGCCGTCTGCACGACGACCCGGTTGCGCCCGCGTTCCTTCGCGCGGTACAGCGCGTCGTCGGCGAGCTTCAGCGCGGCCTGGATGCTGTCGTCGCGTTCCGGGTAGCAGGTCGTCACGCCGATGCTCGCGGTCAGGCGGTCGGACGAGCCCGTGGCGTGCCGGATGCCGAGATCGAGGATGCCGGTGCGGATCGCTTCGGCGATCGTCACGGCGCCGGGCGTGTCGACGTCGGGCAGCACGACGACGAATTCCTCGCCGCCGTAGCGGGCCGCATAGTCGGCCGGGCGCCGCAGGCAGCCCGCGATGCAGCGGCCGACCGCGGCGAGCGCGTCGTCGCCGGCCTGGTGGCCTTGCGTGTCGTTGTAGCGCTTGAAGTGATCGACGTCGACGAACAGCAGCGACAGCGCGTGTTGCGAGCGTGCCGCGCGGCGCCATTCGCGCGCGAGCGTGACATCGAGCATCCGGCGGTTGTCGAGGCCGGTGAGGCCGTCGGTGCGCGCGAGCGCCTGCAGTTCGGTTTCCGCACGGTGCCGCTTGCGCAGCTGCACGTCGAGCAGCAGCGACAAGCTGGCGAAGCCGAGCGCGAGCATGACCATCGCCGAACCGATCGGGATCGCACGGTCGTACCACGCTGCGTAGGTGTCGGCTTCCGAGCGCGCGACCATGATGATCAGCGGCACGTTTTCGAGATGCCGGAACACGTACAGGCGCCGCACGCCGTCGATCGACGCGGTATCGGCGAAGCTGCCCTCGTTCGCGGTCATGAAGTGCCGGAACGTGCTGGCCTTGCTGATGTCGCGGCCGACGATCGCCGGATCGTACGGCTTGCGCGCGACCATCCGGCCGTCGGTGTTGATCAGCGCGACGGAGCCGCGATCGCCGAGCGCCAGGCGCGAGAACAGGTTCTGGAAATATTCGAGCCGGATCGACATTACGGCGACGCCGCCGAATGACCCGTCGGGCCGCGTGATACGCCGGCTGAGCGCGATGCTCAGCGAGCCGCCGCGCAGTCGGGAATGGTACGGATCGCTGATGTACAGGCCGACGTCCGGGTGGTCGCGGTGCACCGTGAAATACGGTTCGTTGGCGAAGTTGACCTTGCGCGGCACATCGCTCATGCCGTCGACCGCGATGTCGCCGTTCGCGTCGAGCACGTAGATGCCGCCGAGATATTTGGCCGTCGTCGCGCGGTCGAACAGCACCTGGCGGCGCAGCGACATCGGCAGCCTGGCGACTTCGGGATCGTTCGAGCCGTCGACGACCGCCTGCAGCGACAGCGAATAGATCTCGATGTTGCGCTCGATGTCCCACGACGCCATCAGCGCGATGTTCTGCTGGGTGGTGCGCGCGATATCGCGTGCGTCGATACGGCCTTCGTACAGCACGATGGCGCACAGCAGCAACAGGAGCAGCGCGATCAGCAGCCCTGAATAGAAGATCAGGTGCGGCAGCAGGAACCGGCGAAATTGCGCGGCGATGCGGCCCGTCAGGCCGGATTCGCTGGGCATTGCGTAGTCGGTTTCTGCCATGGTTCGTGGATCGATGGGCATCTGCGCCAGGCGGCGGGCCGATGCGATTGTTCGTATGATTTGCCGGCGGCGATCCGGTATGCGGTCTCCGATGCGCATGCCGCCCGATCGACCGGGGAACGGGAGCCGATCATCGATGATTGCGGCCAGATAAACCGCAAAAATCACTCCGTTCACCGGGAGGATTGGCCGCGATCCGACGATCCGACGAATCGGGCGGCGCGGATTGATCCGAGTATAACGCGCGTATTCGTATGCGCGGAGAATGTTGCGGACCGTTGATCCGGATCAACTTATCGCCGTGGCCGACACTTGCCAATCGCGCGTGGAGTGTTGCGGCGCAAGGCTTTGCGCCAGGGGCAGGAGCGGCGCGAATTCCACGCTGGCCGGTTTTACTGCTTTAACGGCCGGTGAAGCAGGAACTTGAGGTCATGCGATACGGACCGATTATCCATTTCGGTATCCGCATGAATTCGCAGATGAAAAACGGGCGGCCACGATGGCCGCCCGTTTCGCGAAACCGCATGCGGGAAAGCCCGCATGCCAAGGGTTTACGCGCCGTGTTGCTGCGCCTTGTACGCGAGCCGGAACCGATGCAGCAGCGGCTCGGTATAGCCGCTCGGCTGCGACGTGCCCTGCAGCGCCAGCGCGCACGCGGCCTTGAATGCCGTCGACTGGTCATAGCCGGGCGCCATCGGGCGATAGTTCGGGTCGCCGGCATTCTGCTGATCGACGACGCGCGCCATCCGCTTGAACACGTCGAGCACGAACGCCTCGGTGATCACGCCGTGGCGCAGCCAGTTCGCGATGTGCTGGCTCGAGATGCGCAGCGTCGCGCGGTCTTCCATCAGGCCGACGTCGTGAATGTCCGGAACCTTCGAGCAACCGACGCCCTGTTCGACCCAGCGCACGACGTAGCCGAGGATGCCCTGCGCGTTGTTCTCGACTTCGCTCAGGATCTCGGCCTCGCTCCACTCGGCGCGTTCGACGACCGGCACGGTCAGCAGGCCTTCGAGCAGCGCGTCGCGTTCGCTCGCATATGGCGTCTTCTCGAGTTCCTGCTGGACGGCCTGCACGTCGACGAGGTGGTAGTGCAGCGCGTGCAGCGTCGCGGCGGTCGGGGACGGCACCCACGCGGTGTTCGCGCCGGCGCGCGGATGCGCGATCTTCTGCTCGAGCATCGCATGCATCAGGTCCGGCATCGCCCACATGCCCTTGCCGATCTGCGCGCGGCCGCGCAGGCCGGCCGACAGGCCCGCGAGCACGTTGTTGCGCTCGTACGACTGGATCCATGCCGACGACTTCATGTCGCCCTTGCGGATCATCGGGCCGGCTTCCATCGCGGTGTGCATCTCGTCGCCGGTGCGGTCGAGGAAGCCGGTGTTGATGAACGCGACGCGCGCGGCGGCCGCCGCGATACAGGCGGCGAGGTTCACGCTGGTGCGGCGCTCCTCGTCCATGATGCCCATCTTCAGCGTGTTGCGCGGCAGGCCGTACAGGTCCTCGATGCGCGCGAACAGCGTGTCGGCGAACGCGACTTCGACCGGGCCGTGCATCTTCGGCTTCACGATGTAGATCGAGCCCGTGCGCGAGTTGCGCTTCGCCTTCAGGTCATGCAGCGAGCACAGCACCGTGACGACGCCGTCGAGGATGCCTTCCGGAATCTCGTTGCCGTCGCGGTCGAGCACCGCGCCGTTGGTCATCAGGTGGCCCACGTTGCGCACGAACAGCAGCGAGCGGCCGTGCAGCGTCACCGTGCCGCCGGCCGGCGTCGTGTATTCGCGATCGGCGTTCAGGCGGCGCGTGAAGGTCTTGCCGCCCTTCGCGACTTCCTCGACCAGCGTGCCTTGCATCAGGCCGAGCCAGTTGCGATACAGCTGGACCTTGTCGTCGGCGTCGACCGCCGCGACCGAATCCTCGCAGTCGATGATCGTGCTGACCGCGGCTTCGAGCACGACGTCCTTCACGTTCGCGAGATCGGCGCGGCCGATGGGGGTCGACGCATCGATCTGGATCTCGAGGTGCAGGCCGTTGTGCTTCAGCAGGATCGCGGACGGTGCGCCTGCCGCGCCTTGATAGCCGACGAACTGCGCCGGCTGCGCGAGATGCACGACGCCCTTGCCGGTTTCGACGGCGAGCTGGCCGTCCTCCACGCGATAGCGCAGTGCGTCGCGGTGCGAGCCGCTCGCGAGCGGCGCCGCGTTGTCGAGCACTTCACGCGCGTAGTCGATCACGCGCTGGCCGCGCGTCGGGTTGTAGGCCGTGGTGCGTTCGGCGCCGCCGTCCTCCGGCAGCGCGTCGGTGCCGTACAGCGCGTCGTACAGGCTGCCCCAGCGTGCGTTCGCGGCGTTCAGCGCATAGCGCGCGTTCGACAGCGGCACGACGAGCTGCGGGCCGGCCTGCGTCGCGATCTCGCTGTCGACGTGCGCGGTGGCTGCCGCGACGTTCGACGGGACCGGCACGAGGTAGCCGATCTGTTCGAGGAACGCGCGATACGCGGCATGGTCGCGCACCGGGCCGGGGTGCGCGCGATGCCACGCGTCGAGTTCCTGCTGCAGGCGGTCGCGTTCCGCGAGCAGTTCGCGGTTGCGCGGCGCGAGGTCGTGCACCAGGGCCGAGAAACCGCTCCAGAATGCGGTCTTGTCGATACCGGTGCCCGGCAGTGCTTCGTTTTCAATGAACTGGCTCAGCGCTGGCGCGACTTGCAGTCCTGCTTGGTCGATCATCGTGATTCCTCCCGGGGAATGAAAAACGCGCGCGGATCAGGCCGCGACGCTTTGTGTGCCGGCGCGGGCGATCTGCGCATCCTGTTCGGACTTTACGCCAGACACACCGATCGCGCCCGCAATGCGGCCATCCACCGTCACCGGCACGCCGCCTTCGAGCAACCCCGTCAGCGGCACGCTCAGAAACGCCGTGCGGCCACCGTTGATCATATCCTCATACGCCTTCGTCTCGCGACGGCCGAGCGCCGCCGCGCGCGCCTTGTCCTGCGCGATGCAGGCGCTGGCCGCCGATGCACCGTCGAGGCGTGCGAACGCGAGCAGGTGCCCGCCGTCGTCGACGATGGCGATCGACACGGCCCAGCCGTGACGCTCGGCTTCCGCGCGGGCGGCGGCGAGCATGCGGTCGACGTCGGCGAGTTCGAGTTCGGGCTTCGTTTTCATGGCGTTCCTCCGGAATCAGCGGTCAGTTGACGAGTCGGTTGTCGACGAGCTCGATCCAGTGGCGCACGCGCGTGCGGCCCGCGCCGTTCAGGTGAGTCTGGCAGCCGATGTTGGCCGTGACAATCAGGTCCGGCCGTGCGGCTTCGAGCGCGTCGAGCTTGTTGTCGCGCAGTTTGGTGGCGAGTTCGGGCTGCGTCAGCGCATAGGTGCCGGCGGAGCCGCAGCACAGGTGGCCGTCGGCGACATTCGTCAGATCGAAGCCGAGCCGCGTCAGGATGCTCTCCACCGCGCCGCCGAGCCGCTGCGCGTGCTGCAGCGTGCACGGGCAATGAACCGCGACGCGGCGCTGCGTCGCATCGGCCAGCGCGTCGAGCGGCTCGGCCGCGATCACTTCCGCGAGGTCGCGCGCGAGCGCGCTGACGCGCCGCGCCTTGTCCGCATAGACAGGGTCGGAGCGCAGCAGGTCGCCGTATTCCTTCACGAACGCGCCGCAGCCGCTCGCCGTCAGCACGATCGCTTCCGCGCCGGCCGCGATCGCGGGCCACCATGCATCGATGTTGCGGCGTGCGCGTGCGAGCCCGGCATCCTGCGCGTTCAGGTGATATTCGGTCGCGCCGCAGCAGCCGGCCTCGCGCGCGGGCGTCACGCTGATGCCGAGCCGGTCGAGCACGCGTGCGGCGGCCGCGTTCGTGTTCGGCGACAGCGAAGGCTGCACGCAGCCTTCCAGCATCAGCACGCGCCGGGCGTGGCGCACGGGCGGGCGCGGCATGGCGGCGGGCACGGTGGCCGGGATCTTGTCCTGCAGCGCGCCGGGCAGCAGCGGGCGCAGCGCGCGGCCGGCCTTCAGCAGCGCGGCGAAGGTCGCCGGCCGCGGCACGACGTGACGCAGGCCGGCGCGCAGCAGGCGCTCGCGCGCCGGACGCCGCGCGCGTTTCTCGGCTTCCGCGCGGCCGATGTCGAGCAGCGTGTGATAGCGCACGCCGGACGGACAGGTCGTTTCGCAGTTGCGGCAGGTCAGGCAGCGGTCGAGATGCTGCTGCGTGCGCTCGCCGCACGGTTCGCCTTCGAGCATTTGCTTGATCAGGTAGATGCGTCCGCGCGGCCCGTCGAGCTCGTTGCCGAGCACCTGGTAGGTCGGGCAGGTCGCATTGCAGAAGCCGCAGTGCACGCACGCGCGCAGGATCGCTTCCGCTTCGTCGGCCCGGTCGAGGGCCTTGCTGGCTTCGCTGAGATTGGTTTGCATCGGCGGTTCGGAGTCGGGTTGGCGTCAGACGTCCGCGTACAGGCGGCCGGGATTGAAAATTGCATGCGGATCGAGCTGCGCCTTCAGCTGGCGATGCACGCGCAGCAGCGCGGGCGGCAACGGCTGGAACGGCTCGGACGTCGTGCCGGCCGTGAAGCAGGTCGCGTGGCCGCCCCACTGCGCGGCGAACCGCTGCACGTCGGCCGGTGCGGCGTCGGTTTTCAGCCAGCGCTGCGCGCCGCCCCAGTCGACGAGCACCGCACCGGCGAGCGCATCGAGCGGCGCGGCGGCCGGCACCGACACGCGCCACAGCGGGCGGGGATCGTCGAAGAACGGCAGCGACAGGTCGCGCAGCCGCGCCCAGAACCCGTCGTCGCGATCGTCCATGCGCTCGCCGCCGATCGTGTCGCGCGCGGCCTTCACCGAGCCCTCGCCGCCTTCGAGGCGCACGCGCAGCACGCCGTCCGCGTGGCAGGCGCCCGCGAGCGGCAGCCCCGCGCGCCGCCACCCGGCGACGCGTTGAACGGCTTCGCCCGCAGTGAGCGGCAACGCGAGATCGCCGGTCGCGCGCGGCTTCGGCAGCACCTTCAGCGACACCTCCGTCACGACGCCGAGGCAGCCGAAGCTGCCCGCCAGCAGCCGCGACACGTCGTAGCCCGCGACGTTCTTCATCACCTCGCCGCCGAAACGCAGATGTTTCGCGTGGCCGGTGATCACGCGGCAGCCGAGCACAAAGTCGCGCACCGCGCCGGCCCACGGGCGGCGCGGCCCCGACAGCGCGGCCGCGAACATCCCGCCGACGGTGGCCGCGCCGCCGAACGTCGGCGGCTCGCACGGCAGCATCTGGCCCGCCGCGTCGAGCATCGCGTCGAGTTCGGCGAGCGGCGTGCCCGCGCGCGCGGTGATGACGAGTTCGGTCGGGTCGTACGCGACGATGCCGCGATGCGTGCGCACGTCGAGCGTGCGGCCTTCGACGGCGCGGCCGACGAACGCCTTCGTGCCCGCGCCGCGAATGTGCAGCGGCTGGCGATCGTGGATCGCGGCGTCGACCTGTGCGACGAGCGCCGCGCTATCGTCGATCGATTCGGATTCGCGTTCGCGTCGCATCAGAAGCGCTCCAGTTCGGGAAACGGCAGCTTGCCGTGATGGACGTGCATCGCGCCGAACTCGGCGCAGCGATGCAGCGTCGGGATGTTCTTGCCGGGATTGAGCAGGCGCCGCGGATCGAACGCGGCCTTCACCGCGTGGAAGAACGTGATTTCGTCGGCGTTGAACTGCACGCACATCTGGTTGATCTTCTCGCGCCCGACGCCGTGTTCGCCGGTGATGCTGCCGCCCACGGCGACGCACAGCTCGAGGATCTTGCCGCCGAGCGCCTCCGCGCGGTCGAGCTCGCCGGGACGGTTCGCGTCGAACAGGATCAGCGGATGCATGTTGCCGTCGCCCGCATGGAACACGTTCGCGACCGGCAGCGCGTATTCGGCCGAGAGCGCGGCGATCCCTTCGAGCACGCGCGGCAGTTCGCGGCGCGGGATCGTGCCGTCCATGCAGTAGTAGTCGGGCGACATGCGGCCGACTGCCGGGAACGCGTTCTTGCGGCCGGCCCAGAAACGCTGCCGCTCCGCTTCGTCGCGCGCGACGCGGATTTCCGACGCGCCGGCCTCACGCAGCAGCGTGGCGACGCGTTCGGCGTCTTCGTCGACATCGGTCGCCGCGCCATCGAGTTCGCACAGCAGGATCGCCTGCGCGTCGACCGGATAGCCCGCGTGGATGAAGTCTTCGGCCGCACGGATCGCGAGGTTGTCCATCATCTCGAGCCCGCCGGGGATCACGCCCGCGCCGATGATCCGCGCGACCGCCGCGCCGGCTTCGGCGACGTCGTCGAAGCTCGCCATCAACACCTTCACGCTCGGCGGCTTCGGCAGCAGCTTCACCGTCACCTCGGTCACGATGCCCAGCATCCCCTCCGAGCCGGTGAACAGCGCGAGCAGGTCGAAGCCGGGGGCGTCGAGCGCGTCGGCGCCGAGCGTCAGCGTGTCGCCGTCGATCGTCAGGATCTCGACCTTCAGGATGTTGTGCACCGTCAGCCCGTATTTGAGGCAATGCACGCCGCCCGCGTTTTCGGCGACGTTGCCGCCGATCGAGCACGCGATCTGCGACGACGGATCGGGCGCGTAGTAGAGGCCGTGCGGCGCGGCCGCTTGCGAGATCGCGAGGTTGCGCACGCCGGGCTGCACGCGCGCGATGCCGGCATCGGGGTCGATGTCGAGAATCTTGTTGAACTTCGACATGACGAGCAGGAGGCCCTTTTCGAGCGGCATCGCGCCGCCGGACAGGCCGGTGCCCGCGCCGCGTGCGACCACCGGCACGCCGTGCGCGGCCGCGACGCGCAGCACCGCGCGCACCTGCTCGACCGTGTCGGGCAGCACGACCGCGAGCGGCACCGTGCGGTATGCGGCGAGGCCGTCGCATTCGAACGGCTTGAGCGCCTCGCGCTCGTGCAGCACGTCGAGGCCGGGCGCAGCCGCGTGCAGTGCGGCAACGAGTGTGTCGCGGTCGACGGTCGCCAGCGGGCCGTCGATCCGTTCGTCGTAGGTGAAACTCATCGTGTGTCTCCGTCTCCACCCTCTTCATCATGCAGGCGGCCGCGGGATGCGCGGCGCACCGGATGGACGGCATTCTTGGCGGGCGGAGGGGGCATGTCCAGACGCCGCCAGCGTGGTCATACCAGTTTTTCGAGGCGTGCCTGTCGAGGGGCATCGATCGAAGGGAAAAACCCAATCCAAACAAGGGATTGTGAGAAAATCGACGACATTCGCCAAAAGTGGTCATACCAGTATGGAAAAGCAGGATCGACACGCGCCGGCGCGCAATGTCGCCGACGTCGTCGCCGAGCGGATCGAGCAACTGATCGTCGACGGCGTGCTCAAGGCCGGGCAGGCGCTGCCGTCCGAGCGGCGGCTCACCGAGAAGCTCGGCGTGTCGCGCACGGCCGTGCGCGAAGGGATGAAGCTGCTGCGCGCGCGCGGGATCATCGACACGACGCACGGCAAGGGCTCGTTCGTCGCGAGCCTGACCCCGCAGCGCGAGGTTTCGCCGATGATGCATCTGCTCGGCTCGCAGCCGCGCACGCTGTACGACCTGTTCGAAGTGCGCGGGATGCTCGAGACCGAAGCCGCGCGGCTCGCCGCGCTGCGCGGCACGCCCGCCGACTTCATCCTGATCAAGCGTCGATACGAGGAAATGACCGCGGCCGACGCGCAGGATCTCGACCCGGCCGCGCGCGCGAAGCTCGACCATGCGTTCCATCTCGCGATCTGCGAGGCGTCGCACAATCCGGTGCTCGTCAACACGCTGCAGTCGCTGACGGATCTGCTGCTCAGTTCCGTGTTCGCGTCGGTGAACAACCTCTATCACCGCGAGCCGCTGAAGAAGCAGATCGACCGTCAGCACGCGCGGCTCTACAACGCGGTGACCGGGCGGTTGCCCGACCAGGCGCGCAAGGCCGCGAGCGAGCATATCCGGCAGTGCGTCGATTATCTGCGCGAGATCGAAGCGGAGGAGCAGCGGCTCGTGCGCTCGACGCTGCGCCTCGAAGGATGGACCTGAGCCGCTTGAACCGGCGTGGCCGTTGGCGCCGTGACGTGCATCAGGCATATTGCGCTGGTCGCGCGGTCTCATGGATCAATATGTCACAATGTGACCCATTTGATGCGTGGCCCGACACGACCGGTTTCGCCCTTGCGCGACACGCGCCTTCGCGGTTGACCGTGACGCGCCGCCAATCCTTGAAGGAGGACGCTGCATGTCGATTCCGACGCGTGGCGACGGGCCGGAGGCCCGCGCCGTCCAGATCCTGCATCGCCCCGTCTGCGACCTGCTCGGCTGTGCATGGCCGATCGTGCTCGCGGGCATGGGCGGCGTCGCGCGGGCGGAGCTCGCGAGTGCGGTGAGCGCCGCCGGCGGGTTCGGTTTTCTCGGGATGGTGCGCGAGCCGGTCGCGCTGATCCGGCGCGAGGTCGAAAAGGTGCGCGCGGCCACCGAGCGGCCATTCGGCGTCAACCTGATTCCCGCGTCGACGCCGACCGAATTGCTCAATGCGCAGATCGATGCGTGTATCGAGTTGCGTGTGCCCGTGGTTGCGTTGTTCTGGGATGTGATGCCGGGCGTCGTGCGGCGTCTGCGCGATGCGGGCGTGCGGGTGGTTCATCAGGTGGGCTCGCTCGACGATGCGCGCGCGGCCGAGGCGGCCGGAGCGCAGGCGCTGATCGCCCAGGGGCGCGAGGCTGGCGGCCACGTGCGTGGTGATCGGCCGTTGGCCGAGTTGTTGCCTGAAGTGATTCGCGCGACGCGGTTGCCGGTGCTCGCGGCCGGCGGGATCGTCGACGGCCCCGACGTGGCCGCCGCGATGGCGCTCGGTGCGCAGGGGGCGGTGATGGGTACGGCGTTCATCGCGACGCACGAATCGTTCGCGCATGCGTATCACCAGCAGCGGATCGTCGATGCGCGTGAAGGCGACACGCTGTTGACCGATATCTTTCACATCAACTGGCCGCGCGGCGCGCGGGTGCGCGTGCTGCCGTCGAGTGTCACGCGTGGCGAGCGCGGTGATCCGTTCAATGATGCGCGCGTGGTGATCGGCGACGAGGAAGGGCGGCCCATTTATCTGTTCAGCACCGACTCGCCGTTGCGTACGATGACCGGTGATTTCGAGGCGATGGCGTTGTATGCGGGCACGGGGGCCGGGCGAATTCGAGCGATCGAGTCGGCCGGCGAGGTGCTGCGCCGGATCGTGTGCGATGCGGCGGCGATCGTCGAGACAAGCGCGGCTTCATCGGCTGGTGAAGTGAATGAGGCGCGTGCGGCGTTGCTCGCGGCGCTCGATGAATTGCTGGAGGCGGAGCGGGCGGGGGCGCGCGTTGCATCCGAGACAGCGGCAGCGGTTACCGAAGACGCCGAACTCCACCGGCTGATCGCGCATATTCGGCAGGACGAGGCGCACTGGTGCAGCGTGCTGGTCGACGCGATTCAGACGCTCGGTGCAATGCCTACGCGTGCGACCGGTTCATTCTATGAAAAGGCGATGGCGATCGATGATCTGGCCGAGCGGATGGCGTTTCTGAACCGCGGGCAACGCTGGGTCGTGCGCAAACTGCAGACGCTGCTGCCGACGCTGGCGGATCCGGATATTCATCATGCGCTGTCGTTGATGCTGGTCGCGCACGAAAAGAATATCGGCGCGGTGGATGCGCGGTTGAGGGAGAGGGGGGAGGGGCAATGATTTGGCCCGCGTCGCTCTGACGAGCGCCTCCGTGGGCAAGCGATGCCGGCGTCAACGACGTTTTTCCCTCGTTTCAGGCCAGATGACGCTATTCGAGGGTTCCCAGTAAAATGCGCCTTCCGGAATTTCAGTCATTGCTTCGTCATGCATAGAATCGGATTCTTCGTTTGCCGTGGCTACGATGCGCTTGATCTTGGCGGGCCGTTGTCGGCTTTCAATCAGGTGGCCACAGCTGCCGGCCATACGCCATACGAGCTTCATGTCATCTCGCGATCCGGAGGCCTGGTTCATGGCAATACGGGCCTTTCGATCGAGACGATGCCGATCGGAAGGCGCGCGTTCGATACCGTCATTTTCGTGGGTGGTGATATCGATCCGATGCAGACATCGGAGAATATTGCCGCGGCCGGGAAATTGGCCGCCAAGGCCTCGCGCGTGGCGAGCGTGTGTACGGGCGCCTTTCTGCTTGCGGAAACCGGCTTGCTGGACGGCTTGAGAGCGGCGACCCACTGGCGATACGCTACGCAATTGCAGTCGCGCTTCCCTCGCATCCGGGTCGACGGCGACAGCATCTATATCGAGGATGGCCGCGTCTGGACGTCGGCGGGCATCGCCTCCGGGATAGACCTGGCGCTCGGCATCATTGAACGCGACATGGGCGCGGAGATTGCGCGCGCCGTGTCCAGGCTTCTGGTGGTTCCGTATCGTCGACCAGGAGGGCAGTCCCAATTCTCCGCCATGTCGCGGATGGAGCCGGAATCGGATCGCATCCGCATCGCACTGAATTTTGCGCGGGAACATCTCGCTGAAGCCTTGCCTGTCGAGCGGCTCGCTGATGCCGCAAGATTGAGTTTGCGGCAGTTCGGACGCGCTTTTCGCCGGGAAACCGGTGAAACGCCTGCCAGGGCGGTCGAGCGCTTGCGAGTCGAAGCTGCGCGGCTGCGCCTGCAGGGAGGCAGCGAACCGATCGAACAGATTGCCCTGGCTGTGGGATTCACCGATCCGGAACGGATGCGGCGGGCCTTCATCAAGCTGCATGGGCACCCACCGCAGGCGATTCGGCGCGAGAGCAGATCGAACGGTGCGCGCTGATCGACTGCCGGCCGATCAGCGTGCTGCGTGGTCAATGTCCCGCTGGCGTTCTATCGACGCGTGGGAACGTGACGCACCAGTTCGACGGGCGCTCACTGTGCGGCGCTTCTGACCGGACCGTAGTCATTCCACATGTCGCGGTGCAGCTTCCACACGCCGGCCTGTTTCACGAAGACGAGAATCTGCTTGGCGCGGATCCGGAGCTTGCCGTCGTGGTCGCGGACTTCCGCATCCGAAACTTCCGTCACGGTCCGGTCGTCACCGTAGAACTCGTCATGACTGAACGATACGGTGCCGGGTTTCGATCCGGCGTACCCCTTGGCGAAGTACTCGGTGATCGCACGGCTTCCCGTGACCTTGTCGCCTCCGGGCGGCAGGAGCGTGCCGTCATCGGTATAAAGGCGGCCAATCGCCTCGTAGTCTCCTCGCGCAAAGGCATCCGCCCATCGCGCGTTCTCGGCCTTGATGGCCGCTTCGGGCGGGCGTTGCGAACCGTCGGCGATGGCGGGCGCGGTGAATGCAAAAAAGGAAGCGCAGGCTGCAAGCGCAGCGGTGCAAGAACGTATCTGTTTCATCGAGTGATGTCGAACTGACTTGAGTTGAAAGGGCGGCGCCACGTGGGCGGGCGGGCCGGCAACGTCGGCCTCGGCCTCCAGCGCGCCAGGCGGCGGCCATGCACGCATTGCAGGCAGGCGTTTCAGCGCACACCGGGGATTCGTGCGAGCCCCCTGGATGCGCCGGGCAGTTCCTTGTCGACCATCGCGATGACTTCCGGCCGCGCGTCCCTCGGATGACCGGAATGGAACGGCGGAGCGGGGTCGTATTCGATCACGAGCTGCGTGAATTCGGCGGCCTGTCGGCCGCGCAGCTTCGCTGCCACGCGAAGTGCGAAGTCGATGCCTGCCGTCACGCCGCCGCCGCTCATGAACCTGCCGTTGTCGTCTTCCACGAAGCGATCGGGAACGGGAATGGCGCCATACTCGGACAGCTTGTTGACGAAGGCCCAGTGGCATGCGCTTCGCTTGCCGTTGAGAATGCCTGTTGCGGCGAGCACGAGCGATCCGTTGCAAACCGACGTCACGTGTTTGGCGCTTTCCGCCAGACGCCGGATCTGCGCCTGATACTCCGGTCGCATCGGGGCCGTCAGATCGGACCCGCCGGGGACCAGGATCACATCGGTCTTCTCGATGTCGGCCAGTCGTTCGGTCTTGCCATATACGACGCCGAATTCGAGCGTCACGTTGCCGCCATTGAGGCTCGCGTAGCGAACGTTCGTATTGGGTAACCGGTGGAAAATCTCGCTGGGGCCGGCAAAATCGAGCAGCGTACCGCCGTCGTAGTTGACGATCAGAATATCGAGGGGTGCATTCGGCGCAAGTCGCCCTTCGCTGCCCGCCTGTGCGAGAGCAGGCGTGACGTGCCCGAGCAAGGCGCCACCACCCAGGACGGCGCCGAGCGTGGCGGCGCTGCCAAGCTTGAGCATATTGCGGCGCGAACTGCCTGCTCGGGTGAGTTGCGTTACGGAAGCATTGTTTTCGCTACTGTCGGTCAAGATGACTTCTCCTTGCACTGCGGCCCCCTCTGCGAACGCTACCAGGCTGGGCCGGATTGAATGACCGCCACGACGAAAGGTGTGGCGGACGCGAGATCGGGATGTGGATGAGCCGGCGTTGCGCGTCTGGCTCCGGAATCGTGAACCGCAGGCTCAAAGCTGCGAGGCACCGCCATCGACGACCAGTTCGGCGCCAACGACGTAGGCAGACTCGTCGCTCGCGAGATAGAGCGCCGCGTAGGCGATGTCCTCGGCCTTGCCCAGGTGGCCCACCGGAATCGCTGCAGCGAACTCGGCCCGACGGTCGCGAACCCATTCGTCGGACATGCCCCACTTTGTGATCAGCGGCGTGTTCATTGCGCCGGGCGCGATCGCGTTGAAGCGGATCCTCCGGTCGAGAAACTCATAGGACCAGCTGCGGGCAAGCGATCGCACCGCGGCTTTCGCCGCCGCAGTCAGCGAGATGCCGTGCTTACCGGTCTGCGCCACGAACGACGTATTGAGGATCACTGAGGAACCGTCCCGCAAGTCAGGAAGCACCGCTTGAAGCGTGAACACCACACCCTTGACGTTGACGTCCATGATCTCGTTGTAGAGTTTGTCGTCGATGTCGTCGACTGCTGACGGGAAAGCCCAGCCAGCATTGGCGAACACGATATCGAGACCGCCGAACTGCTCTTTTACCTCGGCGGCAATCGCGCGCATGTCCTTGATCGAGCGCACGTCACCCTTGAGAACGATCGCATTCTCGCCAAGCTCGGCCTGCACACGCTCGAACACGGCGTCATCGCGACCCGTAACCGCGACTCGGGCGCCTTCGGCAATGAACAGCTTCGCGGTTGCAAGACCGATGCCACTGGTTCCACCGGTGATCAGAGCTGACTTGTTCTTGAGCCTCATCTTCCATTCCTTTCCATGGTCGTGTGATTGATCAGGCCGCAAGCGCGAAACGCAATCGCGTTCGTGCGCCTTTCCCGGCTTGATCGTCCGAGGGAAGTATGGAACGTGAGGTCAATGGCGCAAAGGTCGTATAACCCTCAAAACGCGCCACCGCATCCGAACTGACGAAAACGTATCCGGCGTTCAGTCACGCCAGTGTCAGGCAGACACAGCTGGACTGAAGCGAGTCGATAACCGATATTCCGCTCGGCTCCGCCAACAATAAAAAAGCCCGCCGAAGCGGGCAATCCTCTCGATGAAGAGGGGGAGATCCGAATCCGCGATCGGCGGTCAGGGCGCGTTCACCCTTTGGTCGCCCCGAACGTCAGCCCCGCGACGAAATGCTTCTGCATCGCGAAGAACATCGCGACCGACGGCAACGCAGCGAGAATCGACCCGGCCGAGACCAGGTTCCACGACGTCGTCCATTGCCCCTTCAGCGCCGCTACCCCCGCCGTGATCGGCGCGGCCTCGTCGCCTTGCGTGAGACACAGCGCCCAGAAGTAATCGTTCCACACGAACGTGAACACGAGGATCGCAAGCGCGGCCAACGCCGGCCGGATCAACGGCAACACGATCCGCCAGAACACCGTCCACTCGCCGGCCCCTTCGATCCGTGCCGCCTCGATCAGCTCGAACGGCAACTGCTTGATGAAATTCCGCAGAAACAGCGTGCAGAACCCCGTCTGAAACGCGACGTGAAAGAGAATCAACGCCTCGACCGTATTGAATACTCCAAGCCTGAGCGACAAATCACGCACGGGAATCATCAACACCTGCACGGGCACGAAATTCCCCGCGACGAACGTCCCGAACAACGCGACATTCCCGCGAAACCGGTAAGTCGCCAGCGCGAACCCGGCCATCGCGGCAAGCGCGATCGCCCCGAGCACCGACGGCACCGTGATCTGCACGCTGTTCCAGAAGTAATGCAGCATCGGCGACGTGGTCAGCGCGTCGCGATAGTTCTCGATCATCGAGAAGTGCCGCGGCCAGCCCCAGTAGTGACCTTCGACCAGTTCCTCGGTCGAGCGCACCGACGTGACGAACACCGCGATCATCGGCAGCAGCCAGATCAGCAGCGCAACGGGCAGCGACAACTTGTACAGCCTGCGCGAGACAGGCTTCCATTGAGCAACGGGAGTCGGAAACATGATGGCCACCGGTCAGGTTATTGCTCGTTGCGCAGCATGCGGCGCAACTGGAACACGATGTAGACGAGCATGATCGCGAACAGCACGACCGCGATCGCCGCGGAATAGCCGAGCCGGTAGTACTTGATCGCCTGGTCGTACATGTAATACGCGAGCACGGTCGAGCTCTCGAACGGGCCGCCGCTCGTCATCACCGAGATCAGGTCGAAGCTGCGCAGCGCGCCGATCACCGTGACGACGATCGCCATGAACGTGGTCGGCCGCAACTGCGGCAGCACCACGTGCCACAACAACGCGAAACCGCGCGCGCCTTCCATCCGCGCGGCTTCGATCTGCTCCGGGTTCACCGACGTGAGGCCGGTGAGGTACAGGATCATGCAGTACGCGGTTTGCGGCCACAGCGCGGCGAACACGATGCCGAACGTCGCATAGCGCGCGTCGCCGAGCACCGGGATGCCGTGTCCGGCGATCAGCGCGAGCAGCCCGAAGGTCGGATCGTAGAACCACGAGAAGATCAGGCCGACGACCACGCCGGACAACACGAACGGTGCGAAGAACAGCGACTTCACGAGCCGGATGCCCGCGACCGCCTGGTTCAGGTACAGCGCGAGCGCGAGGCCGAGCGGCGGTGCGAGCATGAACAGCGCGAGCCAGATCACGTTGTTGCGCAGCGCGGTGTAGAACGTCGGCGCGTGCAGCAGCTCGGCGTAGTTCGCGAGACCAACGAACGTGCGCTCGGTCATCCCGTCCCAGTTGCAGAGGCTCAGCCACAGCGTGGACAGGATCGGCCAGATCACATAGACGGCAACCATTGCGCACGCGGGCGCCAGAAAGAGCCACGCGGCGCGCCGTTGCCGCCGCGCGGTTGGCGACGGCCGGCGCGCGCGCAGTGCGGCGGGCGACCTGCCGGCCGGCGGCGCGGCAGGCGTTTCGACGGGTCTGGACGTGATCGGACTGGACACGGCAAGCCTCCTGGGCGGACGCGGCGGCACGGGGCCGCCGCAGGGGTCACGCGGTTACTTCTTGTAGATCCGCTTGCGGGTCTGCTCGAGCTGCGCGAGCACGGTGTCGAGCTGCGCGGGATTGGCAAGGAACTGCTGCATCCCCTTCATCCCTTCGTCGGCCATTTCCTTCGTCATGTCGCGGTCGTAGAACTGCGCGACGCCGCCCCGGGTGTCGGCGAGGATCCGGAAGCCGATCCGCGAGATCGGATCGGCCGGCTCCGGCGACTTGCTGTTGGCCGACAGCGAGCCGAGCCCTTCCGCGAGCTTCGCGCCCATTTCAGGCGTTTCGACGAACGCGAGGAACGTGTGCGCGTCGGCCTTGTTCTTCGCCTTGGTCGGGATGTGCAGCGATTCGACCGGGCCATCCTCGGCGGTCGGCACCTTCGGGTCGATGATCGGGAAGCGGTAATAGCCCATTTCCTGCTTCACGTTCGGCGGAAAGCCCGCGGCGATGAAGGTGCCCATCAGCATCATCGCGGCCTTGCCCTGGAACAGGAACGGCTGCGCGCCGTCGAGATCGTAGGACAGCGCGTTGTCGATGAAATAACCCGAATCGATCAGCGATTTCCACGTCGTGTAGACCTTCTTCACGCGCGGGTCGGTGTACGGCACGTCGCCGGCCATCAACTGCTGGTGGAACGCATTGCCGTTCAGGCGCAAGTCGAGATAGTCGAACCAGCCGGCGAGGGTCCATGCATCGCGGCCGCCGACCGCGATCGGCGTGATGCCGGCCGCCTTCAGCTTCTTGCACGCATCGAGAAACTGGTCCCACGTCTTCGGCTCGTCGGCGATGCCGACCTTGCGGAACAGGTCCTTGCGGTAGAACAGCCCCCACGAGTAATAGACGGTCGGCGCAGCGTACTGCTTGCCGTTGTACGACGATGCGTCGCGCGTCGACGCGTACATCGCGCCCCAGCCGTTCTTCGCCCAGTCGCCGCTCAGGTCCTCGAACAGCCCGCGCTTCGCGTAGTACGCCATCCGCTCGCCCGCGTGCCAGTTCACGACGTCGGGTGCGACGGTCGTGAGCCACGCGGGAAGCTGCACCTTGTACGCTTCCTCGTCGACGAAGGTGGGCTTCACCTCGATGTCAGGATGGGCCTTGTGGAACGCCTCGAGCGTCGACTGCCAGACCGCACGCTGGCTGGCGCCCTTGAACGCGATGTTGATCGTCAGCGTGCCGGCATCGGCCGGCGCCGTCGTGCCGAGCGATGCCAGTGCGACAGCGGCGGCCGTGGCGAGCCGGGTGGCGACGCGAAGGGGGCGATGTGTCATACGTGTCTCCTGTTCTGGGTGTCGTTGTGCGTCACCGGCGCATCGTGACGCCGGTGACGGTTGTTACGAACGGCTTCGATACGCGGCCACGTCCTGCGGCCCGACGTGCGCCGTGCCGAGCACGAACGCGGACGGCGGCACCGCGTCGATCGTGTGCGGCGCGTCGCCATAGTTGAAAACGTAGGTCAGGCCGCCGCGCCGGCTCACGCGCACGCCGTCGCCGAGCGGCGTCGGTGTCAGGCCGGCTTCGGCCGCGACATCGGCGAACAGCCGGACGGTGGTCGCATCGTCGAACAGCGCGGCCCAGTAGTGCAGCGTGCCGTGCGACACGCAGGCCGGATGGCCGTCGGCGAAGCGCGCACGCACGACGCTCCGCGTGTTGTCGTGAAGCTCGACGAAGTCACGCCAGTGGCGTGCCTCGCCAGCGAGCGGCGAGCCGTCGCGCAGCGTGCCGTCGATCCGCTCGGTCACGTTCGGCCGCAGCGATTCGACGCGCCATACGCGCATTGGCAGGATCGAGGCGAGCGGGCCGGGCGGCAGCGTCGGCGGAATCTGCAGGTCGATGGTCTTCGAACCGGTGCGCGGGCCGAACACCGCGTGCGCGCCCGACGCGGCGAGCCGCGCCGCGAAGTCGTCCGGCACGATCGGCAGCGGCGGCACGACGACAAGCCGGTAGCCGTCGAGCGGGGCGTGTGCCGACACGATGTCGACATCGAGGCCGAGCGAGCGCAGCGCCGAGTAGTACTCGAATGCGAAACGCGGGTAGTGGAAATCGGCGCCTTGCGGCTGCACTTCGAGCAGCCACTTCGCTTCGTAGTCGAACACGAGCGCGACGGGCGCACGCACGGCCCCGTTCGCATCGGCATCTGCGCCGGCGCCGAGCACCGCGGCGATTTCATGCGCGACCCGTTGCGCCTCGCGGCCGCCTTCGTCGAGCTTGTCGTCGGGCGTGTGCAGGCCCGCATGCATCTGCTCCTGCGCGAACGGCGCCTGGCGCCAGCGGAAGTACGACACGCAGCCGGCGCCGTGCGCGAACGCCTCCCAGCTCCACAGGCGCACCATGCCCGGCAGCGGCGCTGGGTTCCAATGCGCCCAGTTCACGGGCCCCGGTTGCTGCTCCATCACCCAGAACGGCAGCTTCGACATGCCGCGGTAGAGGTCGTGATTGAACGACGCGAAATCCGGGTGGCCGGTGCGCAGCCAGCGCGCCTTCACGTCGGGCGCGAACCATTGCTCCTCGAGCGCGCCGAGCGGGTAGCTGTCCCACGTCGCGACGTCGAGGTCGCGCGCGACTTCGTAGTGGTCGAACTCGGTGAAGAGCTGCATGAAGTTGTGCGCGACGGCGCGGCCCGGCGAATGCGCGCGGATCACGTCGACCTGCATCCGGTGATAGCGCGCGACTTCGTCCGACGCGAAGCGCCGGTAGTCGAGGCGGTGCGACGGATGCGCTTCGGTCACGGTGCCGACCGGCGCGTCGACTTCGTCGAAGTGGCGGTATTCCATGCTCCAGAACACGGTGCCCCACGCGCGGTTCAGTGCGTCGATCGTCCCGTAGCGCGCCTTCAGCCATTCGCGGAAGCGCAGGAGCGCGGCCGGCGAGTAGCTGACGACCGTCTGGTGGCAGCCGAGTTCGTTGTCGGTCTGCCAGTAGCGCACGGCCGGATGGCGGCCGTAGCGTTCGGCCACAGCGGTGCAGATCCGGCGCGACGCTTCCAGATAGGTCGGCGACGAGAAGTCGTAATGGCGGCGCGAGCCGAACTTGCGCGGCAGGCCGTCCGCGCCGATCGCGAGGATCTCGGGATGACGGTCGACGAGCCACTTCGGCGGCGTCGCGGTGGGCGTGCACATCACGATCTCGAGCCCGGCCGCGCCGAACACGTCGACCGCGCGATCGAGCCAGCCCCAGTCGTATTCTCCGGGCGACGGCTCGATGCGGCTCCACGCGAATTCGGCGATCCGCACCTGCGCGATGCCGAGTGCCTTCATCCGGCGGGCGTCGCCGGCCCACATCGATTCCGGCCAGTGTTCCGGGTAGTAACAGACTCCAAGGCGCATGCCCGATCCTTATGCGTAGTGGTGGACGGGAAGTTCGGCGCACGCGGGCACCGCGCGGCCGTCTTCGGTGAAGAGATGGCAGGCCGCGGCCGGCGCATGCGCGTGCACGCGCTCGCCGCTGCGCACAGCCGCGTCGCCGGGCACTTTCGCGATGAGCGGCGTGCCGCCGGGCTGATCGAGGTGCACGTAGGTCTGCTCTCCGAGACGTTCGACGAGCACGACGTCGCGCGCGAGCGTCGTCGCGTCGAGCGCGGCGCCGAGCGTCAGGTGTTCGGGGCGGATGCCGAGCGTGACGGCGGCACCGGGCGCGAGCGCGGAGCCGTCGCGCGGCAGCGTGAAGGTTTCGCCGGACGGCACGACGGTGACGGTCGTGCGCTGCGCGTCGCATGCGGCGACGACGGCCGGCAGGAAGTTCATTCGCGGCGAGCCGATGAAGCCGGCGACGAAGCGGCTCACCGGATGGTGATAGAGCTCGAGCGGCGCGCCGACCTGGGCGATGCTGCCGTGCCGCGCGGTGTCCGCGCCGGCATGCAGCAGCACGATCTTGTCGGCGAGCGTCATCGCTTCGGTCTGGTCGTGCGTCACGTACACGACGCTCGCGCGTTCGAACTGCCGGTGCAGTTTCGCGATCTCGACGCGGGTCTGACCGCGCAGCGCCGCGTCGAGGTTCGACAGCGGCTCGTCGAACAGGAACACGCCGGGCTCGCGCACGATTGCACGGCCGATCGCGACGCGCTGCCGCTGCCCGCCCGACAGCGCCTTCGGCTTGCGCTCGAGCAGCGTATCGAGCTGCAGGATCCGCGCGGCGTCGCGCACCTTCCGGTCGATCTCGGCCTTCGGCACGCGCGCGAGCTTCAGCCCGAACGCCATGTTCTCGTAGACCGTCATGTGCGGAAACAGCGCGTAGCTCTGGAACACCATCGCGACGCCGCGTTCGGCGGCCGGCACGTCGTCGACGCGGCGGCCGTCGATCGAGAGCTCGCCGTCGCTCAGGTCCTCGAGGCCCGCGATCATCCGCAGCAGGGTCGACTTGCCGCAGCCAGACGGACCGAGGAACACGCAGAACTCGTGCGCGCCGATCTCCAGATCGACGTCGCGAATGACCGGCGCGTGCTCGCCATAGGCTTTCTGCACGCGCCGCATCGAGATGCTCGCCATTGTCTCCGCTCCATGTTTTAATGCGCTTTCGTCGATGCTTAAGCGCTTAATCATCGCGATCAAAAAAAAGAGCCGATAGCGATCGCGGCCGAGTCGCGCCCGTCGCGGGGGCGGCAAGGTGTGCGGCGATGATGCGCCGCTTCGATGAGCGAAGCAAATACTGGATCAACGTCTCATATAGTGAGCAATGGATGGCGACACTCGATGAAGTGGCCCGCCGCGCCGGCGTGACGGCCGCGACGGTGTCGAACGTGCTGCGCAATCGCGGCCGGGTTGGCGATGAGACCCGCGCGCGGGTGCTCGAAGCGGTGCAGGCGCTCGGCTACCGGCCGCATCTGGCCGCGCGGGCGCTGGCGGAAGGGCGCGCGCCGACGGTCGCGCTGATGGTGTCGAGCATCGCGAACCCGTTTTATCCGGAGTTCGCGCTCGCGGTCGAGCGCGCGGTGCGCCGCAACGGGCAGTTCCTGATCGTCTGCAATACGAATGAAGACCCGCTGCAGGGGCGCGCGTATCTCGACCAGATCGCCGGTACGATCTCCGAAGGCATCCTCGTGACGAACGCGAACCTGCACCTGCCGGATCTTGCCGACGTTGCGCGGCGCGGCGTGCCGGTCGTGCTGTGTCTGTGGGAGCGGCCCGATGCGCCGCCGGAAGGGTTGCCGTGCGTCGCGGTGGATTTCCGCGAGGCGGGGCGGATCGCGACGCGGCATCTGGTCGAACTCGGGCATCGCGAGATCGGCGTGATCGTCGGCGGGTCGGCAAACGGCGTGCAGGCCGCGCGCTACGACGGCTTCGTCGATGTGATGCGCGAAGCCGGGCTGGACGCGTCACGCGTCGGCGCCGGGCACGATTCGATCGAAGGCGGCGTGCACGCGGCGGGGCAGTTGCTGGACGCGCATCCCGGGCTGACCGCGCTGGTCGCGACCAACGACCTGCCCGCGATCGGCGCGCTGCACGCAGCGGCCGATCGCGGCAGGCGCGTGCCTGACGACCTGTCGATCGTCGGCATTACCGATATTCATCTGGCGAGCGATACGCGGCCTACGTTGACGACGGTCGCGATCCCGACTGGCGAGGCGGCGGGGCTCGCGGTCGAGCTGCTCAATGCATTGCGCGAGGCGGGCGGGCAGATCGACGATGCGTCGCGCGTGCGAACGGCGTCGGCCCCGCGGCTGGTGGTGCGCGGTACGACAGGCCGTGTATCGAGTGAGAGCGCGACGCGGTAGATATCGCGCGGGGCGGCGCGGAGCACTTCGAGGTTCCCGCCGCAACCGGCGCGGCCCGCCGCGCAGCCGCGTGCGGTGTGGAACACGGCAGACGCGGCGCCGGCCTCAACCGCCTTCGACGAGCCGCATCACGATGCTTCTGGCCGATTCGAGGTGCGCGACCGTCATCGAACGGGCGGCGCGCGCATTGCGCGCGCGGCACGCCTGCAGGATCTCCTCGTGCTCGACCTGGAACGACGGCGTATCCGCGAGCAGCGTGACCTGCAAGCGCTCGTAGCGTTCGACCTGGCTGCGCAGTTCCCCGATCGACTTCAACTGCCGCGCGTTGCCGCAGCACGAATACAGCAACGCGTGGAATTCGCGGTTCAGTTCTCCCTGCCGGCGCGGCACGGTCGCGTCGCCGAGCAGGCGATGAACGAGTTCGGCGCGCGCGAGCGTCTCGTCGTCGAGCCGTTTTACGCTCCGGTAGATCGCATCGCCTTCGAGCAGCGCGCGCAGATCGTAGATTTCCTGCACGTCCGACGGGCTCAGCATGCGCACGACGGCGCCGCGATTCCTGAAGATATCCAGCAATCCTTCGCGTTCCAGACGCTGGATGGCCTCGCGCATCGGAATCCGGCTGATGCCGAACCGGTCGGCCAGGTCGCGTTCGACGAGCCGTTCGCCGGCTTCCAGCTCGCCGTTGACGATCATGTCCCGCAGCGATGCGGCCACCGCGTCCGCCGTGGAGTCGAGTTTGGCTTCCATGCCTGCGTGTTCCTCATTTCATTTTGGAATAATGGTATACCAAATGGAATTCAGGTGCCAAAATGGCGGCCATTGGCGGGCTTCACGAAATGAAATCGGGCCTGGTCCAAACAACCGACATCACTGGAGAGCGAGATGGCGTCTGGCGAACACAAGTATCGAGTTGCAGTGCAGTGGACGGGCAACCGCGGCACCGGCACGTCGGGGTATCGCGAGTATGGCCGCGATCATGTGATCCGCGCCGGTTCGAAGCCCGACATTCCCGGTTCGTCGGATGCAGCCTTCCGCGGCGACGCGTCGCGCTGGAATCCGGAAGACCTGCTGCTGGCGTCGGCATCGGCGTGCCACAAGCTCTGGTATCTGCATCTGTGCGCCGAGGCCGGCATCCGCGTGCTCGCGTATGTCGACAACGCGGAAGGGACGATGCTCGACAGTCCCGAGCAGGGGCGCTTCACCGAAATCGTGCTGCGCCCGCACGTGACCATCCAGGCCGGTGACGATCGCGAGCGGGCGGAACACCTGCATCACGATGCGCACGCGAAGTGCTATATCGCGAATTCGGTCAACTTCCCGATCCGCTGCGAACCGGTGATCGAGTTTGCAGCCGCGTGACGCGTTGGCGATGGAAAGCAAGATGAAGCTTTTCTACGACTCAAGCAATGAACGCATGGCGCAGCACTTCGTGCTCGAAGAAGTCAACGCGGGCGGGCCACACACCCCGTCGCTGCGTCACAGCGCGACGCCGTAAACCTCCCGCGCAGCCGCCCGAATCGCGTCGGCCATCACCTCGACGGCCGGCGAATGCAGCCGGTCGGTGCGCGTGATGATTCCGAAATCGTCCATCCGGCAGTCCATTTCCAGCGGCAGCACCGTGACGATCCCGTGTCGCGCGTAGTACCGCGCGACATCCTCCGCGAGCACCGCGATCATGTCGCTCTGCTCGATCAACTGCGTGATGAACAGCAGCGCGGCCGTCTCGACGACGTTCGCCGGCGGCGCGAGGCTCGCGCGCTGGAACACGAGCTCGAACCGATGGCGCAGCACGCTGCCGGCCGGCGGCATCACCCACGCGGCGCGCTGCACGTCGGCGAGCGACAGCGGCGCCTGCGCGAGCAGCGGATGGCCGGGCCGCACCACCGCGGCGACCGGCTCGCCGGTCAGCGGCTCGTAGCGCAGGTGCAGCTTGTCGTGCTCGGCGGACAGCCGGCCGAGCACGATGTCGAGCTTGTCCTGCGCGAGGTGTTCGAGCAGCGCGTTGCTCGTGTCGATCGCGACGGACACCCGCACGTTCGCATGTGTCCCCTTCACGGCCGCGACGGCCGGCGGCACGAGCCGCAATCCCGGCGACGTGATCGCGCCCACCGCCACGTGCCCGAGATGGCCGGCCTTCAGCGCGGCCAGTTCCTCGCGCGCCTGGTCGAGGCTGCCGAGCGCCGCGCGCGCGTGGCGGATCAGCGCGTCGCCATACAGCGTCGGCCGCATCCCGCGCGGCAGCCGCTCGAACAGCACGGCGCCGATCGATTCCTCGAGCTCGCGCAGCAGCTTCGACGCGGCCGGCTGCGTCATGTTCAGCGCGGCCGCCGCGCGGTGAATGCTGCCTTCGTCGGCGAGCGCGACGACCAGCAGCAACTGGCGCGTCTTCAGGCGATTGCGGTTTCCCCACGGGCTGGCTTCGGTCATCGTACGGGTTTATATCGATATCGGAATCGATATCGTAATCGCCTAAAACGTCATTAGCGAGTTATCAAAATTCTGCCTAGACTGCGCCGGTATCCCGTCACCACAGGACTGACGATGTCGGCAACAAAACCCAGGCTGCGCTCCACCCAATGGTTCGGCACGAACGACAAGAACGGCTTCATGTACCGGAGCTGGATGAAGAACCAGGGCATTCCCGATCACGAATTCGACGGCCGGCCGATCATCGGCATCTGCAACACGTGGTCCGAACTGACGCCGTGCAACGCACACTTCCGCAAGCTCGCCGAGCACGTGAAGCGCGGGATCTCGGAGGCCGGTGGCTTCCCGGTCGAGTTCCCGGTGTTCTCGAACGGCGAATCGAACCTGCGGCCGTCCGCGATGCTCACGCGCAATCTTGCCTCGATGGACGTCGAGGAAGCGATCCGCGGCAACCCGATCGACGCAGTCGTGCTGCTCGCCGGCTGCGACAAGACGACACCGGCGCTGCTGATGGGCGCGGCGAGCTGCGACGTGCCGGCGATCGTCGTATCGGGCGGCCCGATGCTGAACGGCAAGCTCGAAGGCAAGAACATCGGCTCGGGCACGGCCGTGTGGCAGCTGCATGAAGCGCTGAAGGCCGGCGAGATCGACCTGCATCACTTCCTGTCGGCCGAAGCCGGCATGTCGCGCTCGGCCGGCACCTGCAACACGATGGGCACCGCGTCGACGATGGCGTGCATGGCCGAGGCGCTCGGCGTCGCGCTGCCGCACAACGCGGCGATTCCGGCCGTCGATTCGCGCCGCTACGTGCTCGCGCACATGTCCGGCATTCGCATCGTCGAGATGGCGCTCGAAGGGCTCGTGCTGTCGAAGGTCCTGACGCGCGCCGCGTTCGAGAACGCGATTCGTGCAAACGCGGCGATCGGCGGCTCGACCAACGCGGTGATTCACCTGAAGGCGATCGCGGGCCGCATCGGCGTGCCGCTGGAACTGGAAGACTGGATGCGCATCGGCCGCGGCACGCCGACGATCGTCGACCTGATGCCGTCGGGACGCTTCCTGATGGAGGAGTTCTATTACGCGGGCGGGCTGCCGGCCGTGCTGCGCCGGCTCGGCGAAGGCGGGCTGCTGCCGCATCCGGACGCGCTGACGGTCAACGGCAAGTCGCTGTGGGACAACGTGCGCGAAGCGCCGAACTACGACGACGAAGTGATCCGCCCGCTCGACCGGCCGCTGATCGCGGACGGCGGAATCTGCATCCTGCGCGGCAATCTCGCGCCGCGCGGTGCGGTGCTGAAGCCGTCGGCGGCGAGCCCCGAGCTGCTGAAGCATCGCGGCCGCGCGGTGGTGTTCGAGAACCTCGAGCACTACAAGGCGACGATCAACGACGAAGCGCTCGACATCGATGCGAGCTCGGTGATGGTGCTGAAAAACTGCGGGCCGCGCGGGTATCCGGGGATGGCCGAGGTCGGCAACATGGGGCTGCCGCCGAAGCTGCTGCGCCAGGGCGTGAAGGACATGGTGCGGATCTCGGATGCGCGGATGAGCGGGACCGCGTATGGCACGGTCGTGCTGCACGTGGCGCCGGAAGCAGCTGCCGGCGGGCCGCTCGCCGCCGTGCGCAACGGCGACTGGATCGAGCTCGATTGCGAGGCCGGCACGCTGCACTTGGATATTACGGATGACGAACTGCAGCGCCGCCTGTCGGACGTCGATCCGACCGCGGCACCGGGCGTGGCCGGGCAGCTCGGCAAGGGCGGTTACGCACGGCTGTATATCGATCACGTGCTGCAGGCCGACGAGGGGTGCGACCTCGACTTCCTGGTCGGTACGCGCGGCGCGGACGTGCCGAGCCATTCGCATTGAGCGGCGGGCAGGTGCATACCGACAAGGGCGGCGGCGGGGCCTGAGGGAAGCAGGGTGATGCGCTGGATGTGGTCGAGCGCTCAGGAAGGCGCAGCGTAAGGGCTAAGGCGCAAACGCAGACCGACCGCGAAGCATGGGACGTACGCAAGCGCCAAAGCGCTAACGCAGACCGACAGGAGACAAGATGACGACGCAGTACACGCCCGCGCACATCGCGGCGGAACAGTCCGATTCGCCGGCAGCCGTCGACGAACGGCAACTGACGCGGCTGCTCACACGCAAGCTGGTGCCGTTCCTCGCGCTGATCTACGTGGTCGCCTACGTCGACCGTACCGTCGTCGGCTTCGCGAAGCTGCACATGAACGCGGCGATCGGCCTCGGCGATGCCGCGTACGGACTCGGCGCCGGCCTGTTCTTCATCGGCTACTTCCTGTGCGAGGTGCCGAGCAACCTCGCGCTCGGACGCTTCGGCGCGCGCGTGTGGTTCGCGCGCATCCTCGCGACGTGGGGCGTGATCACGATGGCGATGGCGCTCGTGCAGGGGCCGACCAGCTTCTACGTGCTGCGCTTTCTGCTTGGTGCTGCCGAAGCCGGCCTCTATCCCGGCATCCTGTACTTCCTCACGCAATGGTTCCCGATGCGCGATCGTGCCCGCGTGATCGGCCTGCTCGTGCTCGCGCAGCCGCTCGCCGGCATCGTGACGGGCCCGCTCGCCGGCTGGCTGCTGTCCACGCACGGGCTGTTCGGCCTGTCGGACTGGCAGACGCTGTTCGTCGTGAGCGGCCTGCCGGCTGTGCTGCTCGCATGGCCCACGCTGCGGCTGCTTCCGGAGTCGCCCGCGCATGCGCGCTGGCTGAACGACGACGAACGCCGCTGGATCGCACGGCAGCTCGCCGCCGACCGCGACACTTATCGCCCCGATTCGCACGGCAATCCGCTCGCCGCATTGCGCGACCGCCGCGTGCTGCTGCTCGCCGCGCTGTTCCTGCCGTTTCCGCTGTGCATTTACGGGCTTTCGCTGTGGCTGCCGACGATCATCCACGCATTCGGCACCGGCGATGCGGCGACCGGGCTGCTGTCCGCGGTGCCGTACCTGTTCGCGGTGGTCGGCCTGCTCGTCGTGCCGCGCCATTCGGATCGCAAGCGCGAGCGCTACTGGCACATCGTCGTCGTGTCGGCGGCGGCCGCGGTGACGATGGCCGCGAGCGCGTGGGTGCGGCAACCGGCGCTGCAGTTCATGTTCATCTGCCTGACCGCGTTCTCGCTCTATTCGATCCAGGCCGTCGTGTGGGCGCTGCCCGGCGAATTCCTGACCGGCACGAGCGCGGCGGTCGGTATCGCGGCGATCAATTCGCTCGCGAATCTCGGCGGCTACTTCGGACCTTACGGGATCGGGCTGATCAAGGCATCGACCGGCAGCCTCGCGGCCGGCCTGTATTTTCTCGCGGCCACGCTGCTGTTCGCGGTGCTGATGACGTTCGTGGTCCGCGCCGCGCTGCGCACGCCCGAGCCGGCCGCGGGCGCGTTCGCCGGCGAATCCTGAACGCATTGTTTTCCGGCTGAACGCCGCTTCGACTGACGCAGGACCGAACCATGACATCGAGCAGCACACCGCGCTATCGCGGCATCTTCCCCGTCGTCCCGACGACGTTTACCGACACCGGCGAGCTCGACCTCGCGAGCCAGAAGCGCGCGGTCGATTTCATGATCGACGCCGGCTCGGACGGCCTGTGCATCCTCGCGAACTTCTCCGAGCAATTCGCGGTCACCGACGACGAGCGCGACGTGCTCACGCGCACGATCCTCGAGCACGTCGCCGGCCGCGTGCCGGTGATCGTCACGACATCGCACTACAGCACGCAGGTCTGCGCGGCGCGCAGCCTGCGCGCGCAGCAGCTCGGCGCGGCGATGGTGATGGCGATGCCGCCGTACCACGGCGCGACGTTCCGCGTGCCCGAAGCGCAGATCTTCGATTTCTATGCGCGCGTGTCGGACGCGATCGACATCCCGATCATGATCCAGGACGCGCCCGCGAGCGGCACCGCGCTGTCCGCGCCGTTCCTTGCGCGGATGGCGCGCGAGATCGAGCAGGTCGCGTACTTCAAGATCGAGACGCCCGGTGCGGCGAACAAGCTGCGCGAGCTGATCCGGCTCGGCGGCGACGCGATCGAAGGGCCGTGGGACGGCGAGGAAGCGATCACGCTGCTCGCTGACCTGCATGCGGGCGCGACCGGCGCAATGACGGGCGGCGGGTTTCCGGACGGCATCCGGCCGATCCTCGAAGCGTTCCGCGAAGGGCGGCACGACGATGCGTTCGCGCGCTATCAGGCGTGGCTGCCGCTGATCAATCACGAGAACCGCCAGTCCGGGATTCTGACTGCGAAGGCGCTGATGCGCGAAGGCGGCGTGATCGCGTGCGAGCGGCCGCGGCATCCGATGCCGGAACTGCACCCTGATACGCGTGCGGAGCTGATCGCGATCGCACGCCGGCTCGATCCGCTCGTGCTGCGCTGGGCGCGCTGAGCGAATGGCGAAGGAGAAACGCACATGAGCAAGGTGATTTCGCTGGGCGTGATCGGGATCGGCAAGATCGCGCGCGACCAGCATCTGCCGGCGATCGCCGCCGAGCCGGGCTTCGTGTTGACCGCCTGCGCGAGCCGTCACGCGGAGGTCAATGGGGTACGCAATTATCCGGATCTGACCGCGCTGCTGGCCGCCGAGCGCGAACTCGACGCCGTGTCGCTGTGCGCGCCGCCACAGGTGCGCTACGCGCAGGCACGCGCCGCGCTCGAAGCCGGCAAGCACGTGATGCTCGAGAAGCCGCCGGGCGCGACGCTCGGCGAAGTGGCTGCGCTGGACGCGCTCGCGCGCGAACGCGGCCTCACGCTGTTCGCGACCTGGCATTCGCGCTGCGCGAGCGCGGTCGAGCCGGCGCGGGCATGGCTCGCGACGCGCACGATCCGCGCGGTGCAGGTGCGCTGGAAGGAAGACGTGCGACGCTGGCATCCGGGGCAGCAGTGGATCTGGGAGCCGGGCGGCCTCGGCGTGTTCGATCCAGGCATCAACGCGCTGTCGATCGTCACGCGGATCCTGCCGCGCGAACTCGTGCTGCGCGAAGCGACGCTCTATGTGCCGAGCGACGCGCAGATGCCGATCGCGGCCGAACTCGATTGCGCGGATACGGACGGCGTGCCGGTGCGTGCGGAATTCGACTGGCGCCACGGCCCGGTCGAGCAGTGGGAGATCGCGGTCGACACGTCGGACGGCGTGCTCGCGATCAGCCGCGGCGGCGCGCAGTTGTCGATCGACGGCGCGCCGGTCGAGATCGGGCCGGAGCGCGAGTATCCGGCGCTGTATGCGCATTTCCGCGCGCTGATCGCGCGCGGCGAAAGCGACGTCGACGTACGGCCGTTGCGGCTCGTCGCCGACGCGTTTCTGTTCGGGCGGCGCGTCGGGACCGACGCGTTCGGCCGCTGACACCGTGCCGGCGCACGCCACAGCGAGCGCGACCCGGCGCGATGAGTATTGAAGACCCCAGCCAATAGACAAGGAGACACCGCATGAACCGAACCAACCGAACGATTCGCCGGCACACCCTGCGCGCGCTGCTGGCCGCGCTTTGCATCGCGCCGCTCGGCATGCACGGCGCCGCGCATGCCGACGCGCCGCTGAAGATCGGCTTCCTGGTGAAGATGCCCGAGCAGGCATGGTTCATCAACGAGCAGAACGCGGCGTCCGCGCTGGGCCAGAAGGAGAACTTCTCGGTCGTGAAGATCGGCACGCCGGATGGCGAGAAGGTGCTGGCCGCGATCGACAACCTCAACTCGCAAGGCGCGCAGGGTTTCGTGATCTGCGCACCCGACGTGCGCCTCGGGCCGGCGATCGCCGCGCGCGCGAAGCGCTACAACATGAAGTTCGTGACGGTTGACGACCAGCTCGTCGACTCGACCGGCAAGCCGCTCACGAACGTGCCGCACCTCGGGATGTCGGCGACCAAGATCGGCAACCAGGTCGGCCAGGCGATCGCCGACGAGATGAAGCGACGCGGCTGGAAGCCTGAGGAAGTCGGCGCGTTGCGCATCACCAACTACGAACTGCCGACGGCGAAGCTGCGCACCGACGGTGCGACGCAGGCGTTGCTCGCGAACGGCTTCCGCAAGGAGAACATCTTCGACGCGCCGCAGAAGACGACCGACGACAGCGGCGGCCTCGAAGCGGCCTTCCCGGTGCTCTCACGCCATCCGAACGTGAAGAAGTGGGTGGTCTTCGCGCTGAACGAGGAAACCGTGCTCGGCGCGGTGCGCGCGACCGAACAGCTGCACATCCCGGCGGCCGACGTGATCGGCGTCGGCATCAACGGCGCGGGCGAGGCGTTCGCCGAATTCCAGAAGAAGGAACCGACCGGCTTCTACGGGACGATCGCGGTCAGCTCGACGAACCACGGCAAGGACAGCACGCAGAACCTCGTCGACTGGATCCGTAACGGCAAGACGCCGCCCGCCGACACGCAGACGAGCGGCAAGCTGATGACGCGCGCGAACTGGCAGGCCGTGCGCACCGAGCTCGGCATCTGAGCGTGCGGGGCGACGACGCGATGACGATGCAGACGATGACGGCCGTTTCCGACAACGACGACGCGGCCACCTCCGGCGGCGCGCTGCTCGCGCTCGACGGCATCACGGTGACGTTCCCGGGCGTGCGCGCGCTCGATGGCGTGTCGCTGTCGGTGCGCGCGGGCGAAGTGCACGGGCTGATGGGCGAGAACGGCGCGGGCAAGTCGACGCTGCTGAAGGTGCTGTCCGGCGTGAACCAGCCGCAGGCCGGCACGCTGACGCTGAACGGCACCGTGCAGCGCTTCGCGTCGACGCGCGCGGCGCTCGAGGCCGGCATCGCGATCATCTACCAGGAACTGCATCTGGTGCCCGAGCTGACGGTCGCGGAGAACCTGATGCTCGGTCAGTTGCCGAGCCGGCTCGGCGTGGTCGACGAACGTGCGCTTGCCGTGCGCGCGCTCGATGCGCTGGAGCGGCTCGGCGAGCACATCGATCCGGGCATTCCGGTGAAGTATCTGTCGATCGGCCAGCGCCAGATGATCGAGATCGGCAAGGCGCTGATGCGCGACGCGCGCGTGATCGCGTTCGACGAACCGACCAGCTCGCTGTCCGCGCGCGAAACCAAGCAGCTGTTCCGCATCATCCGCGCGCTGCGCGCGGAAGGCCGCGCGATCATCTACGTCACGCACCGGATGGAGGAAGTGTATGAACTGTGCGACCGCGTGACCGTGTTTCGCGACGGCCGCCGCATCGACACGTTCGAATCCGTCGCCGATCTCGATCGCGACCGGCTGATCGGCTGCATGGTCGGCCGCTCGATCGAGGACGTGTACGGCTACCGGCCGCGCACGGCCGGCGACGTGCTGATCGAGGCGAAAGGGCTGGCGGGGCCCGGGTTATCCGAGCCCGTGTCGTTCGCCGCGCGGCGCGGCGAGATCGTCGGCTTCTTCGGGCTCGTCGGCGCGGGCCGTTCTGAGCTGATGAAGCTGCTGTACGGCGCCGCGCGCCCGAGTGCGGGGCACGTCGAGCTGAACGGGCGTCGCGTCGCGTTCGGGAGCCCGCGCGACGCGGTGCGTGCCGGCATCGCGCTGTGCCCGGAAGACCGCAAGCAGGAAGGCATCGTCGCGATCGCGTCGGTGGCCGACAACCTGAACATCAGCGCGCGCCGGCATTTCAGCCCGGCGCGCGTGCTGCTCGACGCACGGCGTGAACGCGAGCTAGCGCAACGCTACATCGAGCGGCTGGCGATCAAGACCCGCGACGGCGAGACGCCGATCGGCGCGCTGTCGGGCGGCAACCAGCAGAAAGTCGTGCTCGCGCGCTGGCTGGCCGAGCGCATCGACGTGTTCCTGATGGACGAGCCGACGCGCGGCATCGATGTCGGCGCGCGCGCGGAAATCTACAACCTGTTCTACGAGCTCGCGGAAGCGGGCCGCACGGTGATCATCGTGTCGAGCGACCTGGCCGAGGTGATCGGCGTGTCGGACCGGATCGTCGTGATGAAGGAAGGACGGATCGCGGGCGAGGTCGCGAAGGCGCAGGCGACGCCCGACGCGCTGATCAAGCTCGCGCTGCCGCGCTAGCGCCCCGCAACGATCAACCGGATGCAAATGAAATGAGCCAGGCAATGCAACCCCAACGCACTTCCCCGTCCCCCGATGCCGCCGCCGTGCCCGCACGCGCGCGCGGCGGCGTGTGGCAGCTGATCAACCGTTCCGGCATCGTGATGGTGTTTCTCGTGCTGTTCGCGACGCTGTCGCTGACCGTGCCGGACTTCCTCACACCCCGCAACATCCAGGGCCTGCTGCTGTCGGTCACGCTGATCGGCTCGATCGCGGTGACGATGATGTTCGTGCTCGCGCTCGGCGAAGTCGACCTGTCGGTCGCGTCGATCGTCGCGTTCTCGGGCGTCGTCGCGTCGACGCTGATCACCGCGACGCACAGCGTCGTGCTCGGCATCGCGGCCGGCGTGCTCGCGGGCGGTGCGGTCGGGCTCGTCAACGGCGTGCTGATCGCGCGCTGGCGGATCAATTCCCTGATCGTCACGCTCGCGATGATGGAAGTCGTGCGCGGGCTCGCGTTCATCACGTCGAACGGCGACGCGGTGATGATTTCGGAGGAGCGCTTCTTCGAGCTCGGCGGCGGGTCGTTCCTCGGCATCTCGTATCCGATCTGGAGCAATATCGTCGGCTTCGTCGTGTTCGGCTTCCTCTTGCGCAAGACGGTGTTCGGCAAGAACGTGCTGGCCGTCGGCGGCAACGGCGAGGCCGCGCTGCTCGCGGGGCTGCCGGTGATGCGCATCAAGATCGCGGTGTTCGTGCTGCAGGGGCTCGTGACCGGCTTCGCCGGCGTGATGCTTGCGTCGCGGATGAGCCTCGGCGATCCGAAAACGTCCGTCGGCCTCGAGCTCGGCGTGATCTCCGCGTGCGTGCTCGGCGGCGTGTCGCTGACGGGCGGCGTCGCGACGATTTCCGGCGTGCTGGTCGGCGTGCTGATCATGGGTTCCGTGCAGGACGCGATGAGCCTGCTGAACGTGCCGACCTTTTACCAATATCTGATACGCGGCGGAATTCTGTTGCTCGCGGTGCTGTTCGACCAGTATCGTCGCAACCAGCGGCGCGCGATGAAGATCTGACCCTGACGAACGCGCGGCCGCCCGCGAAGGCGACAGACATCGGGAGACGGCATGCAACAGATTCATCCGGGCGCGGCGGCGCTGCTGGTCGACAGCCGCAATACGCTCGGCGAAGGCGCGACGTGGTGCGACGCGACGCACGCACTGTACTGGACGGACATCGAAGGCGCGCGACTGTGGCGCTGCCGCGCGGACGGCTCGGACCTCGCGCAGTGGCCGATGCCTGAACGGCTCGCGTGCTTCGCGCTGACGAACGAGCCGAATGTGCTGCTCGTCGGGCTCGCGACGCATCTTGCGTTCTTCGATCTGCGCAGCGGCGAATTCACGCGGATCGTCGACGTCGAACCCGATCTGCCGGCGCGCCTGAACGACGGCCGCTGCGATCCGTTCGGCGCGTTCGTGTTCGGGATGAAGGACGAAGGCGGCGACCCGCCGCGCGCGGTCGGCGGCTTCTACCGGCTCAATCCGGACCTCACGCTCGACCGGCTTGCGTTGCCGGCGGCGGCGATCGCGAACAGCATCGCGTTCTCGCCGGACGGCACGAAGATGACCTTCTGCGATTCGATGGTGCGCGAGATTCTCGTCTGCGATTACGGCGCGGGCGGCGACGTGGCCAATGTGCGGCCGTTCGCGCGACTGACCGATGCGGACGGCGACCCGGACGGCTCGACGATGGATCGCGACGGCGGCCTGTGGAACGCGCAGTGGGGCGGCCGGCGGGTGGTGCGCTACGGGCCGGACGGCGTCGAGACGGACCGCGTTACCGTGCCGACTGCGCAGCCGAGCTGCGTGACGCTCGACGGCGAAGGCCGGCTTTATGTGACGAGCGCCCGTGTCGGGTTGAGCGACGACGCGCTGGCGAGCGATGCGCACGCCGGCGGCGTATTCGTCGCCCGGACGCGCTACATGGGGCTGCCGACGGCGCGATTCGCGGGGGCGCCGCGCGGCTGACCCGTTCATGGGATGCGTCTGACGCGGCGCGCCAGGCGATCAGGCGCGCGGTCTGCCGCGCATGCACGAACGCACGGTGGCAGTCCGGCTTGCCGGAGCACGCCGTTCGCGCCCCGACGTGCTGGTAAGATGGCCCGCAATTCCATCCCGCCCGCACCATGAGTTCCGCACCGACCAAGCCCGCGAACCCGAAAAACGCCGCGAAGAACGCCGCGAAGAACGCCGCCCGTGCGACGGGCGACAAGCCGAAGGCCCGCGTGCCGCAGCGCCTGACCTACGTGGTCGGCAGTCTCGAACGGCTGCTGCGCCGCCACATGACCGACGCGCTCGCGCCGCTCGGCATCACGCTCGCGCAATACACGGCGCTGTCGGTGCTCGAGGCGCGCGGTGCGTCGTCGAACGCGCAGCTGGCGGAGCGCTCGTTCATCACGCCGCAATCGGCGAACGAGGTCATGAGCGTGATGGCCGCCCGCGGTTTCGTCACGCGCGAAGCCGACCCGTCGCATGGCCGCATCATCCTGCTGACGCTGACCGACGAAGGAGCGGCGATGCTGCGCGAATGCGAAGCCGTGCTGCGTCCGCTCGAGACGCGGATGCTCGGCGACGTCTCCATCGACGACGCCACGCACGTGCAGCGCGCGCTCGAACTGTTCGCACGCAACCTGCGCGGCTGACCCTTTCCCCGAACCTCCACGACACGGGCCCGTGCGGCCCGTGTTCGCTTTCCCGCCTGCTCGCCGGTCGCCTGACCGTTCCCCGATTCCATCGTTGCCGCCGCGTTCCGCTCCGGGTTTACACCGGCGCTCGTGCCGCTTGCAATATCAGGTAGCCTGATATTAAATGAAGCCGTCCGCAGCAGGAATGCTGCGCACCGAATCGCACAGGAACGAACGACAGGAACCGACATGAGCAAGTACGACAACCGCTGGCAGACCGTTGAAGTGAAGGTGGAGGCCGGCATCGCGTGGGTCACGCTGAACCGCCCCGAGAAGCGCAACGCAATGAGCCCGACGCTGAACCGGGAGATGCTGGAAGTCCTCGACGCGGTCGAATTCGACGACGAGGCAAAGGTGCTGGTGCTGACCGGCGCGGGCGCCGCGTGGACGGCCGGCATGGATCTGAAGGAATATTTCCGCGAGATCGACGGCGGCTCCGACGCGCTGCAGGAAAAGGTGCGGCGCGACGCGTCGGAGTGGCAGTGGCGCCGCCTGCGGATGTACAACAAGCCGACGATCGCGATGGTGAACGGCTGGTGCTTCGGCGGCGGATTCTCGCCGCTCGTCGCGTGCGACCTTGCGATCGCGGCGGACGAAGCGGTGTTCGGCCTGTCGGAAATCAACTGGGGCATCCCGCCGGGCAACCTCGTCAGCAAGGCGATGGCGGACACGGTCGGGCATCGCCGCGCGCTGCACTACATCATGACCGGCGACACGTTCACCGGTGTGGAGGCCGCTGAAATGGGCCTCGTGAACAGCAGCGTGCCGCTGGCCGGCCTGCGCGACGCGACGATCGCGCTCGCCGCGCGGCTGATGGACAAGAACCCGGTCGTGCTGCGCGCGGCGAAGCACGGCTTCAAGCGTTCGCGCGAACTCACGTGGGAGCAGTGCGAGGATTACCTGTATGCGAAGCTCGACCAGGCGCAGCTGCGCGATCCGGAGCGCGGCCGCGAGCAGGGGCTGAAGCAGTTCCTCGACGAAAAGACGATCAAGCCGGGCCTGCAGGCATACAAGCGCTGATACAAGCGCCGACGCAATCGACAGAGACAGGCAAGGCAGGAGACGACATGACCGACAGACGGATGCTGATCGCCGGCGAGTGGTGTACCGCCCGCGACGGCCGAACCTTCGACCGATTCAACCCCGCGACGGGCGCGCTCGCGTCGCGCGCGCCGGCGGCCGGCGTGGCCGACGCCGACGCGGCGATCGATGCCGCGCACCGCGCGTTCCCCGCATGGGCGGCGCTCGCGCCGACCGAGCGGCGCCGCCGGCTGCTGAAGGCAGCCGACCTGATGGACGCGCGCATCGACGCGTTCATCGCGACCGGCGTGGCCGAAACCGGCGCGACACCCGGCTGGCTCGGCTTCAACGTGACGCTCGCGGCGAACATGCTGCGCGAGGCCGCGTCGATGACGACGCAGATCGACGGCGACGTGATCCCGTCCGACGTGCCCGGCAATCTCGCGCTCGCGATGCGCGTGCCGTGCGGCGTCGTGCTCGGCATCGCGCCGTGGAACGCGCCGGTGATCCTCGGCACACGCGCGCTGGCGATGCCGCTCGCGTGCGGCAATACGGTCGTGCTGAAGGCGTCCGAAGCGTGCCCGGGCGTGCACGCGCTGATCGGCGCGGTGCTGGATGACGCCGGGCTCGGCGCGGGTGTGGTCAACGTGATCACGCACGCGGCGGCCGACGCACCCGAACTCGTCGAGCGGCTGATCGCGCATCCGCACGTGAAGCGGATCAACTTCACCGGGTCCACGCACGTCGGGCGCATCATCGCGCGCCATGCGGCCGCGCACCTGAAACCCGTGCTGCTGGAACTCGGCGGCAAGGCGCCGGTGCTCGTGCTCGACGATGCCGATCTCGATGCGGCCGTCGACGCGATCGCGTTCGGCGCGTTCTTCAACCAGGGGCAGATCTGCATGTCGACCGAGCGCGTGATCGCCGCGCGGCCGGTCGCCGATGCGCTCGTCGAACGGCTGACCGACAAGGCGCGCACGCTGGTCGCCGGCGATCTGCTGGCGGGCCATGCGCTCGGCACGATGGTCGATGCGGCCGCGGCCGCGCGTGCCGCGTCGCTCGTCGAGGATGCGCGTTTGCACGGCGCGCGCCTGCCGCTCGGCTGCCGGATCGAGGGTGCGACGATGCAGCCCGCGATCGTCGACGGCGTCACGCGCGACATGCGGCTTTATCGCGAGGAATCGTTCGCGCCGGTGGTGGCGATCCTGCGCGCGGACAGCGACGACGAAGCGGTCGCGCTCGCGAACGACAGCGAGTTCGGGCTGTCGGCGAGCGTGTTCAGCCGCGATATCGCACGCGCGATGACGGTCGCGCGCCGGATCGAATCGGGGATTTGCCACGTCAACGGGCCGACCGTGCACGACGAGGCGCAGATGCCGTTCGGCGGCACGAAGGCGAGCGGCTACGGCCGCTTCGGCAGCCGCGCGTCGATCGCCGAATTCACCGAGCTGCGCTGGATCACCGTGCAGACCACACCGCGTCGCTACCCGATATGAGCGAGCCGACGATGAATGTTGCGACGCCCGCGAGCGGGCCGGCGAACGACACGGACGGCGTGCGCTATCGCGCGGCGGCCGTCGCGGTCGGCTCGGCCGAGATTCGTCGCGCGGAAAACGGCACGTGGTACCTGCGCTCGCGCGAACCGCTCGGCGACTATCCGACGCGCCTGACCGACTGCCTCGTGCGCGGCGCGCACGCGCATCCCGACCGCGTGCTCGCCGCGCGGCGCGGCGCCGACGGCCGCTGGATCGAGATCACTTACGCGCAGATGCTCGAACGCGCCCGCGCGCTCGGCCAGGGCCTCGTCGATCTCGGGCTGTCGGTCGAGCGGCCGCTCGCGGTGCTGTCCGGCAACGATCTCGAGCATCTGCAGCTGATGTTCGCGGCGATGCTGGCCGGCGTGCCCTATGCGCCGATCTCGCCCGCGTATTCGCTGGTGTCGACCGACTACGGCAAGCTGCGTCACACGCTCGGCGTGCTGCGGCCGGGCGCGGTGTTCGTCGCCGAACGCGCGCCGTTCACGCGTGCCCTCGACGCGACGCTGCCGGGCGATGCGGCGCTGATCGTCGCGAACGATGCGGATGCGGAAACCGGCGCGGCCGGCAGCGTCGTGCCGCTGTCGCGCCTGCTCGCGACCGTCCCGCGTACGATCGACGCGATCCATGAAGCGATCGGCCCCGATCATCTCGCGAAGATCCTGTTCACGTCGGGTTCGACGAAGCTGCCGAAGGCGGTGCCGACCACGCACCGGATGCTGTGCAGCAACCAGCAGATGCTGCGCCAGACGATGCCCGAGCTGACGCGCGAACCGCCGGTGCTGGTCGACTGGCTGCCGTGGAATCACACGTTCGGCGGCAGTCACAACCTCGGCATCGCGCTGTACAACGGCGGCACGCTGTACATCGACGACGGCCGCCCGATGCCGGGCCGCTTCGACGAAACCGTGCGCAACCTGCGCGAGATCGCGCCGACGATCTACTTCAACGTGCCGAAGGGCTGGGAAGAGTTGACGGCCGCGCTCGAGCGCGATGCCGTGCTGCGCGACACGTTTTTCTCGCGCGTGAAGCTGTATTTCTTCGGCGGCGCGGGGCTGTCGCAGGCCGCGTGGGACCGGCTCGACCGCGTGACCGACGCGCATTGCGGCGAGCGCATCCGGATCATGGCTGGCCTCGGGATGACGGAGGCGTCGCCGTCGTGCCTGTTCACGACCGGGCCGCTGATGCGCGCCGGCTATATCGGCCTGCCCGCGCCCGGCTGCGACGCGAAGCTCGTGCCGTGCGGCGGCAAGCTCGAACTGCGCTTCAAGGGGCCGAACGTGATGCGCGGCTACTGGCATGCCGACGTCGATCCGCGCGACGTGTTCGACGACGAGGGGTATTACCGCAGCGGCGACGCGGGCGTCTTTGCCGATCCGGCGCGGCCGGAACTCGGGCTGCTGTTCGACGGCCGGCTGACCGAGGATTTCAAGCTGAGCAGCGGCACGTTCGTCAGCGTCGGGCCGTTGCGGGCGAACGCGGTGTCGAGCGGCGCGCCGTACGTGCAGGACGTGGTCGTCACCGGGATCAATCGCGACGACATCGGGCTGCTGGTGTTTCCGCGCATCGACGCGTGCCGTGCGCTGGCGGGGCTCGCAGCCGATGCATCGGTTTCCGACGTGCTGCGCGCACCGGCCGTGCGCGCGGCGTTCGCAGCATGGCTCACCGGGCTGAACCGGCATGCAAGCGGCGGTTCGACGTTCGTCGCGCGCATCCGGCTGATCGACACGCCGCCGTCGCTCGATCTCGGTGAAGTGACCGACAAGGGTTCGCTGAACCAGGCGGCCGTGCAGAAGCATCGCGCGGCGACGATCGACGCGCTGTACGACCCGGCGCGACGCGATCCCGACGTGATCTACGCGTAAGCAGAAGCAAACCGAAGCAAGCAGGAACAACGACCTGCCGGCCACGATACCGGCAGGCATTCTTGCGGCCAGTGAATCAGGCTGCCTGATAAGGTCGGCCGGTACGGGCCGACCGACTACAAGACATGGGACTGGAGACACGATGAACACTTACGTTGCCGAAAAACCCACGGTCGCGACCACGCTCGCGCTGTGTTTCGCGATCGCACTCCTCGAAGGGCTCGACCTGCAGTCGGTCGGCGTCGCCGCGCCCCGCATGGCGCGCGAATTCGGGCTTTCCGTGTCGGAGATGGGCATCGCGTTCAGCGCGGGCACCTTCGGGCTGCTGCCGGGCGCGATGCTCGGCGGGTGGCTCGCCGACCGGATCGGACGCAAGCGCGTGCTGATCGCGTCGACCGTGCTGTTCGGACTGCTGTCGATCGCCACCGCGCAGGTATCGACCTTCGCGATGCTCGTCGTCGTGCGCGTGCTGACCGGCATCGGCCTTGGCGGCGCGATGCCGAACCTGATCGCGTTGTCGTCCGAGGCGGTCGAGCCGCGCTCGCGCAGCAGCGCGGTGGCGACGATGTACTGCGGCATCCCGTTCGGCGGCGTGATCGCGTCGCTGATCGGCGTGCTGCTCGCCGGCGATACCGAATGGCGGCACATCTTCTACGTCGGCGGCGTGGGGCCGCTGCTGCTCGTGCCGCTGCTGGCGTTGTTCCTGCCGGAATCGCGCGCGTATCTCGACGTCGCCGGCACGCCGGCCGCGCGCACCAGCGTCGCGCGCACGCTGTTCGGCGACGGCCGCACGACATCGACGGTCGCGCTGTGGGTCAGCTACTTCTGCACGCTGATCGTCCTCTACTTCCTGTTGAACTGGCTGCCGTCGCTGATGGCCTCGCGCGGGCTCGATCGCGCGCACGTCGGCCTCGTGCAGATCGCGTTCAACGTCGGCGCGGGGCTCGGCGCGCTCGGCATCGGCGCGGCGCTCGACCGGATGCGCGCGTCGCGCGTGGTTGGCGGCATGTATGTCGGGATCGTGCTGTCGCTCGCCGCGCTCGCGGCCGCGCCCGGTTTCGCGTCGCTCGCGGCGGCCGCGTTCGCGGCGGGGATGTTCGTGGTCGGCGGGCAGTCGGTGCTGTATGCGCTCGCGGCGATCTATTACCCGACCGCGATGCGCGGCACCGGCGTCGGCGCGGCGGTGGCAGTCGGCCGGCTCGGTTCCGTCGTCGGGCCGCTCGCGGCCGCGACGCTGCTGGCCGCCGGCCGCAGCGCGCCCGTCGTGATCGGCGCGAGCATCCCCGTCACGCTCGTCGCGGCCGTCGCCGCGCTGGTGCTGATTCGCCGCCCGCAAGCGAGCGACTGACGTTTCGTTTTTATCCATGCGCGCCGACAGAGCGCGCAATTCATCAAGGTCTGGAGACGCAACGAAATGAAGACGAAGACAAGGAACGGCCTGCTGGCCGCCGGCGCGTGCTGCGCGCTGGCCGCGCCGGTTGCGCACGCGCAGTCGAGCGTGACGCTGTACGGGATCATCGACACCGGCGTCGAGTTCGTGTCGCACGCGAACGCCGCCGGCGACCACGTCGTGCGCATGCCGGGCGTGACGGGCGAGCTGCCGTCGCGCTGGGGCCTGCGCGGCACCGAGGATCTCGGCGGCGGCTACCAGGCGGTATTCACGCTCGAAAGCGGCTTCAACGTGCGCGGCGGCGATCTCGGGCAGGGCGGCCGGCTGTTCGGGCGGCAGGCGTTCGTCGGGCTGAAGAGCGGCTTCGGCACGCTCGCGTTCGGCCGCCAGTACACGATGACCTATCTCGCGCTGCAGGGCGCGGACATCATCGGCCCCGACATCTACGGGCTCGGCTCGTTCGACGCATACGTGCCGAACGGCCGCGCCGACAACGCGGTGACCTACGTCGGCACATATCGCGGCGTGACGCTCGGCGCCGCGTATTCGTTCGGCCGCGACGGCGCCGGCACCGGCAACTCGCCGGGGCAGGGCACGTGCGCGGGGCAGGTGCCGGGCGATGCCGTCCAGTGCCGCAACTGGTCGGTGATGCTCAAGTATGACAGCGCGTATTTCGGTGCGGCGGCGTCGTACGAGGAGCAGCGCGGCGGCACCGGCGCGGCCGCGAATTTCTTCGACGGCGTGGCGCCCGTCCCCTTCACCAGCAGCGGCGGCAAGGACGCGCGCACGCACGTGAGCGCGTATGCGCAGGCGGCCGGCGCGAAGATCGGCGCGGGCTGGATCGGGCGGCGCGTGTCGACCGGTTCGCCGGCCGCGCCCGGCGCGCATTCGGACCTGTTCTTCGTCGGTGCGTCGTATGCGATCAAGCCCGACTTCGTCGTCGACGGCGAGGGTTACCGGATCGTCAACAGCGCGCACGACACGCGCGCGACGATGGCCACGCTGCGCGCGACCTATCTGCTGACCAAGCGCACGGCTGTCTACGCGCAGTCGTCGTATCTGTGGAACAGCGCGCATGCACGCTACGCGGTCAGCGGCGGCGGGCCCGGCACGACGCCCGGCGCGGGGATGGGGCAGCTCGGCGCGATGGTCGGCGTGCGGCACATGTTCTGATCCGCAGCCTGACGAACGGGAGCTATCTTGAACAGAAAATCTGCATTCCTTTGCATTGCACCGCTGTCGGCGGCGGCCATGCTCGCCGGGTGCGGCGGCGACGATTCGGTCAGCGCCACGCCGACGCACCTGAGCGCCGCGACGCCGGCCGCGATGACGCAGACCTGCGACGCGCTTGCCGCGAAGCTGTCGTATGCGAACGCGTCGTTCACGTCGGTGACGACCGCGGCCGCCGGCGCGCTGACGGTGGCCGGCAAGCCGATCGCCGAGCACTGCGTGATCGACGGGAAGATGAACGAGCGCGTGAGCGCGGTCGACGGCAAGACCTATGCGATCGGTTTCGAGATGCGCTTACCGAAAGCGTGGAACGGCCGCTTCTTCTACCAGGCGAACGGCGGGCTCGACGGCAACGTCGTGACCGCGACCGGCGAGATCGGCGGCGGCGGGCCGCTGACCGACGCGCTGAACATGGGCTTCGCGGTGATCAGCTCGGATTCCGGGCACAGCGCCGCACAGAACCCGCTGTTCGGCGTCGACCCGCAGGCGCGCATCGACTACGGCTACGGCGCGGTCGACGCGCTCACGCCGATGGCGAAGCAGGTGATCCGGCTTGCATACGGCAAGGCGCCCGACCGCAGCTATTTCGGCGGCTGCTCGAACGGCGGCCGTCATGCGATGGTCACGGCGGTGCGCAACCCGGCCGACTACGACGGCATCATCGCGGGCGACCCGGGCTTCCATCTGCCGAAGGCGGCGATCGGCGAGATGTACGGCGCGCAGCAGTTCGCGAAGATCGCGTCGGCGACCGGCTCGAACGGGCTGCCGGACATCCGTAGCGGCTTCAACGACGCGGAGCGCCGGTTCGTCGGCGCGACGATTCTCGACAAGTGCGATGCGCTCGACGGCGTGGCCGACGGGATGGTGCAGGACGTCGCCGCATGCCAGGCGCATTTCAGCGTCGAGACGGACATCCCGACCTGCGCGAACGGCACGCGTACCGGCACCTGCCTGACGGTCGCGCAGAAGAGCGCGCTCGAGAACGTGTTCGCGGGCGCGCGCAACAGCGCGGGCACGGCGCTCTATGCGAGCTTTCCGTACGATCCGGGCATTGCCGGCGGCGGCTGGGCCGCGTGGAAGCAGTCGAATTCGATCACGCTCGACCCGGCCGCGATGGCGTTCACGTTCATGACGCCGCCGAAAACCGCCGCGACGCTCGCGAACCTCGCCGGCTTCGCGCTCGGCTTCGACATGGACAACGACGCGCCGGCGATCTTCGCGACGAACGGCCCATACACGCAATCCGCGTGGTCGTTCATGACGCCGCCCGACGAGACCAACCTGTCCGCGCTGAAGTCGCGCGGCGCGAAGCTGCTGGCCTATCACGGCACCGGCGACCCGGTCTTCTCGTACAACGACACGAGCGACTGGTACGGGCGGCTCGCGCAGGTGAACGGCGGCGACGCGTCGGACTTCGCGCGCTTCTATCCCGTGCCGGGCATGAACCACTGCTCGGGCGGGCCGGCAGCCGACCAGTTCGACATGCTGACGCCGCTCGTCGCGTGGGTCGAGCAGGGGCAGGCGCCCAAGGCGATCGTCGCCGCGGCGCGCGACACGACGAACGCGGTGCCGAATGCGGACGTGCCGACGTCGTGGGGAACGGGGCGCACGCGTCCGCTGTGTCCGTATCCGCAGGTCGCGCGCTACAACGGGTCGGGCGACGTGAATTCGGCGGCGAGCTTCAGTTGTCGCTGACCTAGCGGACGTGTGAATGTACCGATGCGCGGGTGCATCGGTACATTCACCGTCGTTTTGCAGGGGACGTGGCGATCGTGCCGGCCTGAACGGAAGCGGCGATGCGCCGCGCACGACGATGGCGTTTGCCGCCGGACGCCGCATCCGGGGATACTATGGCGCTTTTCCATCGGCGCGACGCGTCCTGATCGACGTTGCTCGCCAGGTATCCTTCCTCTGATTCGACCATGCAAACCGTTGCGGTACTCGACTTCGAAACAACCGGGCTTTCCCCGAACATGGGAGACAGGGCGACCGAGATCGCCGTGATTCTTCTGCGCGACGGCGAGATCGTCGACCGCTACCAGAGCCTGATGAACGCGGGGCGCCGCATTCCGTCCGACGTCGTCGCGCTCACCGGAATCACGAATGAGATGATTGCGTCGGCGCCGCCGGTGTCGAAGGTCATGAAGGAAGCCGCCGCATTCGTCGGAAGCCACCCCGTCGTCGCGCACAACGCCGGCTTCGACAAGCGATTCTGGCAGGCCGAGCTCGGCATGCTCGGCATGGCGGCCGAGCATGCGTTCGCGTGCACGATGCTCGTCGCGCGGCGCATCTACCCGCACGCGCAAAGTCACCGGCTGTCGAGCCTCGCCGACATGCTGCGGCTGCCGAAGGCAGGCCGTGCGCACCGCGCGATGGTCGACGCGGAGATCGCGAGCCATCTGTGGTGCCGGATGCAGCGCGACATCGGCGAGACTTACGGGCTGCGACAAGTCGATCACGGGCTCATGTCGCGATTGCAGGCGACGAGCAAGGCCAAGGTCGCGACGTTTTTCGGATCATTGGCCGCCGACCGGCGCTGACGTCGATCGTCACTCGCCGATCTCCACCGGCACTTCGAGCCCGACCTTCACGCGGCTCATGCTCACCAGCGTCTTGAACCGCTTCGCGTTGTTGTTCGCGAAGAACAGCTCGCGCGTGAGCGCGTGGTGCTGATGGCCGGTCGGTGCGCGCTATTTCGCGGAAGTGGCGCGGCGCGCGTTGAAGGCGGTGTAACGGGCGTCAGGCCGCCGGAACAGGGCGGCTGTCACGAAGCGGTTACGCTTCGGCCGCCCGCTTGCCCGGCGCGTCGGCCGTGCTCGTGCGATCGAGGATCGCCAGCACTTCGCGCGCGGTGTTCTCCGAATGGCTGCGCAGCACCTGCGGCAGCTGCGTGTGGTCGGGATCGGCGAGCGCGGCCATGATGGCTTCGTGCTCGTGCAGCGATTCGGCCCAGCGCAGCGTGTCCGCGTTCGCGGCGCCACGTGCGCGGTGCACCTTCGACATCAGCGACGCATAAATGCCCGACAACACCGGGTTGCCCGCCGCGTCGACGATCATCTGATGAATCTGCTGGTTCAGCCGGAAATATTCGACACGCTTGCCGGCCTCGTGGCACTCCACCATCCGCCGGTGCTTCGCCTGCAACGCGGCGAGCGTCGACGCGGCGATGCGCTTGCGCAGCAACTCTCCCGCCATCGCCTCGAGCCCGTGCAGCAGCTCGAACGTCGACACGAGATCGTCGACGTCGATCGGTGCGACACGATAGCCGATGTACTGGCGATGCGTGACGGCGCCCTCCGCGACGAGGACCTTCAGCGCTTCGCGCAGCGGCGTCTTCGACACGTCGAACGCGAGGCTCAGTTCCTTTTCGTCGATCCGCGCACCGGGCGGCAATTCGCCTTCGTCGATCATCACGCGCAGGCGCGCGGCGATCTCCGCGGCCATGCCGCGGGTGCGCAGAAGCAGGGGATTGCGGGGTGTCTGGCTCATGATGGGGCAAGCTTATCACGATATCGGGGCTTACCCTGCACCATCTTAGTGATACAACAAATTCAATGAAACCAAGTGTTTACGATAACGGTAATTATAAATTTCTAATCCTATACTCGGCTCCACGTTGCGCGACGTCCTGACCATCCTCGTTCACTCCTGGAGTCCGTCCATGTCTTCAACCTCCGGTGTCGCCGCCATGACGGTCGGCAAATCCGCCGTCCGCTGGAAGATATTCGTCGTCATGCTGAGCCTCATCGCGATCAACTACGTCGATCGCGCGTCGCTGTCCGTCGCCATGCCTTACATCTCGCAAGAGTTCAACATCGGGCCGGCGATGGAGGGTCTGATCCTCAGTTCGTTCTTCTGGACCTATGCGGTGATGCAGATCCCGGGCGGGATGCTGGCCGACCGGTTCAAGCCGCGCATCGTGATCGCGACGGCAACCGTGTTCTGGGGCTTCTTCCAGGCGATCGCCGCGCTGTGCACGAACGCGCCGTCGCTGTTGCTCACGCGCCTCGGCCTCGGCGCGTCCGAAGCGCCGATCTATCCGGCCGGCGGCAAGCTCAACGCGATCTGGATGACGCAAACCGAGCGCGGTCGCGGCGCCACGCTGCTCGACGGCGGCGCGCCGCTCGGCGCGGCCCTGGGCGCGGTGCTGATCGCCGGGCTGATCGCGCTGCTCGGCTCGTGGCGGCTCGCGTTTGCGGTCGCCGGTGTCGGCACCGTGCTGGCCGGTTTCCTTGCGTGGTACTACATCCGCAATACGCCGCGCGAGCATCCGGGCGTCAACGATCTCGAAGCCGACTACATCGAGGCGTCGCACGCGAGTGATCTCGCGGCCGAGCCGGCCAATGCGTCGGGCCGCTCGCGCGACTTCTTCAAGTACCGCTCGGTGTGGTGCATGTTCTTCGGCTGGATGTGCTTCAACAGCGTGTTCTACGGGCTGCTCACGTGGATGCCGAACTACCTGCACAAGGTGCACGGCTTCGACATCAAGCAGATGGGCGGCTCGACCTTCATCATCTTTTTCTGCGGCTTCGTCGGCGAGCTGCTCGGCGGCTGGATCGCCGACAAGTGGAAGGCCGCGGGCGGCCGTCCGAACGTCGTGATGCGCACGCTGTTCGGCATCGCGGCCGTGATCGCGACCGTGTCGATCTTTTCGGTCGCCTACGTGAAGAGCCCGGTCGTGTGCGTCGCGCTGCTGTCGTCGACCCTGTTCTTCCTGCGTTGGTGCGGGCTGTACTGGTGCATTCCGTCGTCGCTCGGCACGCGCAACAAGATCGGCTTCCTCGGCGGCTTCATGAACCTCGGCGGCAACATCGGCGGCATCACCGTGCCGATCGTCGTCGGCACGATCGTGCAGTTCACCGGTTCCTATTTCCTTGCGCTGATGGTGTTCGCGGCGGCCGGCGTCGGCCTGCTCGTGTGCTCCAGCGCGATCGACTACGAAAACAAGCTCCCGGTCTGACCGACCGCTTTCACTGCATCGACTGCATTCACTGGTAGAGAGAAACCCATCATGAAGAAACGTACCCTGCTCGGCATGCTCACCCCGTCGTCCAACACGTCGCTCGAGCCGCTGACGAGCGCGATGGTCGCCGGCCTGCCGGGCGTGTCCGCGCACTTCGCGCGCTTCCCGGTCACCGAGATCTCGCTGACGGGCCAGGCGCTCGGCCAGTTCGACGACGACAAGATCATCCAGGCCGCGATGCTGCTCGCCGACGCGAAGGTCGACGTGATCGCGTGGAACGGCACGTCGTCCGGCTGGCTCGGCTTCGAGGCCGACGAGCGGCTGTGCCAGCGCATCACCGAGGCGACGGGGATTCCCGCCACGACCTCCGTGCTCGCGCTCAACGAGATCCTGAAGAAGACCCACGCGCACGAGTTCGGCCTCGTTACGCCGTACCTCGACGACGTGCAGACGAAGATCGTCGACAACTACCGCCGCTCGGGGCTGAACTGCATCGCCGAGCGCCACCTGAATCTCAAGGTCAATTTCTCGTTCTCCGAAGTGACGGGCGACCAGATCGGCGGGATGGTCCGCGAAGTCGCGAAGGCCGGCCCGCGCGCGATCTCGATCTTCTGCACGAACCTGAACGCCGCGCACCTGGTGCCGGCGCTCGAGGAAGAGACGGGCATTCCGATCTACGACACGATCTCGACCGTCGTGTGGAAGTCGCTGCAGCTCGCCGACTACGACACGCGGCAGGTGAAGGGCTGGGGGCGTCTCTTCAGCGACGTGATCTGAGGCGCGCGCCATGTCGAACGATCTCGATTTCGTGATCCGTCACGCGGACGTCGTGACGGCGGCGGACCGGTTCTCGTGCGACATCGGCATCCGCGCGGGGCGCGTGGCCATGCTCGGCCACGGGCTCCCGCGCGCGCCGCGCGAGCTCGACGCGACCGGGATGCTGGTGATGCCGGGCGGCGTCGATGCGCATTGCCATCTCGACCAGCCGATGCCCGACGGGCTGAAGATGGCCGACGACTTCCTGTCCGGCACGCGCTCCGCGCTGTGCGGCGGCACGACCACCGTGGTGCCGTTCGCCGCGCAGGCGAAGGGGCAGTCGCTGCAGGCGGCCGTCGACGACTATCACCGGCGCGCGCAAGGGCGCGCGCTGATCGACTACGGCTTTCACCTGATCGTCGCCGATCCGACGCCGCACGTGCTGGCCGAGGAACTGCCGCGGCTGATCGCGAACGGCTACACGTCGTTCAAGGTGTACATGACCTACGACGACCTGAAGCTGAACGACCGGCAGATGCTCGACGTGCTGTCGGTCGCGCGCGAGCATGGCGCGCTCGTGATGGTGCATGCGGAGAACTCGGACTGCATCGGCTGGCTGACCGAGCGGCTGCTCGGCGACGGCCACGTCGCGCCGCATTTCCACGCGCATGCGCGGCCGGCGGTGGTCGAGCGCGAGGCGACGCATCGTGCGATCGCGTTCGCGGAACTCGTCGACGTGCCGATCCTGATCGTGCATGTGTCGGGTGCCGAGGCGATCGAGCAGATCCGCTGGGGGCAATCGCGCGGGTTGCCGATCCTGGCCGAAACCTGCCCGCAGTACCTGTACCTGACGGCAGCCGATCTCGGCCATGGCGGTCACGACGGGTACGAAGGCGCGAAGTGCGTGTGCAGCCCGCCGCCGCGCGATCCGGCGAACCAGCAGGCCGTGTGGAAGGCGTTGAAGCAGGGCGTGTTCTCGGTATTCTCGTCCGATCACGCGCCGTTCAACTACGACGATCCGTGCGGCAAGCATCCGGGTGGGCATACCGTGTCGTTCGACCATATCCCGAACGGAATTCCGGGGCTCGAGACCCGCTTGCCGCTGCTGTTCGACGGCGTGCGCAAGGGTCACCTGTCGCTGCACCAGTTCGTCGAGCTGACGTCGCTGCGGCCCGCGAAGCTGTACGGGCTGTATCCGCGCAAGGGGACGATCGCGGTCGGCGCCGATGCGGATATCGTCGTGTGGGACCCGGACAAGCGCGTGCGGATCGCGAATGCGTCGCTGCATCATGCTGTCGACTACACGCCTTATGAAGGGATCGAGGTGACGGGCTGGCCGCGTCATTGCCTGTCGCGCGGCGAACTGCTCGTCGAGGATGGCCGGCTGCTCGCCGCAGAGCCGGGGCGCGGGCAGTTCCTGCCGGCCGGCAAACCGTGTCTCGACTGACTTCACGGCAATTTGATGTGCCGCTCCGCCGGCAACGGCGGATGCGCATTTCCACAGGAGCAAGCATGAGCATTTCCCACGCAATGCGCGGCATCGCGGCCGCCGCGATCGTCGCCGGGTCGTGCGGCGGCCCGGCGCTGGCCGCGGGCGGCGGGCCGCAGGACCTGCCGAGCGTCGTGCCCGAAGCGGCCGGCGTCGATTCTGCGCCGCTCGTGCGGATGTCCGAATGGCTGCGCCGCGACCGGATGGACGTGCGCAGCCTCGTCGTCGTGAAGGACGGCAAGATCGTGTTCGAGCGCTACGGTGACGGCCTCACGCGCGACAACAACTACGAGCTGTATTCGGTGACGAAGACGATCACCGCGCTGCTCGCCGGCATCCTTGACGGCGAGGGCAAGCTCGACCCGTCGACCAAGGTCGCGCCGCTGATCGCGGCCGCGCGGCTCGATCTCGCGAGCGAACTCGCGGACAAGCAGGACATCGAGCTGCGGCATCTGATGTCGATGTCGAGCGGCTTGCGCTACACGACGCGCGAAGGCACCGATCCGCTGTACTACGACGCGCCCGACCGGTTGCGCGTCGCGGTGACGAGCCGGGCCGCGCAGCCGCCCGGCACGCATTTCGACTACATCGACGTGAACCCGGTGCTGGTCGGCACGGCCGTGTCGATCGCCGCGCGGGAGCGCGAGGACGACTTCGCGCGCAAGCGGCTGTTCGAGCCGCTCGGCTTCGCGCATTACCGCTGGAGCGGCGCCGACGGCACCGGCGCGGTGGCGGGCGGCTGGGGCCTGCGGCTGCGCGCCGTCGACATGGCGAAGATCGGCATGCTGCTGCTCGACAACGGCCGCTGGAACGGCAAGCAGGTCGTGCCGGCCGGCTGGGTCCGGCAGATGACCACGCCGTCGCCGGCCGCGGCCGACTACGGCTATTACTGCTGGATCAGCCACGTCGTCGAACACGGCACGCCGGAATTCGGCGCGATGGGCTTCAAGGGGCAGTTCATCACGGTGCTGCCCGCGCAGCGTGCGGTCATCGTGATGACGAGCCTGCTGCCGACCGACGGCGGCTTGCGCGACGCGACCTATCTGAACCTGTATCGGCGGATGGTCGGCGACTACATCCTGCCGGCGCTTGCGCCCGCGCAGCCGCCGGTCGAGCGCGCGGAAACCACGCAGGCGCTGCGCGACGAACTCGCGCGCAGCCGTCGCACGAAAGGCGTGCCCGGGACCGCCGCCGCGTTCAACGATGCGCCGGAGATTTGATGAGGATTACAAATTTCATTGACCGTTTGTCCATGTGGCGTCGCGATGGGCGGCGCCCGGCGGCGCCTTTCATGCGACGGCTGCTCGCGCGGGTTGCGGCGCTGCTGATCGGCGGCGGCGCGCTGGCGTCGGCGCCGGTGCTATCCGTGGCGCACGCGGCCGATGCGCTGCCGCCGCTGCATGAAACCGGCATCGCGGCGGCTGCGCCGGAAGACGTCGGCGTGGATTCGCGCAAGCTCGTCGAGCTGTCGCGCTGGATCCGCGAGCAGAAGCTCGACGTGTACAGCCTGCTCGTCGTGAAGGACGGCAAGCTGATCTTCGAGCGCTACGGTGCGAACGCGTCGCGCGATTCGACCTACGAGCTGTATTCGGTGACGAAGGCCGTGACGTCGCTCGTCGCGGGCATCCTGGTCGATCGCGGTGCCGTGCATCTCGACGAGCCGGTGGCCGCGCGGCTCGCCGCGTGGCGCCCCGATCTCGGCGACGCGCTCGCGGACAAGCGCGGCATCGAGCTGAAGCACGTGCTGTCGATGTCGAGCGGCCTGCATTACGACTTCAGCCCGAAGGACGATCCGATCTACTACACCGCGCCGGACCGGCTGAAGCTCGCCGCGTCGGCCGCGCCGAAGGTGGCGCCCGGCGCCGCGTTCGAGTACACCGACGTGAATCCGATCCTCGCATCGGCGATGTTGAGCGCGGCGGCCGGCGAGCCCGTCGAGCGCTATGCGCAGGCGCACCTGTTCGGCCCGCTCGACATGAAGCGCGCCGCATGGGAGCGCGCGGACCGCACGGGGCTCGTATCGGCCGGCTGGGGGCTGCGGCTGCGCGCGGTCGACATGGCGAAGATCGGCATGCTCGTGCTCGACGGCGGGCGCTGGCAGGGGCGCCAGGTCGTGCCGCAGGCGTGGATCGCGCAGATGACGTCGCCGCGCGTGTCGCCGCATTTCGGCTACTACTGGTGGATCAACAACATCGTCGAGCGCGAGCCCGAATTCGACGCGATGGGCTTCAAGGGGCAATTCATCACGGTGCTGCCGAAGCGCAACACGGTGATCGTGATGACCGGCGTGCTGCCGGTGGACGGCGGCCTGCGCGACGCGGAGAACGTGAAGCGGTTCCGGCGGATGGTGAACGGCTACATCCTGCCGGCGCTCGATGGCGCCGCCGCGTCGGGGCAGCGTGTCGGCGGCGGCGATCCGCGTGCGGCGCTGCGCGACGAGCTTGCAGCGAGCGCGCGCACCGCAGGCGTGCCCGGCACGCAGGTCGATCCGACGGATTTGCCGAAGTAGCGCCGGGCGTGCGTTCGGCTTGCCGCTGCGGGCGAGCCGAACGGCCGCCGCATCACGTCACGCCAGTTCGCCCAGGCATGCGTCGAACCGCGCGACGAGCGTATCGACGTCGTCGGTCGTCGTCTGCGGGCATACGAGCATCATGTTGTGGAACGGCGTGATGAGCACGCCGCGGTTCAGCAGGTACAGATGCACGATGTGCTCGAGCTCGCTGTCGAGCTGTTCGCCCGCAATCGTGCCGTTGCGCGGCGGCACGGGTGTGAACTGGAACTCGGTGCGCGCGCCGATGCGCGTCACGCACCATGGCAGCCCGTGTTTCGCGATCACCCGTTCGAGCCCGGTCGCGAGCCGCGCGGCCAGTTCGAACATCTGCGCATACGCGGCATCGGTCGCGACTTCGGCGAGCGTCGCGCGCATCGCGTGCATGGCCAGCATGTTCGCGGTGAGCGTCGTGCCGATCCCGGAATGGCCGGGCGGCGCGTTCAGCTTCGCCTCTTTCGCGCGCTCCGCGAATTCGGCGCTGAACCCGTAGACCGCGCACGGCACGCCGCCCGCGATCGGCTTGCCGACCACCAGCGCGTCCGGTTCGAGACCGTGCGCGGCCGCGTAGCCGCCGGGGCCGCTGCTGATCGTGTGCGTTTCGTCGATCACGAGCAGAGTGCCGTAGCGGCGCGTCAGTTCGCGTGCGGCCTCCCAGAAGCCCGGATCGGGCAGCACCATCCCGATGTTCGTCATCGCCGGCTCGGCGAGCACGCACGCGACGTTGCCGTCCTTCAGCGCCGCTTCGAGCGCGTCGAGATCGTTGAACTCGACGACGCGCGTGTTCGCGAGCAGATCGTAGGACTGCCCGAGCAGGCTGTCGCGCTGCACCGGGCGGCCGTCCACGAGGTCGACGAACACGTCGTCGACCGTGCCGTGATAGCAGCCGTTGAACACGACGATCGTGTTGCGGCCGGTGGCCGCGCGCGCCCAGCGCAGCACGAAGCGGTTCGCGTCGCTCGCGCTCAACGCGAATTGCCAGACGGGTAGCTTGAAGCGGCGCGCGAGTTCTCGCGAGACCCACGCGGCGTCCTCGCTCGGCAGCATCGTCGTGTAGCCGCGCGTCGCCTGTTCGGCAAGTGCGCGCGCGACCGGCTCGGGCGCATGGCCGAACATCGCGCCGGTGTCGCCGAGACAGAAGTCCGCGTAGCGATGACCGTCGACGTCGGTGAACGTCGCGCCGCGCGCCTCCTTCACGACCAGCGAGAACGGCGTCGACCAGTCCTGCATCCAGTGCAACGGCACGCCGAACAGCAAATGCTCGGACGCTTCCGCGGACAACGCGCGGGAGATCGGCATGGCTTCGGTGAATGCACGGCGCTCGCGATCGAACAGCGCGCGGGCGCGGATGAGGTCGACTCCGTGGCGGGTCTGCAATTGAGGCTCCTGTGACGGGTTTGCATGGACGGGTGATGCCTCCGAGAGCTTGTCATATTCCATGCGCGCGGTCGATTCGGGCCTGACCGCGTATCCATCAGACATCGAGTTTCTGCGCATAAAGATACGACGACATATGTCTTTTCTCCGTCACTGAGAAGTGAGTGTGCGCACACATTCCGGCGAAGGCAGCTTTGAAATGAGGTAAGCGACAGATGCATCCTCGATTTCGATCACGGCGAGGCTTTGCCTGGTGGTGCGACGACGTATGAATGGAGGTCCGCCGCCTGCGTGTCGATACCCCAACCATTGAAGGAATGCCCACGGCCGCAAACCGCTGCCGTTCGCCTTCGCCCGTCCGATCACCTTCGCCGCAGCAGAGGTGTCGCGCCGCGATTTCATCGGCTGGACCGGCACACCCGCAGGCGGTGCTGTGCTCGGCGGACTGTTCGCGGCCACACGAGCATTTGCTGCCGGCACCGTGCCCAACGCGGCGGTTGACCTGACGAACGTGACGATCGCCGGGCAGGCTGTCAACACGACGATCACCGACAAGCGATGACGTAACGGCGTGGAGAGGCGTTCGCGTGCGACCGGTCAAGGGCGCGCGAACGCGACGCGTCATGCCAGCGTCTTGACCATGTGGTGTTCGTCGTAGAAGCGGCCGTCGACGAACAGCGAACGCGGTTCCGTGCCGAACCGGACGAACCCCCGCGACGCGTACACCCGTTCCGCGGCGCCGTTGATTTCATTCACGCACAGGACCAGTTGCATGCACTGCCACGCTTGCGCTGCGTGCGCGGTCGCGTTGTCGAGCAGCGATTGCGCGATGCCGCGCCCGCGATACGCGGGGTCGACGAACACGCCCCAGATCGTCGCCTTGTGCGCGACCTTGGCACGCGCATCGCGGCGCACGCCCGTGATGCCGACGAGCGTTGCGTCGTCGAACGCGCCGAACACGGCGCGCTCGTGGGTTGGGGTGATGCGCGTCGCGAATTCATCGAGCGGGACGCGTGCTTCTTCGTCGCGGGTCGGCAGGAACGAGGTCGGCGACGTGTCGACCGCGCGGAGGCGGACGGACTGGAATTGCGCCGCGTCGGCGGCGTCGAGCAGGCGGATCGTGATCATCGGTCGGGATTGTCGTTGGTGTGCCGTGATATCGGAATCTGCGGCGCAATGCGCGGCAGGGCGTCGACAATGCTAAGCGGAAACGCACGCACTCGTTTGCCCGATCGGCACGCGTGATGAAGGGCGCCGATGCGCGAAGGGCGCTGGAGATGACGCGTGGAGAATGAATGAGCGTTCGCGATGCCTGCGGGCAATCGCGCACTCGGCGTCGAAGGGATGCGAGCGGAAACGAACCGGATGCGGACATGTCGGCCGCAGCGTTCGATGCGAGCCCGACCGCGGCCGGTGCGCGACGTGAGGCGCGTGACGGCGCAGTGCCGTACGCGACAAGCGTGCCGCGCTGATGGAAGGAGCGGGGATGAAGCAATGCGCGCCCGTGCGTTGCGCCGAAGCGGCGCACGGCGTCGGACGCGCGAAATGCGGACGCGACGTGAGGTGTCCGCGATGCACCCGATCAGCTCAGGTGCACGCGACCCAAATCAATAACGCGACAGCTGATTGCCGTTGATCTGGACGCGATCGCCCGGGCGCAGGTTGCCTGGCGACTGCACGTCGAACGAGCGCGTCGAGCCGTCGCTGACCTGCACGTCGATCCGGTAGCTGCTCGGCGGTTGGGCCGCGCCCATCTGCTGGCCGATCTGGTTGCCGGCGACGGCGCCGCCGAGCGCGCCGATCACGGTGGCAGCATCGCGGCCGTGGCCGCGGCCGAACTGGTTGCCCACCAGGCCGCCGACCAGCGCACCGACGACGGTGCCGGCGACGCCCGACGCGCCGATCGAGCCGCTGACCGGCTGGATGTTCGTGACGGTGCCGTATTGCGTGCCGTAGCCGTTGCCGTATTGCCCGGCGTAAGGCTGCGGGTTGCCGTATTGGTCGTACTGCGGGGCCTGGCTCGGATATGCCGGCTGCTGCGACTGCACGTAGCCGGGTTGCGAATACGCGGGCTGCGCGTAACCGGGCGTCGCGTACTGTTGCTGCGGATAGCCCGGTTGCGCGCCGTAGTAGCCCGGCGCGACACAGGCGGTCAGCGGAAGCGCCGCCACGGCGACGAGCGAGGCGAACAGAACGGTCTTCGTGGAAGGCATGCGCATCATGATGTTTCCTGCATCGGCAACGTGTTCGCCGACGAATTCCCGGACGGGTGGCGAACTCGGCGTGAGTATAAGGAAAGGGCGGATGCGCGTCCGGTGCGGCCGGGTAACAACGTGTAAAGTCTGTTGCCGCGCAAATCGCGGCCGGGCGCGGCGCCGCGCTACGCCCGGCCGCGACCGTGCCGATGCACGCTTGTCGGCAATGCGGGCACCGTCCCGGCGATCGCACCCGATCGCCGCGCCAGGCGCGACGGGGCGGCCCGTCCGTATATCGCGAAATCGAATGCGCGGCATCGCGACATTTAATTGGCCACTGGCCATCGCGTCCGATATCGTGACCGCATTCCCTGCCAACGGCCGGGCCGTGCCGGCCGCGGTCCTTTCGGCCATCCGAGCCGGCGTCGCGCAGCGACCGCCCCACACGTTCCGAGTCATGACCGATCGCTTCTTCACCAACGCCGTCGATGCCGGCGGCCAGCCCGTCAACCTCGCCGTCCATGACGGCCGCTTCGTCGCGATCGGGGCCGATTGCACCGCCGCGCCCGGCGCGGAAACGATCGACCTCGGCGGGCGCGTCGTGCTGCCCGGCTTCGTCGACGGCCACATCCATCTCGACAAGAGCTTCGTCGGCGACCGCTGGGTGCCGCACGAACCGGTCGGCTCGCTGCGCGAGCGGCTCGCGGTCGAGAAGCGCCAGCTCGCGGCCGCTCCGCCGATCGTCGAGCGCGCGAATGCGCTGATCGCGCAGGCCGCCGCGTTCGGCACGATCGCGATGCGCAGCCACGTCGACGTCGACGCGACGACCGGCCTGTCGAACCTGCAGGCCGTGATGGCCGCGCGCGAACAATGGCGCGGGGTCGTCGACATCGAACTGGTTGCGTTCCCGCAGGCCGGCGTGGTGACGTGCCCGGGCACCGCCGAGATCCTCGAGGCGGCCGTGCGCGAGGGCGCCGACGTGGTCGGCGGGATCGACCCGACGACGCTCGACGGCGACGCGGACGGCCAACTCGACATCGTGTTCGGCATCGCCGAGAAGCGCGGCGCGAAGATCGACATCCACCTGCACGAACCGGGCGAGACCGGCATCGCGCAACTGTTGCGGATCGCGGCGCGCACGCGCGCGGCGGGCCTCGGTGGCCGCGTGAACGTGAGCCACGCGTATGCGCTCGGCCAGGTCGATCATGGCGAGGTCGCGCGTGCGGCCGCGGCACTCGCCGGCGCCGGCGTGTCGATCCTGACCAATGCGCCGGGCGACTGCGCATTCCCGCCGGTGCGGCAGCTGCGCGACGCGGGCGTGCACGTGTTCGCCGGCAACGACAACATTCGCGATGCGTGGTGGCCGTACGGCAACGGCGACATGCTGCAGCGCGCGATGATGGTCGGCTACCGCTCGGGTTTCTACACCGACGAAGCGCTCGCCATCGCGCTCGACATGGCGACGCATGCCGGCGCGCGCGCGATCGGCAAGGCCGACTACGGCATCGCGGTTGGCTGCGACGCGAGCTTCGTCGCGGTGCGCGCGCCGAATGCGGCGGCCGCCGTCGCCGGCGTGCCGGCCGAACGCTGGGTGTTCCGCCGCGGCGAAAGCGATACCGGTGCGCCGTTCGCGCCGGCACAACGTTTCACGCGATAACGACCTGACCGCCGTCGCGGTGCGTGCATCGTGAAGGCTCTGCACTGACCGACCACACAGGAACCGACATGACGAACCTGCTGATCCGCAACGTCCGCACGCATGCAGACGAAGCGCTCGACATCCTGATCGAAGGCGAGCGCATCGCGCGCGTCGGCCCGTCACTCGACGCACCCGCCGGCTGCGCGATCGAGGACGGTGCGCGCGCGCTCGCGCTGCCCGGCCTCGTCGAAGGCCACACGCACCTCGACAAGACCCACTGGGGAATGCCGTGGTATCGCAACGCGGTGGGGCCGCGCCTGGTCGACCGCATCGAGAACGAACGCAACTACCGCGCGACGAGCGGCCACGATGCAGGCGCCGCGTCGCTCGCGCTGTCGCGCGCGTTCCTCGCGGCCGGCACGACGCGCATCCGAACGCACGTCGACATCGATACCGAAGCCGGGCTGCGGCATCTGCACGGCGTGCTCGCGACGCGCGAGACGCTGCGCGGCCAGGTGGAGATCCAGATCGTCGCGTTTCCGCAGTCGGGCGTGCTGAAGCGGCCGGGCACCGATGCGCTGTTGTCCGAAGCCCTCGCCGCCGGTGCCGATCTGCTCGGCGGCCTCGATCCGTGCGCGATCGAAGGCGATCCGGTCGAGGCGGTGGACGTGCTGTTCGGGATCGCCGAGCGTCACGGTCGCGGGCTCGACCTGCACCTGCACGAGCGCGGGTCGATGGGCGCGTACTCGCTCGACCTCATCCTGCAGCGCACTGCCGCGCTTGGCATGCAGGGCAAGGTCACGATCAGTCACGGGTTCTGTCTCGGCGATATCACCGAACGCGAGCGCGACGCGCTGCTCGCGCGGATGGCCGAACTCGGCGTCGCGATCGTCACGACCGCGCCGGCCGCGGTGCCGGTGCCGCCGGTCGCCGCGTGCCGTGCGGCCGGCGTGACCGTGATCGGCGGCAACGACGGTGTGCGCGATACGTGGACGCCGTACGGGTCGCCCGACATGCTCGAACGCGCGATGCTGATCGGCATGCGCAACGATTTCCGCCGTGACGACGCACTCGAAGTCGCGCTCGATTGCGTGACGCACGGCGCGGCACGCGGTTGCGGCTTCGCCGACTACGGTCTGGAGGTGGGCAAGCGTGCGGACGTTGTGCTCGTCGATGCGCTGACGGTCGCCGAGGCCGTCGTCGCGCGGCCGACGCGGCGGCTTGTCGTGTCGTCGGGGAAGATCGTCGCGCGCAACGGCGCGCTGGTCTGAGTGAAGCGTAAGCGCAGCGTCACCCCGGTATGATCCGGTTTTCAGCCGGATTTCCCGGGAGACGACGATGCGACGCACGACAGCGGCACGGGCCGCACGATGGATGACGGCGGCTCTGGTCGCCGCGAGCGCCGCGCATGCGGTGGCGGCCGGCCCGACCGACGCGCAGCAGGAAGCCAACCGGCGGACGGTGCTCGCCTTCTACGAAAAAGGCCTGAACGAGAAAGATGCGGACGCCGCGCTCGCGTACGTCGGCGATCGTTACGTGCAGCACAACCCGAACGCGGCCGACGGCCGCGACGGCTTTCGCCAATTCATTGCATTCCTGCGTGACAAATATCCGCAGTCGCACAGCGAGATCGAGCGCTCGTTCGTCGACGGCGACTACGTGATCCTGCACGTGCACGCGGTGCGCGAACCCGGCACGCGCGGCAGCGCGATCATGGACATCTTCCGGCTGGAGCATGGCAAGATCGTCGAGCACTGGGACGTGAACCAGCCGGTGCCGGAGCAGGCGGCGAACGGAAACACGATGTTCTGACGCGCGTGCATTCCCCGGTCACGCGGTTGCTCGGCTGATGCGGACCGGCATCGCCGCGCTCATTCCTCCTCCTGCTCCAGCATCGCCGCGAGCGCCTTCGTCAGTTCGCTGACCATCGGATCGGCCGTCGGCCGATGCAGGATCGCGATGTCCATGTTCTCGATCGGCGCGAAGCCGCCGTGTTGCTCGGTCAGCACCACGTGGTCGTCGGTCACCACGCGCGCGGGCAGCACGCTGATGCCGAGCCCGTCCGCGACGGCCGCCTGGATGCCGCTCAGGCTCGACGTCGTGAAGCTGATCCGCCAGCGGCGGCCGCGTTCCTCGATCGCCTTGATCATGTCGTCGCGATAGAGCCCGCGTGGCGGGAACACGACGATCGGCACCGGATCGAGCTCGATCGTCGGATGTTGTGCGCTGTCGATCCAGCGCAGCTTCTCCGGCCAGCGCACCACCGCCTCTCGGCTGTCGCGCCGTTGCTTGATCAGCACCAGATCGAGCTCGCCGCGATCGTAGGCCGCGGAGATGTCGCGGCTCAACCCGCACATCACCTCGAGCTTCACCTGCGGATGATCGCGCTTGAAGGCGGCGAGCGCATGGGTCGTGCGGCCCGCCGCGAAATCGTCGGGCACGCCGAGCCGGATCGTCAGCGCGACGGTCGCGCCCGACAGCGCTTCCAGCATCTCGTCGTTCAGCGCGATCATGCGCCGGGCGTAGCTGAGCACCGTCACGCCGGCGTCGGTCGGCCGCACGTCGCGCGTGCCGCGGTCGAGCAGGCGATGCCCGGCGATCTCCTCCAGGCGCCGCACCTTCTGGCTGACCGTCGATTGCGTTGAATGCAGGCGCGCGGACGCGGTCGTGAAGCTGCCGCAGTCGGCGACCATCACGAGCGCGCGCAACAGGTCGAGGTCGAACAAAGGTCTATTCATTTCTACACTTTTCCGGCGTCGAGCATTTCATTTACAAATACATGCGACGACTTTTAACATGGCCCGAGCCCGTGGGCAATCGCGGTTTCGCCGGACCCGGCGCCGGAGGCGCTGCCGCGCGGCGCGGCCGATCGCGGTGCACGGCAATCATGTGGAGGCGGCACGCGCGGGCATGAACGCCGATCACATGAATCGGTTCGACCGTAGCATCAATGCGGTATAGGTCAGAACCTGGACCGGGTAAATCGCGAGTGGTGATTCCCGATCGTCCCGGCTTGTGGATATTCAATCGAATACACCCTCCGCCGACTGTGCGCATTACCGGGTAAACGCGTGAACGCTCGCGAATTTCCGGTAAATTCTTATATTTTGCATGTTACATCGCTCTTTCAGCGCGAATTCTCCACGCAATTCCCGCCCGTGGGCTCCACGTTCATTCGCTCGGCTTGCGCTCCAAAATTGAGCGGTCTAGACTGCATCGCAGTTTCATCGAAGTCCCAGTCTTTCGCGCACCGCGCCGGGCCTGCCGGCACGACGCTCCCCAACGGACGCCCGGCGCTCGCCCGCCGCGTCGAGACCACAAGGACACACCATGAACCGCACTGCAAAGCTCGTCGTTTCCGCGCTGGCGTTCGCGCCGCTCGTCGCGTTCGCGCAGGACACGGCGACGATCCGCTGGGGCATCGATCCCACCTATCCGCCGTTCGAGGCGAAGCAGCCCGACGGCTCGCTCGCCGGTTTCGACATCGACCTGCGCAACGCGATCTGCGAGCAGTTGCGCGCGAAATGCGTGTGGGTCGAGCAGGGCTTCGACGGGATGATTCCGGCGCTGCGCGCGCGCAAGTTCGACGTGATCATGTCCGCGATGACGGCCACCGACGAGCGACTCAAGCAAATCGACTTCTCGAACAAGCTGTACGCGTCACCGGGTGCGCTCGTCGCGCCGGCCGGTTCGAAGCTGCTGCCGACCGCCGCGTCGCTCGCCGGCAAGCGCATCGGGATCGACCAGGGCACGACGCAGGAGGCGTACGCGAAGGCCGAATGGGCGACCAAGGGCGTGACGATCGTGTCGTACCAGAACCAGGACCAGGTGTATCAGGATCTGGTGAACGGCCGCCTCGACGCGACCTTCCAGGACAAGACGCAGGCCGGCTACTCGTTCCTGAAGACGCCGCGCGGCAAGGGTTATGCGTTCGCGGGCCCCGACGTGACCGACGTGCGCATCACCGGGTACGGCGTCGCGATGGGCGTGCGCAAGGGCGACGCCGAGATGAAGAAGCGGCTGAACGACGCGATCGTCGCGATCCGCGCGAACGGCACGTACCAGAAGATCGCCGCGAAATACTTCGACTTCGACATCTACGGCGCGAAGCAGTGAGCGTCGCACCGTGACTCCGTGATTCATTCCATCGACAGGCAAACCATGACGAGTATCCAGGAGCGCGTCGCGCAAGCCGTGACGCCCGAGCTGATCGCCGCCTTCCGTGAGGAAGGCGCGGTCTGCATCAAGGGCATCTTCTCGCCCGACGAAGTGGCCGCGCTGCGTGCCGGCATCGACGCGAACCTCGCGCAGCCCAGCGCGCGCGCGAAGGTCGCGAGCCGGCCCGACGACCCGGGCTGGTTCTTCGAGGACTTCTGCAACTGGCAGCACAACGACGCGTACCGCGACTTCATCGTGCGCTCGCCCGCGCCGTCGGTGGCCGCGGCGCTGATGGGCACGCAGACGGTGCGGCTGCATCACGACCACCTGCTCGTGAAGGAGCCCGGCACGCGGCAGCGCACGCCGTGGCACCAGGACCAGCCGTACTACAACATCGAAGGCGACGACAACGTCAGCATGTGGATTCCGGTCGATCCGGTGCCGCTCGAATCGACGCTGGAATTCATCGCGGGTTCGCACCAGGGGCCGTGGCTGATGCCGCGCACGTTCATGGACAAGGAAGCGAAGTGGTTCCCGGAAGGCAGCCTCGCCGACCTGCCCGACATCGAAGCCGACCGCGCGGCGTTCCCGATCCGCCATTGGGCGCTCGAGCCGGGCGACATGGTGTGCTTCCGGATGCTCACACTGCATGCGTCGGGCGGCACGCAGAATCGCCGGCGCGCGTTCTCGATCCGCTTCGTCGGCGACGACATCCGTCACGCGCCGCGCCGCTGGAAGACGTCGCCCGATTTCCCGGGGCTCGCGGACGAACTGCCGGACGGCGCGCCGCTCGAGCATGCGCTGTTTCCGGTCGTGTGGTCGCGCGGCGCGGGGCAGGTCGGGGTGATCTGAGCGTAAGCGGCGCAGCGCGACGCCATCAGGTGAGCTCACGCGTGCGGCGTCCGTTTTGCGATGAAGCGGCCGCCGCGCGTGGCCGTTTTCGAGCGTCGGCGAAGGTTCAGGTCTGGTGCCGCCCGGCGCCCGGCTTGAAGCGCGAGCCGAGCCGGTAGCGGTTGCCCGGATGCAGGAAGTGCACGAACGTGACTGGCAGTCCGTTCGTCCAGGTGCGGCGCGTGAGCGTGAGGCACGGCTCGTCGGCGCGCATGTCGAGCAGCCGCGCCTGTTCGCCGGTCGGCAGCGACGCGTCGACCACGTGCTCGATCTCCAGTTCGTAGTGCGACACGTTGTTGAACAGGTATTCGGACGGCGGCTCGGCCTGGAAATCCTGGTCGATGAATTCGGGCGCGGCGGCCGGGTTCACGTAGCGATCCTCGAGCTGGATCGGGCGGCCGTTTTCCTCGTGCACGCACACCACGTGAAAGACCGGCGTGTTGACCGCGAGCCCGAACGCGGCCGCGACGTCGAATGATGCAGGCTCGCGCGACTGGCTGAGCACGCGGCAGCGGTACTCGTGGCCGCGCGCGCGGATCTCGTCGCGGATATGCGCGATCATCAGCAAGTTCGACTGCGGCTTCACCTCGGCGACGAAGGTGCCGACGCCCGCGATGCGCTTCAGCACGCCTTCCTCGGTCAGCTCGCGCAGCGCGCGGTTGACCGTCATGCGCGCGACGCCGAACTGCGCGGCAAGATCGAGTTCGGACGGAATGCGGTCCCCCGGGCGCCAGTCGCCTGCTTCGACCTGCTGGCGGACAAGCGTCTTGATCTGCTGGAACGGTGCGGTGGTCTTCGTGACCATCGGGGGATCCTCGGGGAAAGGCAACCGCGAAATTCTATCCCGGATCAGGTCGCGGACAGTTCGCGAACGTCGGCCGTCGGCGCCGAACCGAACGCGTCGCTCAGTGCATGGCCGATCAATTGCCGCGCGGCCGCTTCGGGCGTCGACAGCGCGCCGCTCGACTTCAACTGGTCGAATTTCTCGCGCATCGGGAAGTTCGCTTCGCTGGTCGAGCGGATCGTCGCCTGCATGCCCGTATCGACGACGCCCGGCGCGACGCTGCAGATCCGCAGCGCGCGGTTCGCGTCGAGCGCGACGGCGCGCGCGTGATGATCGAGCGCCGCCTTGGTTGCGCAGTAGACGCTCCAGCCCGCATACGCGTTGCGCGCGGCGCCGCTCGACACGTGCAGGATCCGGCATTCGGTCGGTGCCGCTGCCGCCTGTACGAGCGCGGCCGACAGCATCAGCGGCGCCGCGACGTTCACGCCGACCGCGCGCGCGACGAGCGCCGGATCCTGCGCGTCGAGCGGGCCGATCGGATCGACGATGCCCGCGTTGTTGAAGAGCAGCACGATCGACGCGCCGTCGACGAAGCGGCGCAGCGTGTCGCCGGCGAGCCACGTCGCGATGGCCGACGTGTCCGACAGGTCGAGCTCGATTTCGGCGAAACGGCCGCCGGCCTGCGCGGCGAGCGACGGATGACGGCTGCGCGACACACCGAGCACGGCAATGCCTTCCTGCAGCAATTGTTCGGCGAGCGACGCGCCGAGGCCGCGCGTGTGTCCGGTGACGATGGCGCGCACGGGCGGCGCTGAGATGGATGCAGTCATGGCGGTGAAGGAGTGAACGGATGAACCGTGTCGACGCGTGGCGCGCATGCGCGGCGGCACGGCGGGCGGGACGGGCGATGCGCGGTGCTGGCGTGGCGTGCGAAATCGGCCGCGTGCGGCACCGCATCCCCAAGTGAACGCGTATCGTACCGCCGGCCCGCGCGACGCGCAAACGCGGGGCGACGCCGCGCGCAGGCGCGGTGCGTGGATTCGCGACGTCGAACGCATGCGCCGCCGCGCACCGCCGCGTGGCCGATACGTTGGACGAAAGCGGGCTGCGGCAAGTCCGCACGCCATGGCCGCGAGTGGCGCCGGGCCCCACGTCGCGAGCTATCATATGGCTCGCCCGTTCGCGACGCCGGACGGGGCGCGACCGTTTCCCTTCACTTGCTGCACGCTGCGACGCATCCATGAACACCACGCCGGACATGCCCACGCCACGCGCCCTGCGCGAACTTACGCCTCTCGAGGCCCGCATTCTCGGGGTGCTCGTCGAGAAGCAGCACACCGTGCCCGACACCTATCCGCTCTCGCTGAATGCGCTGACCTCGGGCTGCAACCAGAAAACCGCGCGCTCGCCGGTGATGAACGTCAGCGAGGACGAAGTCACGACCGCGCTCGACGGGCTCAAGCATCTGAGCCTCGTGATGGAAGGGAGCAGCAGCCGCGTGCCGCGTTTCGAGCACAACATGAACCGTGTGCTCGGGATTCCGAGTCAGGCGATCGCGCTGCTGACGATCCTGCTGCTGCGCGGCCCGCAGACGGCCGCCGAACTGCGCCTGAACAGCGCACGCCTGCATGGCTTCGCGGACATCTCGTCGGTCGAGGCGTTCCTCGACGAACTCGCGGCGCGTGCGCAGCCGCTCGTCATCCGGCTGCCGCGCGCGCCCGGTGCGCGCGAGAATCGCTGGATGCACCTGATGTGCGGCGAGGTGAACATCGCCGAATTCGCCGGTTCGGATGCGGGCGCCGGCGCGGACTCCGTTCCGCCGTCCGAGTTCGAGGCGCTGAAGGCCGAACAGAAGCGGCTTGCGGATGAGGTGGCGCGGCTGAACGCGCTCGTTCAGCGCATGGCGACCGAACTCGGGATCGACGTCGACACCCCAGGCGACGCCGGCTGACCGCCCGCCCGAGCCAACTCGACACCGGCGCGGCCGAGGGCGCGCCGGGTGACGAACGCGCCTCCCGGCACCGCTCGAATCCGCGCTACCAGCGGCACCCCGTCTTCTCGGACGCATCGACGTCCTGCGCCCACGCGAAGTCGGTCTTCTTGCCGGTGCGCGCATTGGTGTACGTCATCGAATAGACGATCGCACCCTGGCTCATCATTTCGTATTCACCGTTGATCTTGCCGTCGACCATTTCCCACCACGTCGTCGTGAACTGGTACGGGCGGCCTTCCGCGAGTTCTTCCTGATCCACGTGCTTGAACAGCAGCGGAATCGCCGCCTTCGATTTCGCGTAGCGGACGACACCACCTTGCCACTTCGCCACGTCGTCGTAATACGTGCGCAACTCGAAGCGCACGGGTTTGTCGCCGGTCGTCCTGAAGCACAGCACCTCGATGCTGACTTCGGCCGACGCAGGCAATGCGATGCACAGCAGCAACGCGGCAAGTGTCTTTTTCATGTTTGCGTGTGAGTCGTGGATGGAACGGCGATTCAGCCGACGGTGATCCGCGTCGCGCCCGCGTCGACGAGCCGGAACAGCAGATCCTCGACGGCCGCCTCCGGCGCCGGACCGAGATCCGCGTTCACGCGGCATCCCTGCTCCGTGCGCGCCGGTTCGGACAGATAGTGAACGATACCGTGCAAACCGTCTTCCGCCGGCACGCCTTCGTCGTCGGCGTCGAACCGCGCGAAGAACCATGTCTTGAACGCGTTGGTGACCGCGACTTCGTCGGGACCGCCGGCTTCGATCGTCGCGATGGAGTTTAGGCGTTTACCTTCAAACAAAGGGAAATCCGCATCAATTCCGTTCTCGCTGTGCTTCAATTCATCCGGTTCGCAGTCCTACTAAATTACATATCGAAAATAGAACGGACAATTCACTCAAAGGAGACAGACGATGGCCAGAAACCCGTCTTGACGCCGCAATCCGGACAAGTCGCAACACAGCGAACTTCCTCGATGAAAAGCAGGTTATCCCCAGGGGCAACTTCGATGTTCTCCAAACGTTTGATGACGATCGCGGCCGCCGTGCTGGCCGTCACCACGTCGTCGGTTCACGCCGGCGCGGCCACCGTGACGAACCCGTTCTACACGTACACGGGCGCCACGCCGTTGAAATCGATTGCACCCGGCACGGTGCTCAACACGCGAACCGTCACCTATCACGTGGCCGGAATGCCGACGGCGTTGACCGCCAAGCAGTTGCTGTATCGCACCAGCGACGCGCAGAACCGGCCGGTCGTCAACGTGACGTCGGTGATCCGGAGCCCGGTCAGCAACGGCCGGGCGATCTCGTACCAGTCGGCCTACGACTCGCTGAATCCTTACGACGAACCGTCGCAGGTGATCGCCGGCGATCGCGACGTCACGAAGGTCATCAACGTCGGCACCTTGCTCTACAGCGCGGAATCGATCCCGCTGTCGACGCTGCTGCTGCTCGGCTACAACGTGATCGTGCCCGATACGGAAGGCCAGACGGCGGACTTCGCCGCCGGCCCCGAATACGGGATGACGACGCTCGATTCGATCCGCGCGGCGCTCAACACACCGTCGACGGGCCTCGCGCCGACCAGCAAGGTCGCGATGATCGGCTATTCCGGCGGTGCGATTGCGACGAACTGGGCCGCGCAACTCGCGCCGAGCTATGCGCCGGACATCAACAAGCAACTCGTCGGCGCGGCCGAGGGCGGCGTGCTGGTCGATCCCGCGCACAACCTGCGCTACGTCGACGGCAGCATCGTCTGGGGCGGCGTCGCGGCGGCTGCGCTCGCCGGGCTGTCGCGCGGCTTCGGCTTCGATCTGACGCCGTATCTGAGCGACAGCGGCGTTGCCGTGTTCAACGACATCCAGAACCAGTCGCTCGCCTATATCCTGCCGAAGTATACGGGGCTGCATTGGGCGACGCTGTTCAAGCCGCGATACGCGAACGACATCAACAGCATTCCGGCGTACGTGACCTACGCGAACAAGGTGAATGCCGGGCTGGCCGCGTCGCCGACGATTCCGATGTATATCGGTCAGGGCACGGCCGGCGTGCTCGACGGCACCTTCGGCAGCCAGGTGGGCGACGGCGTGATGCTCGCGTACGATGTACGCGCGCTGGCGCAGAAATTCTGTGCCAGCGGCGCACCGGTCGTGTACACCGAATATCCGCTCGAACATGCGGGCGCGATCGCGCCTTGGGTGGCCGGGATGCTGCCCTGGCTCTACGACCGCTTCGGCGGCAAGGCCGCGCCGAGCAATTGCGCGCTGACGGCATTGTTGCCGAGCAATTCGCTCGCGCCCGAGACGCTGCACTAGCCGCCACGCGCATCGACATCAATCGCCGGGCGATCCTTCGCGGATCGCCTTTTTTCATCCGGCGCCTTGACGCCGGTCGCCGTCCCCCGCCGCGCCTCGCTGCCGCCACGCGCGAGTGCCATAATCGAGCCTGCACATCATTCCAGACGTCCCCGGAGAATCCCCATGCAGAACCTCGACAATCCTTCCCACGATCGCGAGGTAGGCAGCGCCGACGCGACGCAGGACACCACGCGCATCGACGACGTCCGCATCGGCGCCGTGCGCCCGCTGATCTCGCCCGCGCTGCTGCAGGATGAACTGCCGGTGCCGGCCGCCACGCAGACGCTCGTCGAGGACACGCGCCGCGCGATCGGCGACATCCTGCACGGCCGCGACGACCGGCTGCTGCTCGTCGTCGGCCCGTGCTCGATCCACGACCACGACCAGGCGCTCGACTACGCACGTCGCCTGAAGGCCGCCGCCGATGCGCTGAAGGAGGACCTGCTGATCACGATGCGCGTGTACTTCGAGAAGCCGCGCACGACCGTCGGCTGGAAGGGCTACATCAACGATCCGCGCCTGGACGGCAGCTTCCGCATCAACGAAGGGCTGCGCGCGGCGCGGCAACTGCTGCTCGACATCAACGCGCTCGGCCTCCCCGCGTCGACCGAATTCCTCGACCTGCTGAGCCCGCAGTACATCGCCGACCTGATCGCGTGGGGCGCGATCGGCGCGCGCACGACCGAGAGCCAGAGTCATCGCCAGCTCGCGTCGGGGCTCAGCTGCCCGATCGGCTTCAAGAACGGCACCGACGGCGGCGTGCAGGTCGCGTCGGACGCGATCGTCGCCGCGCGCGCGAGCCACGCGTTCATGGGGATGACGAAGATGGGCATGGCCGCGATCTTCGAGACGCGCGGCAACGACGACGCGCACGTGATCCTGCGCGGTGGCAAGAACGGGCCGAACTACGATGCGGAGCACGTCGAGGCGAGCTGCGCGGTGCTGCGCAAGAGCGGGTTGCGCGAGCAGGTGATGGTCGATTGCTCGCACGCGAACTCGAACAAGTCGCATGAGCGGCAGATCGAAGTCGCGCAGGATCTTGCGCGGCAACTGTCGCAGGGCGAGCACCGGATCGTCGGCGTGATGGTGGAGAGTCATCTCGAGGCCGGGCGTCAGGATCTGAAGCCCGGCGTGCCGTTGCAGTATGGCGTGTCGATTACGGATGCATGTTTGAGCTGGACGCAGACGGAGCCGGTGCTGGACGTGCTGGCGGAAGCGGTGCGGCATCGGCGCGTGTATTCGCGCAATGCGTGAGGTCACGGCGGCGGGTTGAGGCCCGCCGCCGTCATAGTTGGCCCATCGACGAAGACGGGTGCCGAGCAAGTTGTTTCATTTTTCCCGTGTGCCGCGCCACGCGGAAACCTCGCTCGCGCGTGTTCTGCCCGCGGCACGTCGCATATCGGCGGTATCCATCCGAACTACTTGAATCGCGGCGACGCTGGCGAGACATACGTCCAGTCGTGCCGTGACCGTTGCGCCGACCGCTCACCGGCGCGGTGCAAATTGCCAGGCGCGTGTGCCCGAGCCGCCGTGCCGCGTGCGGCCGCGCTGTGGGCGATCCTGCTGATACGAACCCGATTGCCGCCGGCAAAATTTAGGCCAATTCTTAAGGGATCTGTCTGAAATAGGATTGGATGGACGGTTGATTTGCGAATCGTCGGATAGAGTCGACACATCTGCAAACCTCAACCGACGGCGCATGCCGTGCATGGTCTCCGATGCACCTGCTCCGGCCGCCCCATCGTACATGGAAGGACGTCCTATCGCGTATCGCACCGCACCGCGCCTGCTCCTGCGCGCAATGTTCCTTTTGCTCGTTGCCTCGTCGCTCCCTGCGAACGGCGCGACCGCCTGCTGGAAGCCCACTTTCACTGACGAGGAGCTGCAGTGGATGCGCGCGCACCCGGTTGTCAATATCGCAGTCGAGGCGAACTGGCATCCGATCGAATACATGCGCAACGGCAACCATGCAGGCCTTGTCGCGGGGTACCTGAACGCAATCTCGAAAATGACCGGGCTGACGTTCGAGACAGTGCCGGGCACGGAATGGGGTCACGCGTACGCTGCGCTTGCGGCGCACAAGGTCGATCTGCTGCCGGGCGTGTGGCGCGAACTGGTGCCGGACCGCGCCGGCACCGGTGCGCTCGTCAGTGCGCCCTACCTGGTCGGGCGGCTGACCGCCGTCACGCGCAACGACTCCGCGATGATCTTCAACCTGAAGCGGCTCGAAGGCCGGCGCGTCGCGATCAAGGGGCGAGGCGCGGTCGAGTATTTCACGCGCAACAGCGGCGTGATGCTCGACGTGCTTACGTTCGACACCGAGGAACTCGCGCTCGCCGCGGTTGCCAACGGCGAGGCCGATGCCGCGCTCGGCGTCGACGTCACGGTTCTGCCGATCGTGCAGCGGCAGTTTCCCGGGCAGCTTTACATGTCGGGGATGCTTGCAGACCGCCCCGTATCGCTGGCGATGCTCACGCGGGCAGACCTGCCGATCCTCGCATCGATCATCGACAAGTCTCTCGCGGCCATTCCCGTGAGCAAGACGGCGGAGCTCACCCGCGACTGGGTCGAGATGGCCGATTACGGCAAGCCGACGATCCGTTCGATCCTGCATTACCGGGCGCCCCAGGTGGTCGCGATTGTCGCCGCGCTGCTGGCGTTCGCGATGCTCGCATTCCTGTCGTGGAAGTCGCGGGTGGCCGCGATCCGCAGCGAGCGCGACAAGGCGACGTTTCTCGCGTTCGTCAGTCACGAAATCCGCACGCCGATGCACACGATCCTGTCGTCACTGGAATTGCTGCAGCGCTCCCGGTTGACCGAGCAACAGGCGAATCGCGCGGATGCCGCGATTTCGGCATCCGAGACGCTTCTGACGCTGCTCGACGATATCCTCGAATATTCTCGTCTCGAATCGCGCAAGGTCCAGCTTGCCACGCAGGCAGTCGAGCTTGAGTCGTGGGCGCGACATACGGTCGACATGGTGCGCTGGCGCGCCGACGAGAAGATGGTGGAGCTGGTGCTCGACTTTGCTTGTCCGCCGGCGGTGCGTGTTTCAATCGATCCGGTCCGTGTGCGCCAGATCGTGCTGAATCTGCTCGTCAACGCAATCAAGTTCACATCCGCAGGCTCGGTGACGCTGCGCGTCGAGTATGTGTCGAGCCGCCACGGGCAAAATGGCACGCTGACCCTCGAAGTGCGCGATACCGGCATCGGCATTGCGCCTGAGCGGCTCGAACACATCTTCGACGCATACTGGCAGGGGCCTGCCTCGCTTCACCAGGACGTCAACGGCAGCGGGCTTGGCCTCGCGATCTGCCGTGAACTGGTCGCTTTGATGCATGGCACGATCACCGTCCAAAGCCTGCCGCACGTCGAAACGACGATGACGGTGCGATTGCCCGTCACGGCAGTGGACGAGCCGTTGCCGGTGCGGCCTGCCGCATCGATGCCCGTGCCGGTCGACGCACAGCCTGGACACGCTCATCCCGACTCGCCGCGCATCCTGATTGTCGACGATCACGAAACCGTGCAGTTGGCGCTGCAGCAGCAATGCGACGAGCTCGGCTGCGTCGGCATCGTCGCCGGCACCGGCGAGGACGCGCTGCGTCAACTGGCGCACGGCCGTGTCGACCTCGTGCTGCTCGATGGCGATCTGCCGGACTTCGACGGTTATGCGCTCGCGAAGATGATCCGTCAGGATGAGTCGGCACGCGAAGCCAGACATGTTCCGATCATCGCGATTTCGGCGGTGTCCGGCGACGCGCATCGCGAGCGCTGCTTCGACAGCGGCATGGACGGCGTGCTGGGCAAGCCGCTGCGGCTCGAAACATTGCGGGAGTTGATCGCAACGTGGTGCCCAGCGTATGCCGAGACGAAACCGGCGGCGCCGCATGCCGCCGATCTCAGTGCGGTCTATGACCGCGAAGTGGCGAAGGATCTCGATGCCCTTGTCAACGGATTGCTATCGCGCGATTTCGCCGCAGCCGCACGGGCCGCGCACCGGATTGCGGGGGCATCGCATCTGACCAAACTGGGCGATATCGCGGATGTCGCGTTGCAAGCCGAAACGCGGCTTCGCGAACTCCACGGCGTTCATCAAGTCAACCCGTTCGCGACAGATCAATAGACCCAGTCCACTGCCGTTCACGCGGTGGCGAGCCGGCGGACGTGGACTTGATGGCGTTGACAAGCAGGTTCAGCACGATCTGCCGCGTGCGCACCGGATCGATCAGCACGCGCAGCTCGGTCTGGCACGCGAGTTGGAGCGCCAGGCTCAGGTTTTTCTCGTCGACGCGCCAGCGCACTATGTCGGCGCTGCGCTACGTCCATGCGTGGATGTGCCGTCAGACTCGGGCGCGAGCGTCACGTTTCGAGACTCGAGACGTGAATATTCGAGGACGTCGTCGAGCAGCATCAGCAGCGATTCCGAAGCAGCAACCGCCGCATCCGCACGGCCAGCCTGTTTCGGTGGCAATTGCGAGCGCTGCAGCAGCTCGAGCGGCGACCCGATCGTACGATCAGCGTGCGGATCGCGTTGCTGGAAAGGGAGTCAAGCGTTCCGGTGTGGCCACGACCAATGTGTCGACGAAGTACGGCAGGCTGGCAAATGGTGCCGCTGCGGTATTGCGAGATGTCGGCGCTTCTTGACGCGCCCGGCGCCATGTCGCTCTTCGCCGACATGAGAGCCTGGTATGAATTGGCCCATGATACGTTGTCGACATACTCGAAGCGCAGTCCGCCGATTCGCGAAATCGTACCGAGACATGACGGCACGACGCCAACGACCTTCCCGCGTTTGCGAAATTCGAACGGACGCCAATGCGTGTCGGCATAGGTGTGCACGACCGGATGCGCGGCGATCCATGCTTTCTCCTCAGGCGTCAACTTTGCACGTGGGATGATCTGTATCAGGCGATGCAGTGGCGTGAGAAATGCGCAGAGCGAGGGCGTCATCACAGATGGTCTGTTGCGTCGACGCAACGCGGTGCGGACGAGAGCAACGGCGTCAACAGTGCCTTTCGACGACGCGAGCGCCAAGGTCTCGGCGATTCGTTGCGGGTCGCGCCAGCACCCGGCGACATACGCCGTTCCGGTAGCGGAGACGGGGCGCGCGGGCCGTTCCACATGCTGTCGCTACCGCGAATGCCGAATCAGATTGCATGGTGCCCGCCACGACTGTTCGCACATAGGCTGTTTAGCTGGCGGGGTTAAAAATTATCCAGAAAGCCGGTAAGCTAATTCGAATAATCCGCTCCGGTTTGCGATGGCAAGAATGCGCCAACCGTTGATGGCCGTATCGCCAGAAAGAAAAGGGGTAGCAATGAGACCAGAGCTCCAACCGATCCGCGTCGTGATCCTGGACGACCATGCCGTCGTTCAGCACGGGATCGCCAGTTATTTGACGGAGAGGACCGGCATCGAAGTGGCGGCGAGCTTTGCGAGGTCGCGCGACCTGATCAGCTGGCTCGAGTCGAATCACGCGGACGTCGTGCTGCTCGACTACACGCTGGGCCCAGACGAAATCGACGGCCTCAATCTCGTCAAGCTGGTGAGTACGCGCTTCCCGGATTGCAGGATCCTGATGACGTCGAGCAGCGATACGCCCGCAACCGTCAACATGACCATGCGCGCAGGCGCGCTCGGTTTCTTCGGCAAGAGCGAAAATCTTCGCGAACTGGTACATGCAATCCGTGTGGTTGCAGAGGGACGCTCGTATATCAGCACCGAATTGGCAGGCAGGGTGATGGCGAGTGCGACGCCTGTCCAGAGTGTGGCGGCACCGAAACCGGCGGTCAGCGAAGACGCACCGGCAGCCGAATCGGAATCATCCGCCGACCTGCGCCTGAGCCCGCGCGAGCACGAGGTGCTGCGCTGTTATTTGGCGGGCATGTCGGTATCCGATATCGCATTGAAATTTTCCCGCAGCCGCAAGACGATCAGCGCGCAAAAGCAATCGGCATATCGCAAGCTCGGCATCCGCAGCGATGCCGAATTGTTCGCGTCCCGCAAGCTGCTCGAGAAGCAGTGAACGTCGTCTGATTCCGAATCTCGCTCGGCATTTTCTACGCCGACATTGATCTTCGTTCATTTCCGCACGCCGCTGTGTAATGCAGCCTGATGGCAGCACTTCTCGACTGGCGCTACCATGACCCGTGTTGCGTTACCCGACGCGCCCGTCCGGGCCCGTTGCGCGCACACGCAGCGGCGGCGCGGCCGGCCGCTGCTGCATCGACGAAGCGCGGGGTGCTCACCGATTCACCACCGCACCTGCGCCGCTTCGCTCCCGGCACCAACTACAACCTCACCGGAGTGCAATCAGCATGGCTTTCACCAAGACAATCGTCGCAGCCGCCGTTCTCGTATCGAGCATCAACGTTCATGCGCAGATCGCGGGCGCCCAGCCACTCAGCGTCACCGTCGAGCAATCGCAGGCGCTGCTCGAAGGCTGGAGCGTGAAGAAGAGCGTGCTCGGCAAGGCCGTGTACAACGACCAGAACCAGAAAGTCGGCACGGTGCGCGACCTGATCGTCGCGCCTGACGGCTCGGTGTCGGCCGCGATCGTGTCGGCTGGCGGTTTCCTGGGCGTCGCGGCCCATGACGTCGCGGTGCCGATCGCATCGCTCGACGTGCGCAATGGCAACATCTACCTGCCGGGCGCGACGAAGGCCGCGCTGAAGGCGACGCCGGCGTTCCAGTACGCGAAGGTGCCGTCGCCGCCGAAGCCGAAGAAGCTCGACGACAAGCACTGATGCATACGGCCCGGCGCGCAATGCGCCGGGCATGGCCAACCGCGGGGTGTGTTCGGTCGCGCGTCGGTCAATCACGGCCTCAACCCGAGTTCTCGCCCCACGGCTACGTAATTCTACGTAGCCACGCATACGTAGTTGTGCGCTTGTAAGGCTCCCCCGTCGCGCGGAATACTACGGCCCACCGCCGTGTCTTCCGCGAGACGCGGCACGACGCATCGACGTCACGCGGGTCCGGCGCCTCGCCGGATCCACTCAAAAACACATTGGAGACCAGGAGACGCCATGAATCGGGCTTCCAGTACCCTGCTCTGGACTGCGGTCGCGCTGCTCGGCGCGTTCGCGTTCGGGACGATCGCACTTGCGCACGGCGAACGCGTCAGCGCGCTCTGGATCGTGATCGCCGCAGTCTGCGTATATCTGATCGCATATCGCTTCTACAGCCGTTTCATCGCCAGCAAGGTCATGCAGCTCGACGGGCTGCGGATGACGCCGGCCGTCCGGCACAACGACGGCCTCGACTACGTGCCGACCAACAAGTACGTGCTGTTCGGCCATCACTTCGCCGCGATCGCCGGCGCCGGGCCGCTCGTCGGACCGGTGCTCGCCGCGCAGATGGGCTACACGCCCGGCATGCTGTGGATCCTGGCCGGCGTCGTGTTCGCCGGCGCGGTGCAGGACTTCATCGTGCTGTTCATCTCGACGCGCCGCGACGGCCGCTCGCTCGGCGACCTCGTCAAGATGGAGCTCGGCACGGTGCCCGGCGTGATCGCGCTGTTCGGCGCATTCCTGATCATGGTGATCATCCTCGCGGTGCTCGCGCTGATCGTCGTGAAGGCGCTGACGAATTCGCCGTGGGGCACGTTCACCGTCGCCGCGACGATTCCGATCGCGCTGTTCATGGGCGTCTACACGCGCTACATCCGTCCGGGCCGCATCGGCGAAGTGTCGATCATCGGCTTCGTGCTGCTGATGGCGTCGATCGCGTTCGGCCAGACCGTGCACGATTCGCCGGCGCTCGCCGCATGGTTCACGTTCAGCGGCACGCAGCTTACGTGGATCCTGATCGGCTACGGCTTCGTCGCATCGGTGCTGCCGGTGTGGCTGCTGCTCGCGCCGCGCGACTACCTGTCGACGTTCCTGAAGATCGGTACGATCCTCGGCCTCGCGATCGGCATCCTGGTCGTCGCGCCGGAACTGAAGATGCCCGCGCTGACGAAGTTCGTCGACGGCACGGGCCCCGTGTGGTCGGGCAACCTGTTCCCGTTCCTGTTCATCACGATCGCATGCGGCGCGGTGTCGGGCTTCCACGCGCTGATCTCGTCGGGCACGACGCCGAAGCTGATCGACAACGAAACCAACGCGCGCTTCATCGGTTACGGCGCGATGCTGATGGAATCGTTCGTCGCGATCATGGCGCTGGTGGCCGCGTGCGTGATCGAGCCGGGCATCTACTTCGCGATGAACGCGCCGGCCGCCGTGCTCGGCTCGACGCCCGAAGCTGTCGCGAACACGGTCACGCAATGGGGCTTCGTGCTGACGCCCGACATGCTGACGCAGACCGCGAAGGCCGTCGGCGAAACGACGATCATCGCGCGCGCGGGCGGCGCACCGACGCTGGCCGTCGGCATGGCGCACATCCTGCACCAGGTGATCGGCGGCGAAGCGATGATGGCGTTCTGGTATCACTTCGCGATCCTGTTCGAGGCGCTGTTCATCCTGACGGCCGTCGACGCCGGCACGCGCGCGGGCCGCTTCATGCTGCAGGACCTGCTCGGCACGTTCCACCCGGCGCTCAAGCGCACCGAGTCGCTGCCCGCGAACCTCGTCGCCACCGCGCTGTGCGTGGCCGCGTGGGGCTATTTCCTGTATCAGGGCGTGGTCGATCCGCTCGGCGGCATCAACACGCTGTGGCCGTTGTTCGGGATCTCGAACCAGATGCTCGCCGCGATCGCGCTGGTGCTCGGCACCGTCGTGCTGTTCAAGATGAAGCGCGAGCGCTACGCATGGGTGACGATCGTGCCGACCGCATGGCTCTTGATCTGCACGCTGACGGCCGGCTGGCAGAAGATCTTCGATTCGAACCCGAAGGTCAGCTTCCTCGCGCACGCGGCGAAGTTGCAGGCGGCGGTGGACGAAGGCAAGGTGCTCGCGCCGGCGAAGTCGATCGCGCAGATGCAGCGGATCATCTTCAACGACTACATCGATGCGGCGCTGGCCGGCCTGTTCATCTTCGTCGTCGTGGCGATCGCGGGGTACGGCCTGCTCGCCGTGCTGCGCGCGCGTCGCGAGTCGAAGCCGACCGTGCGCGAGACGCCGTACGAAGCGATGCCGGCCGCGCAGGCGCTCGGCAGCGGACGATAACGGGAGGCCGCGATGTTCACCGATCTCGGCAGCGACCTGCGCAGTGCGGGGCGTTACCTCGGGCAGGCGTTGCGGCTGATGGTCGGCCTGCCCGACTACGACACCTATGTCGCGCACATGCGCGAAACCCATCCGGACCGCGAACCGATGACGTACGAGGCGTTCTTCCGCGAGCGTCAGAATGCGCGGTACGGGTCGGGGGCAGGGAAGTGCTGCTGAATTGAGCCGGCGCAGCCGGCCCGTGAGGCGGTCCGGTGACGGACCGGGAAGCGCCGCGAAGGCATTCGCGGCGCTTTTTCTTTGGCGGGCCGGTGCGGTACGCGCGAGGCGCGCGTCACGGCGGCGTTTGACGTCGTTCAGCGCGGCAAAGTCCGGGCGCCGGTATCATATGAGGCATCATTTTTTCCCCGAAGAATCCGCGCAGGAGAACCCGTCGTGCATGTCGGTGAGCGTTTCAACAGCATTTCCCATCTCGTCGGCGCGGTGTTGTCGGTGGCAGGGCTGGTCGCGCTGGTGACGATGGGCGCGCTCGACCGCGATCCCTACAAGATCGTGAGCTTCAGCGTGTACGGTGCGATGCTGATCCTGCTCTACGGGATTTCGACGGCGTATCACAGCGTGCGCAACCCGCGCCTGAAGGCGATCCTGCAGAAGTGCGACCATTCGGCCATCTATTTGCTGATTGCGGGCAGCTACACTCCGTTCACGCTCGTCACGCTGCGCGGCCCGTGGGGCTGGTCGCTGTTCGGTGTCAGCTGGGGGCTCGCCGCATTCGGGATCGCGCAGGAACTCACGCTCGGACGGCGCACGCGCATCGTGTCGATGGTGCTGTACGTGCTGATGGGCTGGCTCGCGCTCGTCGCGATCCGCCCGCTGATTCATGCGCTGCCGCCGGTGGGTGCCGCATGGCTCGTGGCCGGCGGCGTCATCTACAGCGCGGGGATCTACTTCTTCATCAACGACGAACGCATCCGCCACGGGCACGGTATCTGGCATCTTTTCGTGCTGGCCGGCAGCCTGTGCCAGTTCGTCAGCGTCGCGATGTATGTCGCGTGAGCGTGAGCGTGAACGTGAACGTGAACGCGGGCGGCACGGCGCGTGTCATGCGTGCTCGGCCGCCTGTGCCGCGCCGCGCAGCGCCATGAACCCGACCCACCCCCAGTAGACGCGGTGATGCGCGATCAGCCCGTCGCGCAGATCCATCACCTCGACGAGATCGACCTGATCGCCTTCCGGCGTTTCGCGCGGATATTCCCACGTGAGTTGCCGGCCGTTCGAGAAGAACAGCCCGGTTCGATACCAGCGTCCGAGCTTGTTCCCGGGATTGCGCAGGCCCGCCGCGAAGAACGCGCCGATCGCGGCCTTGCCGCGCAGCACGCCGGAGCCGTGATCGGGCAGCGTGACGACGATCAGCGGCGTTTCGAGTATCGCGTCGTCCGCGTACAGCGACATCAATGCGTCGAGGTCGCGCGCGACGACGGCGACGTGCCAGTCTTGATGGACGCGTTGCGCATCGGTGTCGGCTTGTGTCATGGCGGCTTCCGGCAAACGTTGGTAAGGGAGCCACTGTATCGACGCCGTGCCGCCGGACGTTTCAGCCCAGGCCGAAACGTGGATGTCGCGTATGCCGGACGCGACCGCGTGCCGCCCGTCAGCCGGCCAGCGCGCCGAGATTCAGGTCATGCGACTTGCCGATCCACACCGCGCTGTCGCGGTGGTCGCGCAGATCGTCGCCGGTATTCGGATGCAGGAAGACGTCGAGCGCACCGTGATTCAGCACGAGCCACGGCACGATGGTGTCGAACTGCGCGGCGTCGAACGCGATCTGGTAGGACCAGGCCGGATGCGGGCCGACGAGACGCTCGTGAAAGCGGCCGAGCTCGATGATCGCGCCGAATCGTTCTTCGACGACGAGGCGGAACGCCCACGCTGCGTCGCGGCTCGCGGCGTCGAAGTAGACGTGTGCGTGCCAACTGTCGATGGCGGTGGTGTCGATGGCAGCCATGGTGGAACTCGAGAGAAGAATAGGGAACGGATAAGATCCGTGCCTGACGGCGCGATGCGCAATTATCTCGCGTCCTCGCGGGACACGTCTCGTCGCGAAGCGGTCAATCGGCGCGGTGGATTTGTCGTGTGTCAGGGAATCCTGTGCATTGGTCGAATCGTTTCCCGGTTGTGCCGGCGTGTGCGGCATCGTGCCGAAAGCCGCGCCAGGCAGGGCTTGCGCCGAAATCGCATCTGCAATACGTCATTTCAAAAACTGCAAAAGCGATTCACATGCCTCGCCGATTCGTCTGCAAAAACGCGATCAGGTAGTTGAATGAAATAAAGAAATTCCGCTCAGGCAGCATTGGCGAATCGCGTGGATCGCACCCCGTCCGTCGGTGCTGAAAATATCCATTGCGGAATCGGCTATTCAAGCGCGTGGTCACGCGACATACGATGATTGCACCGCATCGACGACGATCGATGCGGAAACAACCATCTGGAGGCCATGATGCGATCCGTTGTTTCCCTTGCTGTCCTGTCCGGCGCGCTTGCCGTGCTGCCCGCCGCGAGCTTCGCGCAGTCCGTCGATACCGAGTGGCAGTCGAACGTCGCGCCTTTGACCTGGTCGGCGGCGCGTGCCGAAACCGATGTGCAACTGAGGCAGATGACGCGCGCCGGCTATCGTGCGACGACAGCCGGCAACCAGAACTATCCGCTCGCGATGCAGCGTGCGCTCGAACGCGTGAGGTACCCGGTGCCCGACCGTTCGCGCGAGGAGAAGGCCGCGATGGAAGCGCGCGCGGCCAGCGCAGCGCAGAGCGGCCATCCGGTGAAGGCGTTCTTCGTGAAGACCGCGTACTACCTGAAGGGCGAGAACACGTTCTGATGCAGGAGCAGAGCATGGCATGCCTTGACCGACTCCCCGACGTGTTGCGCGCATCCGCGATGCGCCGGCTGCCCCAGGCGTGCGCGACGCGGCGGCGGGGCGACGTGTGCGGCGGCGCGCGACGCCGCGCGAACGGCCATCGCGACGCGAGCCGCGGCGCCGTCGCGTGCCGCACCGCGTGGCCGGCATTCGACGTGGACGACGACGCGGCAGGCGAGGGCCGATCATGAAGGCCACTCGAAAAGGCCGTCGCCACCCGCCGTTGACGCGCGAGTGGCTGCTGCCGCTGCCGCCCGCGCATGTGCGCGACATCTCGCTGAAATGCCACATGGCGCTCGTCGCGCTGCGCGGCGAGCACGGCAGCGAAACGTTGCTGATGCGGCTGCGCACGAGCGTCTACCTGGTGTTCCTCGCGCTCGACGACGCGGTATCCCCGGATGCGAGCATCGACCTGTGCGTCGACGCGGAGCGCGTGCTCGACGCGAGCATGGCGCGCGCGGCGCAAAGCGGCGCATGGACGCTGCACGACGACGAGTGCGCGGTGCTCGAGCGTGTGCTCGCGGCGAACGACGCGTGCGTCGCGACGCTCACGCGGCACCGGCTCGCCGAGCTGTGGCGCCACGTGTGCGCGTTCGCATCCAGCGAGCAGCCGGGGCTGGTCGCGCAGGCGGCGGCGCGAATGCGGGAACCGGCCGTACTGCATTGAGCGGTGGCAACGCGGCCGGCACCCTGGCTGCGTTTCATGCGTGTTCCGGTCCCCGGGGCTGCCGCTCGCCGGCCAATGTCACGACACGAACCGAACGGGTTCGGTCGATGACGATCCATCCGCGCGTTCGCGGCGATCGTGCGTGTCGCCGCGAATGCATTCGTTTCAGTCAGGAGGCGCGATGGCGCTATACAGGACCGGTGGCTACTTCACGTGCGGAAGCGGCCGCGCATTCAGCGAGAACCTGCCGCCGGGAAGCGAGACGACGGTTGCGGGCATCTATCGATGCACCGTCTGCGGCGACGAGATCGGCATCGCGAAGTCGCAAGCGCTGCCGTCCGACGACGCGCATCGGCACGATCTCGATCCGCCGTCCGACCCGCTGCTCGATCGCGGGCCGACCGCGTGGCAACTGATCGCGGCGGCGGAGTCGAGACACTAGGCGTGCGGGCGTTCGCATGCTCATGCGCGGACGAATGCGCGCGGCCTTGCGACGACGCCCGACAAACAAAAGCGCCACGGAGCGAACTCCGTGGCGCTTCTTCGATGCGGGCCGCAGCGGAGGCGCGAACCTCCGTGCGGCGATACGCGCTTAAGCCGCCGTTGCCGGCTTCGCCGGCTTCTGCAGCTTGCCCTTGCCGGCGCGCTGGATTTCCTCGAGCTTGATCTCGACGTGGCGCGAGAACACGTACTCGGCCGGGCGCTGCTTCGCGATCGAGATGTCCGGCGCGAACGCGCCTTCGGTCTTGATGCCCTTGCGGCTCACGGCGAACGCCTTCAGCGGATGCGCGATCGTGTCCATCACGGCGGTGGCTTCGAAGCCGCAGTGGACCATGCAGTCCGCGCACTTCTCGTAGTTGCCGACGCCGTAGTTGTCCCAGTTCGTGTCTTCCATCAGTTCCTTGAAGGTCTTCACGTAACCTTCGCCGACCAGATAGCACGGCTTCTGCCAGCCGAACACCGTACGCGCCGGGTTGCCCCACGGCGTGCACTTGTACGTCTGGTTGCCGGCCAGGAAGTCGAGGAACAGCGACGACTGGCTGAACGACCAGCGCTTGCCGCCTTCGCCGCGCTTCAGGATTTCGCGGAACAGGTTCTTCGTCTTGTCGCGGTTCAGGAAGTGCTGCTGATCCGGCGCGCGCTCGTACGCATAGCCCGGCGACACGGTGATGCCGTCGACGCCGATCGGACCCAGCGTGTCGAAGAACTTCGCGACGCGCTCGGGGATCGCATCGTTGAACAGCGTGCAGTTGATGTTCACGCGGAAGCCGCGACGCTTCGCTTCCTTGATCGCCGCGACGGCCTTGTCGTACACGCCGTCCTGCGACACGGAGTGATCGTGCATCTCCTTGTCGCCGTCGAGGTGGACTGACCAGACGAAATACGGATTCGGCTGGTAGTCGTCCATCTTCTTTTCCATCAGCAGCGCGTTCGTGCACAGGTACACGAATTTCTTGCGCTTCATGATGCCCTTGACGATCTCCGGCATCTCCTTGTGGAGCAGCGGCTCGCCGCCGGCGATCGACACGATGGGCGCGCCGCATTCGTCGACGGCTTCCAGGCATTCCTCGACGGACAGGCGCTGGTTCAGGATCGGGTCCGGATAGTCGATCTTGCCGCAGCCGTTACAGGCGAGGTTGCAGCGGAACAGCGGCTCGAGCATCAGCGCGAGCGGATAGCGTTTGTTGCCGGACAGGTGTTGGCGCATGATGTATGCGCCGACGCGGACTTGCTGGAGCAGCGGAATAGACAAGAGTTGTCCTCCTTAAACTTCGCGGGCGACAGCTTGCGTAAGCTTCGCCGGCAACTTGAATTCGACTTTTTCCTCACGGCCCGTCATCGTCGTGACATCGACGGGCCCCAGCGCGCGCAGCGCGCCGATTACATCCTCAACCATTTCCTCGGGCGCCGACGCGCCGGCGGTCAGGCCGACCGTCTGCACGCCCGCGAACCATTCGGGCTTCACTTCCGAGCCGTCGGCGACGAGATAGCTCGGCACACCGCTTTCGGTGCCGATCTCGCGCAGGCGGTTCGAGTTCGAGCTGTTCGTCGCACCGACGACCAGCAGCACGTCGACCTGGCTGCTCAACTCGCGCACGGCGGCCTGGCGGTTCTGCGTTGCGTAGCAGATGTCGCGCGTGTCCGGGCCGACGATGTCGGTGAACCGGCGCTGCAGCGCTTCGATGATGCCGCGCGTGTCGTCGACCGACAGCGTCGTCTGCGTGACGTACGCGACCGGCGTATCGATCGGCAGCGTCAGCGTAGCGACTTCTGCCTCGCTCTGCACGAGGATCACCTCGGCCGGAATCTGGCCGATCGTGCCCTCGACTTCCGGATGGCCCGCATGGCCGATCAGGATCAGCCGGCGGCCCGCCGCGACGTACTGGCGGCCCTGCACGTGCACTTTCGTGACGAGCGGGCAGGTGGCGTCCAGCACATCGAGCCCGCGCGTTTCGGCGTCGCGTTCGACCGTCTGGGCGACACCGTGCGCGCTGAAGATCGCCACGGCGCCATGCGGCACCTCGTCGAGCTCCTCAACGAATCGTGCCCCTTTATTACGCAGGTTTTCGACGACATGCCGGTTATGCACGATCTCATGACGCACATAGACCGGCGCGCCGTGCTGTTGCAGCGCGCGATCGACGATCTCGATCGCACGGACAACCCCCGCACAAAAGCCGCGGGGCTGGGCAAGGATGACTCGCATAAGTGAGCGAACTCCGACGACAGACGCCGGGGTTCGAGGAGCTGGCACTGCTCGCTCGCCCCGGCTTGATGTTATGAAGGCAGGAAACGAACCGGCCAGGCCAGGCCCCGGAACCCCGAATTAATCGCGCATTTTAACCCTATCGCGCCGTCCTTGCTCTGGTGCCGTATCGGCCGTGTTGCATTCGTCGCAGAGCCGCGTCGGCGCTCGCGGTCGCGGAACCCGGTAAACTGCGCGGTTTCGCGGGCAGCCTGTCCGGCTGCCCGGCGTCGCGCTCATTTCAAGGCCATTCGATGACCGTCGATTCTTACGCATATTGCCCTGCCGCCGATGCGGTCATGGGTGTTTTCACTCCGACCCTGATTATGGCCGGACGATCCGGTGCCGTTCGCGCCGGCATCCGGCAGGAGGCGTGCCGATGATGCTGGCAATTACGTTCCTGGTGTCCGGCCTGTCACTGCTGATCTGGATCGTGCTGCTCGTTGCGCGTGGGGGCTTCTGGCGCGCGCGCCCCGCGCGGGCGCTGCCGCCCGAGGCGCGCGGCGCCGCGGCCGAGGCCGGCTGGCCGGCCGTGGTCGCGGTCGTGCCGGCGCGCAACGAGGCAGACGTGATCGCCCGCGCGGCGACGTCGCTGCTCGAGCAGGATTATCCGGGCGACTTTCATCTGATCATCGTCGACGACCACAGCGACGACGGCACCGCCGACGCGGCGCGCGCCGCCGCGCTCGCGATCAACCGCGCCGACCGCCTGACGGTGCTGGCCGCGAAGCCGCTGCCGGCCGGCTGGTCGGGCAAGGTGTGGGCGCAGTCGCAGGGCATCGCCGCGGTGCGCACGCTCGGGTTGCCGGCCGACTATCTGCTGCTGACCGATGCCGACATCGGCCATCCGCCAGACGCCGTCGCCCAGCTCGTCACGCGCGCGCAGGCCGAACAGCGCGATCTGGTATCGCTGATGGTACGGCTGCGCTGCGACTCTTTCTGGGAAAAGGCGCTGATTCCGGCGTTCGTGTTCTTCTTCGCGAAGCTCTATCCGTTCTCGTGGATCAACAATCCGCGCAACCGGACGGCCGGCGCCGCGGGCGGCTGCATGCTGGTCAAGCGCAGCGCGCTCGAGGAGGCGGGCGGCATCGAATCGATCCGCGGCGCGCTGATCGACGACTGCAGCCTTGCCGCGCAGATCAAGCATCGCGGCAGCGGCCGGCATCCGATCCGGCTCGATCTGGCCGATCGCAGCGTGTCGCTGCGTCCGTACGACAGCTGGCGCGACATCTGGAACATGATCGCGCGCACCGCGTTCACGCAGCTCCACTATTCACCGCTGCTGCTCGCCGGCACGCTGCTCGGCATGACGATCATCTACCTCGTGCCGCCCGTCGCCGCGCTTGCGTATGGCGCGCGCGCCTGGCCGGCGTGGCTCGCATGGGCGTCGATGTGCACCGCCTATGCGCCGATGCTGCGCTACTACCGCCGCTCGCCTCTGTGGGCGCCAGCGCTGCCGCTCGTCGCGCTGTTCTACGTCGGCGCGACGTTCGCGTCGGCGTGGCGCTACTGGCGCGGCAAGGGCGGCCAGTGGAAGGCGCGCGTGCAGGCGCCGGTGGAGCGCTGACAGGCGCCGGCGGATGCCGGTCGTTCCTCCGGATTCCGGAAAGCAAAAAGCCCGATCGGTTGTGAGTCGATCGGGCTTTGTCGTTTACGGCGTCGCCACGCGTGCTTATCGCTGCGTCAGCATCATGTACATCTGGATCACGACGTCCGGCGAGAACGTGAACGGCACCCAGCCGTAGCCGGTGTGGCGCGCGACCAGCAGGCGGTCGCCGTTCGATTGCTTCTGCACGGCCATCATCGGGTTCTTCGTCGTCACGAAGCGCCAGCCGGCCGGGATGCCCGGCGGCGGTTCCGGCTGCATCGACGCGCGCGCATGCGCGAGTTCCTCGATCAGTTGGCCGAGCTGCTCCGGGTGCAGCGTGATCGACTGGCCGTTGACGGTCAGCGTCAGTTCGTTTTGCGACGGGCGAGCGACGTGCAACGTCGGCTTGTCCGCGGCGGCGTCCGCTGTTTCGGCAGCGGGAGCGACTTCGATTGCGGCGCCGGCGGCCGGCGCGACGACGGCGGTGCCGGCCCCGGCGGACGCTGCCGCGGCTGCGTCCGCCACCGGCTCGACAGCGGATTCGACAACCGGTTCGGCGACTTCAGCCGCGACGGCCGGTGTGGCTGCCACAGCCGCCGCGTTCGTCGCGGCGTCCTTCACGACGGCTTCGACCAGCGCTTCCGCGTCGGCGATCGCCTTCGCGTGACGCTCGGCGGCCGCTTCGGCCTGTGCGATCGCTTCGGCGTGGCGTTGCGCGACGGCCTCGGCCTCGGCAGTCGCCGCCGCGTGGCGTTGCGCGGCCGCGTCGGCTTGCGCGATCGCTTCGGTGTGACGCAGCGTGACGGCTTGTGCTTCGGCGGTTGCCTCGACATGGCGCTGCGCTGCGGCTTCCGCTTCGGCGATCGCCTGCATGTGACGTTGCGCGAGCGCCTCGGCCTCGGCGATCGCCTGCGTGTGACGTTGCGCGAGTGCCTCGGTCTCGGCGATCGCGGCTGCGTGGCGCTTCGCGGCGGCTTCGGCTTCCGTGGTGGCCGCTGCATGACGTTGCGCGGCTGCATCCGCTTCGGTCGCGGCGGCGTGATGACGCTGCGCGGCGGCCTCGGCTTCGGCGATCGCGGCCGCATGACGCTGCGACGCGGCTTCGGCATCCGCATGACGCTGCGCGAGCGCTTCGGTCAGCGCGGTCGCCTCGGCGTGCCGCTGGGCAGCGGCCTCGGCCTGGGCGGCGGATTCGATGTGGCGTTGGGCGGCGGCTTCGGCCTCGGCGGTGGCGTCGGCGTGGCGCTGCTGCGCGGCCTCTGCGTCGGCGGCTGCGGCCGTGTGGCGCTGCGCGGCGGCCAGTGCTTCGGTCTCGGCGGCGGCGTGACGTTCGGCTGCGGCCTGGGCTTCCGCGGCGGCGGCGCGCGCGAACGCTTCCGCGCTGCGTGCCGCCTGCTGCGCGGCATGGTGATCGTGGAGGAGCCGATCGACGCCCGCGTTGAGCGAATCGATCTGTTCGTTCAGGTTCATGCGTGTCTTCTCTGCGTAAGACCCGCGATTTTAACCGCTGCGCCGGTGCCGGTCCGTCAGCGACGTGTAACAAAGTGCGCAAAGCGGCGTGACGCACGCCGCTTTGTGTTACTTCAGGTAGCCCGCCGAGGCGAACCAGTCCAGTGCATCGCGCAGTCCTTCGCGGTACGGACGTGCGCGGTAGCCGAGCTCGCGTTCGGCCTTCGCGGACGTGAAATACATCTTGTTCTTCGACATGCGCAAGCCGTCGACGGTCACGAACGGCTCCTTCTTCGTGAACTTCGCGACGGCCTCCGCACCGACCGCGAGCGGATAGAGCGGCCAGCGCGGCAGCGCGATCGTCGGCGCCTTGCGGTTCGTCATCTGCGCGATGTCGGTCAGCATCTGCTGCAGCGGCAGATTCTCGCCGCCGAGGATGTAGCGCTCGCCGATGCGGCCGCGCTCCAGCGCGAGGAAGTGGCCGTGCGCGACGTCGTCGACGTGCACGAGGTTCAGCCCGGTATCGACGAACGCGGGAATCTTGCCGAGCGCGGCCTCGACGATGATGCGGCCGGTCGGCGTCGGCTTCACGTCGCGCGGGCCGATCGGCGTCGACGGGTTGACGATCACGGCCGGCAGCCCTTCGTCGGCGATCATCTGCTCGACCGCGCGCTCGGCCAGCACCTTGCTGCGCTTGTACACGCCGATCGCCTGCTCGGCGGTCAGCGGGCGGTTTTCGTCGGACGGATCGCCTGCGCTCGTGACCTTCAGCGTCGCGACGCTGCTCGTGTAGACGATCCGCTCGACGCCTTCGGCACGCGCGGCGCGCATCGTCGCGACCGCGCCCTCGAGGTTCGCGCGCTCGATCTCGTCCGGATCCGGCGCCCACAGCCGGTAGTCGGCCGCCACGTGCAGCAGGTAGCGCACGCCGCGCAGCGCGGCGCGCATCGACGTCTCGTCGCGCATGTCGCCGGTGACGATCTCGGCGTCGAGATCCGCGACGTTCGTGCGCGGGCTGGTCGGGCGCACCAGCACGCGCACCGCATAGCCCTTCTGCTGCGCGATGCGTGCGACGGCCGAGCCGACGAAACCGGACGCGCCGGTGACGAGAACGAGATCGCGGGAGGTATCAGTCATGCGTTTCCTTCAGGGCCGCGCGCGGGCGGCGCGGCGGTTGTGCGTCGGCGAGATTGTACGTGGTCGGCGCGCCCGGCGACGCGAGCGCCGTACGGCGGCCGCAACGGGCGACGGCCGCCGCGTGCGGCCGGCTTGCCGGGCACGTGTGCGAAGCGGCCGACGCGACTACAATGCCGGGCTTGAATGCTACGGGAGGGCGACGCGATGAGCCGTAATGAACTGGACGAACGGATCGAGACCTACTACGTGCGGGTACGCGGCGTCGTGCAGGGCGTTGGCTTCCGTCACGCGACGGTGCGCGAGGCGCACGCGCTGAAGCTGCGCGGCTGGGTCGCGAATCTCGAGGACGGCAGCGTCGAGGCGATGATCCAGGGCCCCGGCGCGCAGATCGACCGGATGCTCGCGTGGCTGCGCCACGGGCCGCCGTCCGCACGCGTGACCGAGGTCACGTTCGAGGAGCGTCCGATCGAAAAGCGTTTCGAGCGCTTCCAGCAGCAGTAAGGCGAAAACAACATGACGGGGTATCCGGAGGCCGGGCGCGGCATCATGCTGTCGGTGCTGGCGTCGACGCTGTTCGCGCTGATGTCCGCCTACGCGAAACTGCTCGCGCCGCTCACGGGGCTCGACATCTTCGCGTGGCGCATATTGTGGACCGCACCGGGCGCGCTCGCGCTGATCGCGCTGCGCGGCCGCTGGCCGGCGCTCGTCGAACTCGTGCGGCGCAGCGTGCGCGACTGGCGCCTGCTGATCGCGCTGCCGGCGAGCGCGGCGCTGCTCGGCCTGCAGCTGTGGTTGTTCCTGTGGGCGCCGCTGCACGGGCGCATGCTCGAAGTGTCGCTCGGCTATTTCCTGCTGCCGCTGACGATGGTGCTCGTCGGCCGTTTCTACTATCACGAACGCCTCGATCCGCTGCAATGGGCAGCGGTCGCGTGCGCGGCGCTCGGCGTCGCGCACGAGGTGTGGGCGACGCGCGCGTTCGCGTGGCCGACGCTCGTCGTCGCGCTCGGCTATCCGCCGTATTTCGTGCTGCGTCGCCGGATCAACGCCGATTCGCTCGCCGCGTTCGCGCTCGAGATCGCGCTACTGTGCCCGGTCGCGCTCGCGATGGTGTCGGCAAGTGCGACGCCGGTCGCCAGCCACCCGCTGCTGTGGGCCATGCTGCTGCCGGGGCTCGGCGTGCTCAGCACGCTCGCGCTCGCGAGCTACCTGAAGGCGAGCCGGATGCTGCCGATGGCGCTGTTCGGGATCCTCGGCTACGTCGAGCCGGTGCTGCTCGTCGCGGTGTCGCTGCTGCTGCTCGGCGAGACACTGAGCGTCGCGCAGCTCGCGACGTACGGGCCGATCTGGGCCGCCGTCGCGCTGACCGCGTGGCACAGCGCGATGCTGATGCAGCGCTTGCCCATGCGCGGCTGAGCGCCGTCGCTCGGCGGCGCGACTGCGGCAACGAACGTGCCGCGCATCGTGTGTTCGTTGCGTCGAATCTCGCGATGCTGGCGTCGAACTGGCATCGCGCTGACGTCCGGCTGGCGGCCTTGCCAGCTTTGCATCGCCGACGTCACGCCTGTAATCGAACAGAAGATTCCGTTGCACTTTGTTACTTAGGGTATCCCCCGACCGGCCGCTAGACTGACCTGACCGTCTTCTCTTCGTATGCGGCTTTTCCATGAACGGTCATCTCCGTGCCGGGCCGGCCGGGTTGGCGCGATGCGAGCATACGCGCATCGCCGCTGATCGCGTTCGCCTTCTCCCTTCCGAATCCTCCGCCGGTGCGTGCCGCACCGGCGTCGCGCAGGTGCGGCCATGTCGTTGAGCCTGCCGCCCGCCGTCTCGGTGCCGCCGGCGCGCGGCGGCCGCCTGATCGAAGTCGATTTCTTCCGCGGCATCGTGCTGCTGATGATCGTCGTCGATCACATTGGCGCGAGCATGCTGTCGCGCGTGACACTCCACGCATTCGCGCTGTGCGACGCAGCCGAGGTGTTCGTGTTCCTCGGCGGCTTCGCTACCGCGAGCGCATACGGCGCGATCGCCGACCGGCACGGCGCGCGCGCCGCGCAGCAGCGGTTCGTGCGGCGCGCGATGCAGATCTATCGCGCGTTTCTCGCGACGTCGACGCTGATGCTCGTCGTGTCCGCCGTGCTCGACCATTACGGGATCGACGCGCCCAACCTCGCGCTCGACGACGTCAGCGTGATGCTCGCGTCGCCGCTCACGGGCGCGGCCGAGCTGCTCACGTTCCAGCGCCAGCCGTATCTCGCGTCGGTGCTGCCGATGTACGTGCTGTTCGCGCTGGCGTCGCCGGTGATCGTGCCGTTCGCGCGTCGGCATCCGTGGCTGCTCGTCGCGTTCAGCGCGGCGTCGTGGGTCGCGGCCGGCTGGCTCGGCCCCGAGCTGCTGGATACCGATGGGTTCCGCTGGAGCTTCAATCCGTTTGCATGGCAACTGATGTTCGTCGCCGGCGTGCTCGCGCGCTGCCAGCCGTTCTACCGGCGTGTCGCGCTCGGTCGCTGGGGTGCCGCGGCGACCGGCGTCGCGTGCGCGATCGTACTCGGTTGCGCGAGCTACAAGCTGTTCTCAGGGCTGCCGGTCCCGGAAGGCGTGCTCAAGCGCGATCTCGCGCTGCCGCGTATCGTGAGCTTCGCCGCGATCGCGTGGCTGATGGCCGATTGCGCGCGCCGCGGCTGGATCGCGCGCATCGCGCAGGCCGTGCAGCCCGTCGTCGCGGTCGGCCGGCGCGGCCTGATCTGCTTCGTCGCGGGTGCGGCGATCTCGCTCGTCATCGATTCGCTGCTGCATCCGGTCGCGAACGGCGCCGAGCTGCGGCATATCGGCGTGGGTCTTGCGGCCGACGCATGCGCGATCGGGCTGATGATGGCCGTGGCGGGTTCGGGAACGTGGTTCGCGCGCTGGCGCGGCGCGGCCGCATGAGCGGCGTGGAAGTACGGGCAACGCGGAAGCACGGAGGCGGCACGCAGCGCGCCGCGCGGCGTCGGTGCGGTCAGCGAGGTGAGCCGATGCGGGAGCGGGGGACGGCGGTCGCGTCGTCGGATTCAGCGTCGTCGCGTTCGTCGGACGTCGGATCGTCCTGCTCCGCGAGCACCGCGTCGGCTTCGGCCGCGGCCCGGGCGGCGCGCAATGCGGTGCAGCGCTGCGCGTGCCGGATGTCCGACAGTATCCTCAAGAGCCGAGTCGTTTTGCTTTTCATGATCTTCTCCCGCCAGTGCGCATCGCGACGGAGCGGATGCGCCGTTGCAACCAGTGTAGGACGTGCTGGCCGCGCTGGCGGGAGAATGTGGCGTGCAGGCCGCACGCCGAGGGATAGTACTTACTGCGCCGAGGCCATCGCCTGCGCCTGAACCGCTTCTTCCTCGCGGCGCTCTTCCGCGCAGCGCTGATGCTGACGCGACAGGCGGTTCATCATCGGCAGCAGCAGAAGTGCGAGCAGCATGCCGATCGCGGCGAGCCAGCCGAGCTTCTCGAACAGCGACAGGTAGAGCGGCAGCGATTCGGTGGCCGGCAGGTCGTGCGACGGCATCTGCGCGAAGTTCGCGACGACGCTGCCCAGATACTGCGACACACCCGTCGCGACGAAATACGCGCCCATCATGAAGCCGCTCATGCGCGCCGGCACGTAGCGGGCGATCATCGCGAGGCCGAGCCCGCTCACCAGCAGTTCGCCGAGCGAGTAGAGACCGTAGCCCCACACCATGAACCACGACGACACGCGACCGTCCACCGCGTAGCGGCCGCTGATCGTGAACACCAGGTAGCCGGCAGCCACGGCGCCGAAGCCGAGTGCATACTTCGCCGCGACCGGCAGGTCACGGCCGCTCTTCGACACCGCGTTGTAGATCCACACGAGCACCGGGCTCAGCATCATGATCCAGATCGGGTTCAGCGCCTGGAACTGCGCGGCGCTCCACGTGAACAGCGTCGTGCCGAACAGGATGAAGCGCGGATCGACGTTGCGAAGCGCGAACAGCGTCAGCGATGTCGACATCTGCACGTAGAAGATGAAGAACAGGATCACCTGGCCGATCAGCACGAGCGCCGCGATCAGGCCCGCGCGCTCCGAACGCTCCGACTTCGCGATCATGTACGCGAAGATCGCGAGGATCGCGAATGCGGCCGTCCACACGCTCGCGACCGCGAGCTGCTTGTGTTGCAGCACGTACAGCGTAATCAGCGCGAGCGCGACGCCGCCTGCCGCCACGCCGCCGAGGCGCTTCCAGCGGATCGGCTCGTCGTCGGGCTGCGAGCCGATGTGCGCGAGCGTGCGGTGCATCAGCATGAAGTTCAGGATCGCGAGCAGCATCCCGGCGCAGCAGACCGCGAACGCGGTGTGCCAGCCCCAGTGATCCTTGATCCATGGCGTCGCGAGCATCGACACGGTCGAGCCGATGTTGACCGCCATGTAGTAGATCGTGAACGCGCTGTCGATGCGCGCATCGTCGCCTTCATAGATGCGGCGCACAAGGTTCGCCGCGTTGGCCTTGAACAGGCCGTTGCCGACGACGATCACGCCGAGCGACGCATACATGTATGCCAGCGCGTCGTTCGGCACCGCCAGCATCAGGTAGCCGGCGCACAGCACGGCCGCGCCGATGATCATCGTGCGACGGGCGCCGAGCACCTTGTCGCCGATCCAGCCGCCGATCGACGGGGACGCGTAGACGAGCGCGGTGAACGCGCCCCAGGTCAGGTTCGCATGGCTGTCGGTGAAACCGAGCCGGTCGACCATGAAGAGGACCAGGAGCGCGGCCATGCCGTAGTAGCCGAAGCGCTCCCACATTTCGATAAGGAAGACCGTCGTAAACGATCGTGTCTGTGAAACAGGTGCGTGCATCATCAATCTCGTTTGAAACGGACGGCGCGGATCGCGCGTCGCCTTGGGGTCGAACTGGCGCCGGAGCACTGTGGCCGGGTAGGCTTTGCGTCGGCGATGGAGCAGTCGGGCGGTTAGCCCGGGCCGGGGTCGGACGCCGCCAGGCAAGGCGGTGCACGACCCCGACCGGCGCGCGAATGGTAACGTTTGCCGGTCCGGTGCGTCAGGTCCGCGCCACTCAGGGAAACTCCCGATATGGCAGCAGCTTTCAGGAATATTTGTCTCATCATCTATTTGTAAGAATCGCGCCCGTTCTCCGCAAATTCCCGGAGAGCCGCTTGCAGCTTGCCTGTGAAGCGGGCGAGTCTGGCAAGATAGCGCGTCGTTTCGCTCGCCTCGTGCCCTGTTTAGTGCACCGGGCTCAACACCGAAGACGTGTGCGAACCCGAAGACTAAGCCAAATCGATCTAACTTAGTTACTTTCCATCAAACATTTTTTGACGACCACTTTTCGGCCTGCTATGGTTCCCCCCACTGAAAACTCGCAGTCGGCAGACGCTGCCGCAGCACTGGGCAGCAAGATCCGCGCGTTGCGCCAACGACTCAAGCGCACGCTCGACGACACCGCTACCGCCGCGGGGATTTCGAAGCCGTTTCTGTCTCAAGTCGAACGCGGGCTGGCGTCGCCGTCGCTGACGTCGTTGGCCGGTATCGCACAGGCGCTCGGCGTGACGGTGCAGTACTTCGTGGATACGCCGAGCGAGGAACGCTCGGTCTGCAGAGGCGATCAGTTGCGCTTCTTCGGATTCGCCGATTCGGCGAACCTGTTCGCGAGGCTGACCAACGTGACCGAAGGGCGTCAGCTCGAGGCGATCCTCGTGCGGATGCCGCCGGGGCAGAAGCGGTCGGAAGTGACGACACATGCAGGAGAGGAGTTCCTGTACGTGATTGAAGGGGAAGTGTCGCTGACGCTGGAAGGCAAGACGTTCGTCCTGCAGGCCGGCGACAGTTCGCATTATCAGTCGACGGTCCCGCACAGCTGGGTCAACACCGCGAAGATCGAGTCGGTGGTGGTCTGGGTCGGTACGCCGCGGCTGTTCTAACGCACAGGTATTCCTTCGTTTCGGAGACGGAATACCTGTCGAAAGAAACGTAAGGAATACTAAGATGCAATACGAGAATCACGGGCCTCCTCAACCGCTGTACCCGTCAGCGTCTCAAGCGTAACCGCGGCGTTCGCCGCGCATCGCTCACCGAACAACCTTCTCAAGACCGCCACGATGAAATCCTTGCATGCCATGTCGGCCGTGCTGGCCGCGCTCGCCCTGACGACGCCCGCCGCTCACGCCGTGACCGTTCCGTCGAACGTCGCGCTCGCTCCTCAACAGGACCTGACGCGCCAGGTGCCCGCCGAAGTCGAGTCGCTCGATCCGGCGCACATCGAGTCGTGGACCGGCAACACGATCGGCCTCGACCTGTTCGAAGGCCTCGCCCGCATCGATGCAGCCGGCCAGGTCGTGCCGGGCGTCGCGCAGTCGTGGGAGCGCAAGTCGCCGCAGACGTGGATCTTCAAGCTGCGCCACGATGCGAAGTGGAGCAACGGCCAGCCGGTGACGGCCGCCGATTTCGTCTATGCGTGGCAGCGCCTCGTCGATCCGAAGACGGGCTCGAAGTACACGATCCTCGTCGAGTTCGTGAAGAACTCGAAGGACATCATCGCCGGCAAGGCTGCGCCGACGACGCTCGGCGTGCGCGCGGTCGACCCGTACACACTGGAAGTGACGACCGACGTGCCCGTCGCGTTCTTCCCCGAACTGACCGCGATGGTGCCGCTCGCGCCGGTGAACAAGGACACGGTTGCGAAGTTCGGCGACGCATGGACGCGCCCGGGCAACATCGTCAGCAACGGCGCGTACCAGCTCGTCGACTGGCAGCCGAACAACCGCATCGTGATCTCGAAGGACGCGAAGTACTGGAACGCGCCGAAGGTCGTGATCAACAAGGTCACGTACCTGCCGATCGAAAGCGACGAAACCGCGATGCGCATGTACCAGGCCGGCCAGATCGACTACAGCTACTCGATTCCGTCGGGCATCTTCCAGCAGGTCAGCAAGCAGTTCGGCGGCGAGCTGCGCCCGGGCCTGCAGCTCGCGACCTATTACTACTACCTGAACAACAGCGATGCGGCGCTCAAGGACAAGCGCGTGCGCCAGGCGCTGTCGATGGTGATCGATCGCGACGTGCTGACGTCGAAGCTCACGCAGGCGGGCGAGAAGCCGATGTACGGCCTGATGCCGAACGGCACGAAGGGTGTGCAGCCGTTCACGCCGGAGTGGGCGTCGTGGCCGATGGCCAAGCGCATCTCGACCGCGAAGGACCTGCTGAAGCAGGCCGGCTACTCGGACGCGAAGCCGCTGTCGTTCACGCTCACGTACAACACCAACGACCTGCACAAGAAGGTCGCGCTGTTCACCGCATCGGAATGGCGGACGAAGCTCGGCATCAACACGAAGCTCGAGAACGTCGAGTTCAAGGTGCTGATGAAGGAACGGCATGACGGCAAGGTGCAGATCGCGCGCGACGGCTGGTTCGCCGACTACAACGACGCGATGACCTTCTTCGACCTGATCCGTTGCGGCAGCTCGCAGAACACCGTCGGCTACTGCAACAAGCAGGTCGACACGCTCGTCGACGACGGCAACCAGAAGCTCGACGACAAGGCGCGCGCCGCGCAGCTCACGCAGGCGCACGACACGGCAATGAACGACACGCCGATGGTGCCGCTGTTCCAGTACTCGGCCGACCGACTCGTGAAGCCCTACGTGGGCGGCTACTCGCTGAAGAACGTGATCGACATGCGTGCTTCGCAGGACATGTACCTGATCAAGCACTGAGCGGAGCGATCATGCTGGCCTACGCATTGAGACGCACGTTGTGGGCGGTGCCGACGATTCTCGCCGTCATCACCGTCTGCTACCTGCTGCTGCACTTCACGCCCGGCGGTCCGTTCGATACGGAGAAGCAGCTGTCCGCGGCGACGCTCGCGAACCTGAACGCGAAGTACCACCTCGACGAGCCGCTGTGGAAGCAGTACCTGCTGTATCTCGGTTCGCTGCTGCAAGGCGATCTCGGCCCGTCGTTCCGTTACGTCGACTGGTCGGTGAACGATCTCGTGAAGAAGGCGCTGCCCGTGAGTCTCGGCGTGGGCGGGGTGTCGATCCCGATCTCGATCGTGTTCGGCGTGCTGCTGGGTACCGTCGCGGCCGTTCGCCGCGACAGCGTGATCGATCGCTTCGTGATGCTGATCGGCAACTTCGGCAACGTCGTGCCGCCCTTCGTGCTCGGGCCGGTGCTGGTGTGGATCTTCGCGATCCTCTTGAAGACGTCGGCCGGCAACGGCTGGCTGCCGGCCGGCGGCTGGGGCGACGGCGGCTGGCAGTACCGGCTGCTGCCGATCGTGCTGCTGACCTTCATCAACGTGTCGCTGCTCGCACGCGTGATGCGCGGCTCGATGATCGAGACGCTGTCGAGCAACTACATCCGCACCGCGCGCGCGAAGGGCCTGCCGGGCTCGACGATCGTGCTGCGCCACGCGCTCAAGCCCGCGCTGATGCCGGTCGTGTCGCTGTTCGGCACGGTCTGCATCACGTCGATCACGGCGGCCGTCGTCACCGAATCGGTGTTCGCGCTGCCGGGGCTCGGGCAGCTCGTCGTGAACGGCGCGATCAACCGCGACTACACGCTCGTGCTCGGCCTCGTCGTGCTGACCACCGTCTGCGCGGTGCTGTTCAACCTGCTGGTCGACCTCGCGTATGCGTGGCTCGATCCGCGCATCCGTTATTGAGCGAGGCACCGCGATGACTCCGACTACTCCCGTCGTCGGCCTGCCCGTGCAGACCGATTCGCCGCCGCGTTCGCGCTCGCCGCTCGCGCTCGCGTTCGCGCGCTTCCTTCACAACCGCGCGGCCGTGTTCAGCCTCGTGCTGCTCGCGCTCATCACGCTCGCGTGTTTCGTCGGCCCGTGGCTGCTCGCCGCCGATCCCGCCGCGAGCGACTGGGGCGCGATCAGCCTGCCGCCGACGCTCGCGAACCAGCACTGGTTCGGCACCGACGAGCTCGGCCGCGACCTGCTCGTGCGCACGCTGATTGGCGGCCGCGTGTCGATCGAGGTCGGCCTGCTCGGCACGCTGGTGTCCGGCCTGTTCGGCGTCGCGTGGGGCGCGACCGCCGGTTTTGCGGGCGGCCGTGTCGACTCCGCGATGATGCGCGTCGTCGACATGATGTACGCGATCCCGTACCTGCTGATCGCGATCCTGATGATGACCCTGTTCGGCCGCTCGTTCATGCTGGTCGTGCTGACCATCAGCGCGTTCTCGTGGATCGACATGGCGCGCGTCGTGCGCGGTCAGACGCTGTCGCTGCGCAACCGCGAGTTCGTCGACGCGGCGCGCGCGATCGGCGTGTCGCCGGCATCGATCGTGGTGCGCCACGTCGTGCCGAACCTGCTTGGCGTGGTCGTTGTGTATGCAACTGTTTCGGTGCCGAACATCGTGCTGACCGAATCGGTGCTGTCGTTCCTGGGCCTCGGCGTGCAGGAACCGATGACGAGCTGGGGCGTGCTGATCCAGGACGGCGCGCAGAAACTCGAATCGATGCCGTGGCTGCTGCTGGCTCCGGCCGTCATGCTGTGCGTGACGCTCTACTGCGTGAACTTCGTTGGCGACGGCCTGCGTGACGCGCTCGACCCGAAGGATCGCTGAGATGACTGCATTACTCGAAGTCGACAACCTCGGCGTGCGCTTCACGCGCAAGGACGCGCCGCCGATCGACGCCGTGAGCGGCGTGTCGTTCTCGCTCGAAGCCGGCAAGACGCTCGGCATCGTCGGCGAATCGGGCTCGGGCAAGAGCCAGACCGTGATGGCGCTGCTCGGCCTCCTGGCCGGCAACGGCACGACGACGGGCGCCGCGCGCTATCGCGGCGACAACCTGCTCGAGATGGATACGCGCGCGCTGAACGCGGTGCGCGGCGACCGGATCGCGATGATCTTCCAGGATCCGATGACGTCGCTCAATCCGTTCCTGACGATCGAGCGGCAGATGACCGAGACGCTGCAACTGCATCGCAAGCTGTCGCGCAAGGAGGCGACCAGGCGCGCGATCGAGGCGCTCGAGTCGGTGCGCATTCCGGATGCGGCGCGCCGCATCCGCATGTATCCGCACGAATTCTCCGGCGGCATGCGCCAGCGCGTGATGATCGCGATGGCGCTCCTGTCAGAGCCGGAAATCCTGATCGCCGACGAGCCGACCACCGCGCTCGACGTGACCGTGCAGGCGCAGATCATCGATCTGCTGCGCGAGCTGAACCGCGAGCGCGGCACCGCGATCGTGCTGATCACGCACGACATGGGCGTGGTCGCAGGCCTCGCGGACGACGTGATGGTCATGTATGCGGGCCGCACCGTCGAATACGCGCCGGCCGAATCGATCTTCGCGGCGCCGTCGCATCCGTACACGATCGGTCTGCTCAACGCGCTGCCGCGCCTGACCGACGCCGACGATGCGCCGCTCGTCGCGATTCCCGGCAATCCGCCGATGCCTGGCACCGCACCGGCCGGCTGCGCGTTCGCGAAACGCTGCACGTATGCGGAGGCGCGCTGCGGTGCGGCGCGCCCCGCGCTCGAAACCTATGGCGTCGCGGGCGCGGTGCGCGCGTGCCACCGGCCGCTGGCCGATCTGACGGGAGGTCTGCGATGAGCGTCGATGAACGCCGCAATGCCGGCGCGACGGGCGACACGCTGCTGTCCGTCGAGGATCTGAAGGTGCATTTCCGCGTGCCGCTCGGCGGCTATCCGTGGTCGCCCAAGGGCACGCTGCGCGCGGTCGACGGCGTGTCGTTCGACGTGAAGCGCGGCGAGACGGTCGGGCTCGTCGGCGAGTCGGGCTGCGGGAAGTCGACGCTCGCGCGGGCGCTGATCGGCCTCGTGCCGATGACGGCCGGCACGGTGCGCTGGCGCGGCGAAGCCGTCGCGCCCGATCACCTGCGCGGCACCGCGATGCGCCGCGAAGTGCAGATGATCTTCCAGGATCCGCTCGCGTCGCTCGATCCGCGCATGACGATCGAACAGATCGTTGCGGAGCCACTCGTCACGCACCACGCCGGCCTTGGCCGCGCCGAAGTGCGGCGCCGCGTGGTCACGATGCTCGAGCGTGTCGGCCTGAACGCGCATCACCTGCTGCGCTACCCCCACGAATTTTCGGGCGGACAGTGCCAGCGCGTCGGTATCGCGCGCGCGTTGATCGGCGAGCCGAAGCTCGTGATCTGCGACGAGCCCGTATCGGCACTCGACGTGTCGATCCAGGCGCAGATCGTGAACCTGCTGCGCGATCTGCAACGCGAACTGTCGTTGTCCTATCTGTTCGTCGCGCACGACCTGGCGGTGGTGAAGGCCATCAGCCAGCGCGTGCTCGTGATGTATCTCGGCCGCGTGATGGAGTTCGGCACGCGGCATGACGTGTACGGCGTGCCGCAGCACCCGTACACGAAGGCGCTGCTCGATGCGGCGCCGACGCCGGAGCCGGCGCGCGAGCGTGCTCGCCGTCCGATGCTGCTGGCGGGCGAGATGCCGTCGCCGCTCAACCCGCCGTCCGGCTGCGCGTTTCGCACGCGCTGCCCGGTCGCGATCGACGCGTGTGCGCAGGACGTGCCGCTGCCGGAAGTGCGGCACGGCTCGGCGGCGCGTGTCGCGTGCATCCGGGCGGGCGTGGCGGCGTGAAGTGACGCAGCAAACATAACCAGGCAGGTCAACAGGGGTAGGGTGCGGCGCGAACGATCTTCGCGTCGCGGGTAAAGGCGCGTCCTTAACCGGGCTCGCCGGGGGGCTGGAAGCGGATCGCAACCGGCGTGGACGACATCAACACAAGACGAGAATGACGATGAAAAAGCAAAAGACGATCGGGACGGCATCGAAGATGCTGCTTGCATGGGGCTTGCCTGCGCTTGCCGGCGTATCGCTGAGCGGTGTCGCGCACGCCGACGACGCGGCCCCCGCACCGCTGACGGTCGCGCAGGCCGCGCCGTCCGCCGGCGCAAGCACGTCGGTTGCGCAGGCAACGACCCCGAACGCCATTATCAACGCCGAGGCGAACCAGGCCGTCACGCCGCCCGATGAGCCTTCGGCGCAGTCGAAGTCGAACGGCTTCATTGCCGACAGCCACCTGAACTTCCTGTTCCGCAACTATGCGGACACGCTGGACAACAAGGGCGGACCGCATCGTCACGCGTGGGTCCAGGGCGCGATGGCGAACTTCGAGTCGGGCTACACGACCGGCCTGATCGGCATCGGTTTCGACGCGTCGCTGTATGCGGCGCTGAAGCTCGACGGCGGCGCCGGCGCCGGCAGCATGGTGCACATCGCGAAGGGTGGCGGCGGTTCGAACCAGCTCGCGTGGGCCTATCCGGGCATCTACGACGTGAAGGCGCGCATCTCGAACACGGTGGTCAAGTACGGTCTGCAGGCCGTCGACAATCCGTTCATGGAGCAGCATGACAACCGCGCGCTGCCGCCGACGTTTCTCGGCGCGACGATCGTCAGCAACGAATTCAAGAACGTGATGCTCGAGGCCGGCAGCTTCACGAAGACCGATGCGCGCGGCCACACGACGCTCACCAACCTCACGACGCAGTATGGCGGCACGCGCATCAATCGCCTGACCTACGTCGGCGGCACGTGGGACTATTCGGAGAACGGCGAAGTCGCGCTGTATGCGAACCAGGCCGATGACGTGTGGCACCAGTACTACGCGTCGGTGAAGCACAGCATCGGCGATGTGAAGTCGATCAAGTGGACCGGCTTTGGTAACGTTTACTCGACGCACGATACGGGTGACGCGCTGCAGGGCAAGATCAACAACAACGCGTACAGCCTGTCGCTGGCCGCGCAACACGGTCCGCACGAACTGCTGCTCGGTTATCAGCAAGTGCTCGGCGACCAGTTCTTCGACTACCTCAATGAAACCAACGGCATCTTCCTGACCAACTCGATGGACGTCGACTACAACGCGCCGCACGAAAAGTCGCTGCAGCTGCGTTACACGTTCTACGGCAAGGAAGCGGGCCTGCCGGGCTTCAAGGCGATGGTATGGGGCGTGACGGGCTGGGGCGCGGATGCGAGCGCGGGCGCGGCGGCGGATCCGAGCAAGTCGAGCATCTACTGGAGCAACGGCGCACCGGTGCAGGGCCGTCACCACGAGTTCGGCTTCATCCCGTCGTACACGTTCCAGAGCGGCAAGCTGAAGGACACGAAGGTCACGTTCATCGCGATGTGGCACAACGGTTCCGCGCACTACTCGGACGCGACCAACAAGGAATACCGCCTGGTCGTGAACGTGCCGCTGCACGCGTTCTGATCGGAGGGGGGCGCAACGCCCCCTTCGAAACTGTTCGTCTCGCGCGGCCGGCCTGCGATCAGCTCGATCAGGCCGGCTTGTGCAACCCCGCCACCGGATCGTTCGCGGCGGGGATGTCTTCCACCAGCGACGTGAGCTGCCGGCCCGTGTCGCGCCAGGCGTCGAGGCCGCCGCGCAGCGGCAGCGCATCGGTGAAGCCTGCATCGAGCAGGCGCTTGGCCATCAGCGCGGCCGTCACTTCGTTCGGGCACGAGCAATACACGACGAACTTCTGCGAGAACGGGTAGCGCGCAACGATGTCCTCGATGTGCCGCTCGTCCGCGAATTGCGCACCAGGAATCGTGAACGGGTCGAGCTTGCGGTGCTCGGGCGAACGCACGTCGAGCACCACCGGCGCGGCCGCGTCGCGCAGCAGCAGGTCGAGCTCGTCGACGCCGATCCGCGCGCTCGCGAGCTGGCGGATCAGCGCGCGGCGGCGCATCCAGCGCACGGCAGCATAGACGGCCAGCAGCGCGACGATCACCAGCAGCACCGCGCGGCCGAGCCGGCTCGCGCCGGCGAATAGCCAGTCGATCTGCCGGTAGAACACGAGCCCCGCGACGAGCCCGACGGTCGTCCACAGCGCGGCGCCGAGCGCATCGTAGCCGGCGAACGTGCGATAGCGCGTGCCGAGCGCGCCGGCCATCGGCACCGACACGAGCGACAGCCCCGGAATGAAGCGGGCGACCGCGAGCACGCGCACGCCGTAGCGGCCGAAGAAGCGTTCGGTTTTCCTCACGCAGGTATCGCGCGACAGCGACAGCCGGCAGATCGTCTTGAGCGTCGTGCCGCCGTAGCGCCGCCCGGCGACGTACCACGCCGTGTCGCCGATCAGCGCGCCGAGGACCGACAGCGCCAGCACCGTCAAGAGCTGCGAGCCGATCATCGCCGGATGCATCGCGGCCATCGCACCGAACAGCACGAGCGTCGGCATCGCGGGCACGGGCAGGCCGATGGCCGCCGCGAGTACATTGGCGAAGACGAGAAGCGGCCCGTATTGGGCGACGAGGTCACGGAGCATGACGGCTGGCCGAAAAGGAAGCGCGTGAGGAAGATGCGCGGATTGGCCGATTATCGGCCATTTTCAACCGGGCGGAGGGGAATGACGGAAAGCGCCTGACGGCGGCAGGGAAATGCGGACAGAACGGTGAGCCAGTGCGTTGCACGTGGCTCACCGTCGGACATCAGGAAGAGGAGCGGGCGAGCGAGGCGGCGCCGTGGTTTTCTCCGGGCAGCTCGGCGCCGTGCGAGCGGATCGCGGCGATCAGTTCGGCCGGCGTGATCTCGTAGCGGACCTCGCGGTGAATGCCGGGCTTGCGTTCGTCGATCTCGATCAGCAGCACGCTCTTGCCGTCGGCGGTCGATTCGAGCCTGAGCGAGCGCAGTTCGCGGCCGTCGGCCGGGTCGTGTTCGGTGAGCAGGGTCATTGCCCCGGATGAGCCGGTAGTGCGCATCGAACCTATCCTCGTGTCGTGTGTGCCAGATTGGCGAAGATGTCGTTGTTGAATGCAGCTTGACGAAGTTTAACGCGAACGGGCCGCAACACGGAGCATTTTCGTGGACATGAAATGAGGGCTGCACCACCCATCCTTCTGATGTTTGAGCCGCGCCGGGCGGGCGTTTCAGCCGGATCGGACCGCGCCGCGCCAGGCGCCCGGCCGGTGCTCGGGCCGGGCGGGCGCAGGTGCCGTCAGAAGCGGTCGGCGAACCCCATCGCCGGGTCGCTGACCGAGTGGCGACCCGTTTCGACGCGGCCGGCCACGCGGCGCGAGAAGCTCGCGTCGCTGTCGGCGGTGACGACGAAGTCGTACCAGTGGCCGGTCGAGTCGAGGTTCCAGTGCAGTTCCGACTGGCCGCCGGCGTGTACCGCGACGGTCCACGTCGTGCCCGTGTCGTTGCCGTGCCCGCGATCGTCGGTCGCGCCGCGGCCGGACAACTGGCCGTACACCTTGTTCGACTTCACCGTGAAGCGCACCGTGCTGCCGCCGTCGTTGCGCAGCCGCAGATGCAGGTTGCCGCTCGCGCCCGCATAGCCGACCCGGATTTCCGGATGCGGCGTGCGTGCGCCGGTCAGCCGGGCCAGATCGCCGGTGAAGCGGCGGTGATAGCCGTTCGGGCCGAGCACCCACAGGTCATATTTGCCGCCGTCGTCGGCCAGCGCCGCCCAGTCGCCGCGCAGCGCCTTGCCTGGTTCGACGACGTAGCGGCGCGGCACGCGGTCGAGATGCAGCTTGTCGTAGACGTGGAACACCGCGGCCGCGCGGCCCGTGTTCGCGAACTTCAGCGTGACGGTGCCCTTGCCGGCATCGACCTGCGCGCTCGCATGCAGCTCGTACGGCAACGCGCGCGACGGGCGCACGCCGGTGGCCTGTGCAGGCGGCGACGGCGTGGCCGGCGGCGTGATCTTCGGCGCGGCCTGCTGCGCGGTGCTCAGCGCGTCGACCTGGCTTTTCGTCGTGCGGCCCGCGAGCGTCGGCAGCGGTTCGTCGTTCGGCGCGCGGAAGTTGAACGCGCTCGTCAGGTCGCCGCACACCGCGCGGCGATATGCGCTGATCTGCGGCTCGACGACGCCGAAGCGCTTCTCGAGGAAAAGCAGCGTCGACGTATGGTCGAACACCTGCGAGTTGACCCAGCCGCCGCGGCTCCACGGCGACACGACCCACATCGGCACGCGCGGGCCCGGCCCGTACGGCCGGCCGTCGGCCCCCGGCTGGCTCGACGTGGCCGGCGCGAAGTCGTGGTACTCGACGGCGACATCGGCAGCCGCCAGCGTATGGCCGCCCGCGAGCGAGCCGTCCGCGTTGCGCGACGGCACGGCCGGCGACGGCATGTGGTCGAAGAAGCCGTCGTTCTCGTCGTAGTTGATCAGCAGGACGGTCTTGCTCCACACGTCCGGATTCGCGGTCAGTGCGTCGAGCACCGCCTGCACGTACCACGCGCCCTGAGCGGGGCTCGACGGCCCCGGGTGCTCGCTGTACGCGGACGGCGGGATGATCCACGACACCTCGGGGAGCTTGCCGTTGCGGATGTCGTCGCGGAACGTTTCGAGAAAGCCGTACGGCATCGTGTTGCCGAAGCCCTTCGCGAGCGGGCTCAACGGATCGTCGATCGCCGGATCGTAGAACGCGCCGGCCGCCGTCACCGGCTGCGTGATGTCCGTCGACGCGACGTACGCGGGCCGGCGTGCGGCCGGCATCTGCTCGATGGCCGCGCGCCAGTGGCGGAAGCTCATCATCTCGTTGCAGCCGAAATTGTCGATCAGGCTCTGGTAGACCTTCCAGTTCACGCCGGCCTGCTGCAGCCGGTCGGCGTAGGTCGTCCACGTCCAGCCCTGGCTCGACGGGCCGATGTCGTTGCCGCCGTTGAACTGGTTGTTCAGCGCGGCGACCTTCACGCGGCTGCCGTCGGCCGGGCTGATGCCGTTCGGGCCGTTGGTGCCGCTCCAGAAGAACAGCCGGTTCGCGATGGTGCCCGTGTGCATCCCGCAGTGATAGTGGTCGCAGAGCGTGAACGCGTCGGCGAGCGCGCGCTGGAACGGCACCTCGGCCGCGTCGTAATAGCCCATCGACAGCGGCGTCTTCGCGTCGGGCCAGCGGTTCATCCGGCCGTGGTCCCACGCGGCCTGCGCGTCGGCCCACGTATGCGGCGTGCCGCCCGCGCGCTGCGCGTTGCCCTGGCTCGCATCGAGGTGGTACGGCGTGAAGGTGGTCGCAGGCGTCGTTTTCGTGTAGGTCTGGTAGAACACGTCGCGGCCGTTCGGCGACGGCACCGCGAAGCGGTCGCCGTAACCGCGCACGCCCTTGAACGTGCCGAAGTAGCCGTCGAACGCGCGGTTCTCCATCATCAGCAACACGACGTGCTTGACGTCCTTGATGGTCCCCGTTTCGTGGAAGGCGGGAATGGCGAGCGCGCGGCGGATGCTCGGCGGAAACGCGGACAGCGCGGCGGCGGCGAGGCCGGAACCGGCGGTCTGCTGGAGGAATTTGCGGCGTGACGTCATGGTGTTTGGATCCTGTGAAGGTGGGAGCGTTCGCGAGTTCGTCTGGCGGTGACCGGGCATCGTCGCGCCCCGGGACGATCGGCGATGCGTGCGCGTTCGGGGCATCGGACGCGTATCGCGGCGATGTGCGATGTGCGATGCGCGATGCGCGACGTCGCGCGGATGGCGCGGCCGCCGTCGCGATCCTGCGCGCCGCGTGCTCGTGATGCGCGGGGCAGGTGTCTGCACACACCGGACCGGGGCGTGCCGGGCTGGAGCGGCGCCCAGTCTAGGGAGGCGACATGACGTCGACGTGATGAAGAAATGACATCGCATGTCGCGCACATGACGTTGCGTGCGCAACGATTAGTTCGAGCGCGATGCGAGGCTGAAAACGGTAAGAAATTACCGATCGCCGCACGCGTGACCGGTCAGAATTTTCCGGATTCGCGGGGATCGCGCGAGCACGCTTCGTTGCGGATACAACCTGACGTGCAACGGCGTGACACCCGTGTTTCAAATGCGTGAAATCGGCTAAGCTCGATGCGTTGCTGCGCGCCTGCGCAGTCCGCGCCTTCGGCGCGACATTTCGGAACCGGCCCACCCATGACCGATATCACGATCCGGCACAGCGAGACGCACGACGTCGACGCGATCCGACAGATTGCCGCGCATCCTGCGGTGTACATGAATACGTTGCAGCATCCGTTTCCGTCGTTCGAAAAATGGCAGAAGCGGCTCGACAACGTGCGCGAGCACGGCGTGAGCCTCGTTGCCGAAATCGACGGCACGGTGGTCGGCCATCTCGGCCTGCATCCCGAGCCGAATCCGCGCCGGCGCCACGCGGCGGCGCTCGGCATGATGGTCGACGCGGCCCGTCACGGGCGCGGCATCGGCGGCCGGCTGCTCGCGGCCGCGATCGATCTCGCGGAGAACTGGCTGAACATCACGCGTCTCGAGCTGACCGTGTTCACCGACAACCGCGCGGCGATCGCGCTCTACGAGAAACACGGTTTCCGCATCGAGGGCGAATCGCCGGATTACGCGTTGCGCGACGGCGTGCATGCGTCGGTGTATCACATGGCCCGGATCAAGGCGCCGCAGTGAAGGACCGGCCGTCGCGGACGTGACGGCACGCGGCCGCGACGCCGCGCGTCATATTCAATCGAGAATTCGTTCGTTTTCCTTCGGTTGTACCCGTCGTATCGTCGAACGATGTGCCGGTCGCTGCGGCCGGCTTCGCTTTTCCGTATCGATACATGCGCTGCGCTGCATGTCGGCCGGCCTCATCGTCATCGCTTCACGGCCCTCGTTGCGTGCGCGGCATCTCCCTGAAACCGTCTTGTTCAACGGAACCCGCTTCGATGAAAACCGCTCTTCGCAATCTCACCGCCGCCTGCCTGTTCGCTGCCGCCAGTGCGGCGCTTGCCGCTGCCGCGCCCGCGGGCGCCCCGGCGGCGAACGCATCGCCCGACGGCGCGCATCTGCCGCCCGGCATCGCCTGGCAGCAGGGCGACGTCGATGCCGCGTTCGCGCTCGCGAAGCGCACCGGCAAGCCGCTGCTGCTGTACTGGGGCGCCGTGTGGTGTCCGTCGTGCAACCAGGTGAAGTCGACGATCTTCAGCCAGCAGGCGTTCAAGACCCGCTCGTCGTTCTTCGTGCCCGTATATCTCGACGGCGACACCGAAAGCGCGCAGAAGCTCGGCGAGCGCTTCAAGGTACACGGCTATCCGACGATGATCCTGTTCCGCCCGGACGGCACCGAAGTGACGCGGCTGCCGGGCGAGGCCGATCTCGAACGCTACATGCAGGCGCTGTCGCTCGGGATGACGGCCGCGCATCCGGTGCGGCAGACGCTCGCGACCGCGCTGAACAACGGCGCGGCGCTGACGCCGGCCGAATGGCATCTGCTGGCCGACTATTCCTGGGACACCGACGGCGCGCTGCCGGTGCCGTCCGACCGTGTCGCGGTGACGCTGCAGACGCTGTCGCAACGTGCGCGTGCGGCCGGCGCGAAGGCGGACGCCGCGCGGTTCGCGCTGAAGTCGGCGGTGGTGGCGGCATCGGACGATCCCGCGCAGGCCGGCGCGCTCGACAAGGCGGCGCTCGTCGACGCGCTGCGTGCGGTGCTGCGCGAGCCGGCGCTGGTGCGCGCCGATTCGGACGTGCTCGTCGCAGCGCCCGCGCGCGTGGTCGCGTACCTCGGCGCCGACGCCGCGCAGCGCACGAAGCTGCGCGGCGCGTACGACACGGCGCTCGCGCGCCTGTCGACCGATACGACGCTGTCGTCAATCGACCGTCTGATGGCGCTGCACGGCCGCGTGCTGCTCGCGCGCGGCGACGCGCACGACGGCGCGCCGCTCGCCGCGCCGGCGCTGGTCGATACCGCACGCAAGCAGATCGCGGCATCGGTGCAGGGCGCCGCGAACGCGTACGAGCGGCAGGCGCTCGTCAGCGAAGCGGCGGACACGCTGACCGACGCCGGGCTGTACGACGAATCCGACGTCTTGCTGAAGGCCGAGTTGCCGCGTTCGGCGACGCCGTACTACTTCATGTCGGGACTGGCGGCGAATGCGAAGGCGCGCGGCGACAAGGCCGCGGCGCTTGACTGGTACCGGAAGGCGTACGACTCGGCGAGCGGCCCGGCAACGAAGCTGCGCTGGGGTGCGACCTATTTCGCGAATGCGGTCGCGCTGGCGCCGGACGATTCGGCGCGGATCGAAGCGATCGCCGCGAGCGTGCTCGCGCAGGCCGGCAAGACCAAGGATGCGTTTTATGGGGCGAACCTGCGCGCGCTGACCAAGGTCGTCACGCAACTGAATCGCTGGCGCGGCGGCGGCGCGCACGATGCGTCGGTCAGGTCGGTCGTGAAGCAGTTCGACGGGGTGTGCGCGAAGTTGCCTGCGGGCGATCCGCAGGCAGCGGCATGCGCGAAACTGATCGAGCCGGTGAAGGCGTGATGGCTTGCGCGGAAGCGGCCGGACGGGACGGCCGCGTCGTGACGGCGATTAGTGGCTCGACTCCGACGATGCACCTTGGTCGCTGCCATACCCGGCACGCTGCTGATGGGCGATCTTCGCTTCGGCGGAAACGATGCTGGCCGGGTAGAACCAATCGCTCGGCTGGAAGCCGGCCTGCTTGAGCGCCTTCACTTCGGCGTGAACCTGCGCGCGCGTGAGCGGCGGGTTCGACTGCGCTTGCGCGGCGAGCGGCGCGGATACGGCCAGGGCAACGGCAACTGCGTGAATCAGGCGCTTCATGATCGTGACCTCCATGTTTCCAACTGTGCTGCCGGCCTTCGTTCGACGGAGCGGCGGCGGTTGAAAGCAGTGTAGGCCCGGCCACGCGCGCGAAAAATGCGGTCGCGCCCAACGCAGTGTTCTGCCGCTGGTAACAATGGATGGCGGACGTGGACGTGGACGTGGACGTGGACGGTGCCGGATGGCGGTGCGTGACGGGCGTCGGGCCGTCCGGGCCGTGCGGCGAGGTAGCGCCGAGCGGCTCCGGTCGGGCGGGGGACGAACCGGCGGATGAGAACCCCTGCGATCCGCCCCGGTTTGCGCGCGGAGGTGTCGGGAAGGTGCGGCGCGTCGCGACCCGCGTTGCGCTGCCTGCTTCGACGATGCCGGGCCGGTTGCCCAGCCCTGGCGTGCAGAGGAAGGAAGGTGCGCCGGCCGCCGCGATGCGGCCGGACGAGGTGCGGCGGCGTTCGGAACGCCGCCCGATGCGGGGCTTACACGAGGCCCGTCGTGTAGTACACGGCGATCACGAAGAACACCGCGAGCGTCTTGATCACGGTGACCGCGAAGATGTCGCGATACGACTCGCGGTGCGTGAGGCCCGTGACCGCGAGCAGCGTGATGACCGCGCCGTTGTGCGGCAGCGTGTCCATGCCGCCGCTGGCCATCGCGACGACCCGGTGCAGCACGTCCATCGGAATGTTGGCGGCCTGCGCGCCCTTGATGAACAGGTCCGACATCGCGGCGAGCGCGATGCTCATGCCGCCCGACGCCGAACCGGTGATGCCGGCGAGCGAGCTGACCGACACAGCCGCGTTCACCAGCGGGTTCGGAATGCTCTTCAGCGCGTCGCTGACGACGAGGAAGCCCGGCAGCGCGGCGATCACGCCACCGAAACCGTATTCCGACGCCGTGTTCATCGCGGCGAGCAGCGCGCCGCCGACGGCGGCCTTCGAACCGGCCGCGAAGCGGTCGCTGACGCGCTTGAATGCGGTCAGCACGACCAGCACGATGCCGAGCAGCAGCGCGGCCTCGACCGACCAGATCGCGACGACGGTCTTGATCGACGTCGTGACCGGCGTGTGCACGCCGGGCAGCACGTCCGGCGCGACCGTGTACGACGCGGCGCCGTACCACTGCGGAATCAGTTTCGTGAACGTGAAGTTCGATGCGCCGACGAGGATCAGCGGCAGGATCGCCAGCGCCGGATGCGGCAGTGCCGTCGCTTCGACGCGCTCCGGCTCGTTGACGAGCGACGTGCCGTAGCCTTCGCCCTTCGCCATCGCCGAACGGCGGCGCCATTCCAGATACGAGAGGCCGACGATGATGATGAACAGCGAGCCGATCGTGCCGAGCGCGGGTGCGGCCCAGGCGGTCGTCTTGAAGAACGTGGTCGGGATGATGTTCTGGATCTGCGGCGTGCCGGGCAGCGAATCCATCGTGAACGAGAACGCACCGAGCGCGATCGCGCCGGGCATCAGCCGCTTCGGAATATTGCTCTGGCGATAGAGTTCGGCCGCGAACGGATACACGGCGAACACCACGACGAACAGCGACACGCCGCCATAGGTGAGCAGCGCGCACACCGCGACGATCACCGCATTCGCACGCGAACGACCGATGTAGCGGATCGCGGCATGGACGATCGACTCGGAGAATCCGGACAGTTCGATCACCTTGCCGAACACGGCGCCGAGCATGAAGACCGGGAAATACAGTTTGACGAAGCCGACCATTTTCTCCATGAAGATGCCGGAGAAGACCGGTGCGACGGCGGCGGGTTCGATCAGCAGGACCGCGCCGAGCGCGGCGATCGGCGCGAACAGGATCACGCTGTAGCCGCGATACGCGGCGAACATCAGGAACGCCAGCGCGGCAAGGACGATCACGAAAGACAAGGGAGTCTCCTAATAGCTTGGAATGGCTTTGGTTGTTGTTCGATCGCGGGACGCGCCGCGAACCGGCTCAGGTTCGTGCAGGTTTCGTGCCATCGGCCGGATTGCGCCGCCGGACGTGGATCCGGCGCTGGCTGGCGGGCCCGCGCCGGCCAATGTCTGAAGATTCTACATAAATCGTCTCCATCGGGAGACGATTCGGCCGCCAAGACCGCCCTCTGAATCGGGCAGGGCTTTCCCGGACAAGGCATTCCGGGATGTCTCCGAAATGAGATACTGCGTCTCGTTCCGGAGATATCCGGCCAAGCATACGCGGAGACAACGACACGATGATGAACGACTGGGCCCGCCTGCCCGTCAATTACGGCGATGTGCTGCGGCGCGCCGCCGAGTCGCTGTTTCGGACTTTCGAGGATTCGAGCGCGGGCACGGTGGTCGTCGATCGCGACGCACGCGTCGTGTGGATGAACGAGCGTTATGCGGCGCGCTTCGGGTTCGCCGATCCGCAGCAGGCGGTCGGCCTCGACTGCGAGGCGGTGATTCCGAACAGCCTGATGCGTGAGGTCGTGTCGACCGGACAGCCGATCCTGCTCGACATCATGGAGACGGGCCGCGAGCCGCTCGTCGTCACACGCCTGCCGTTGAAGAACGAGGCGGGCGAGACGGTCGGCGCGATCGGCTTCGCACTGTTCGACCAGTTGAAGACGCTCACGCCGATCTTTTCCCGCTACGCGCAGCTTCAGCAGCAGCTGATCGCGACGCAGCGTTCGCTCGCGCAGGCACGCCGTGCGAAATACACGTTCGCGAGTTTCGTCGGCACGAGCGCCGCAAGCCTCGAAACCAAGCGGCAGGCGCGGCGCGCCGCACAGGTCGATTCGCCGGTGCTGCTGCTCGGCGAGACGGGCACCGGCAAGGAACTGCTCGCGCATGCGATTCACGCGGCGTCGGCGCGCGCGCTCCAGCCGCTCGTGACCGTCAACGTGGCCGCGATTCCCGACACGCTGCTCGAAACCGAATTCTTCGGCGCGGCGCCGGGCGCGTATACCGGTGCCGATCGCAAGGGACGCGTCGGCAAGTTCGAGCTGGCCGATCGCGGCACGCTGTTTCTCGACGAGATCGGCGACATGCCGCTGCCGCTGCAGGGCAAGCTGCTGCGCGTATTGCAGGACAAGGAGTTCGAACCGGTCGGCTCGAACCGGATCGTGCGTGCCGACGTGCGGATCATCGCCGCGACGTCGGCTGACCTGCCCGCGCTGGTCGAGGCCGGCCGTTTTCGCGCGGATCTCTATTACCGGCTCAATGTGCTGACGATTCATGCGCCGCCGTTGCGCGAACGCGCGTCCGACATCGCGGCGCTCGTCTACGCGACGCTCGAGGAGCTGGCCGCGCAGCACGGTCGCGCTGCGCACTGCGAACTGACCGACGATGCGCTGCGGATGCTGTGCGCGTACCCGTGGCCGGGCAACGTACGCGAGCTGCGCAACACGCTCGAGCGTGCGCTGATGCTGTCGGATCGCTCGGTGATCGACGCGGGTGCGCTCGCGCCGTTCCTCGGGCCGGTGCGCGTGGTGCCGGATAGCGTGCCGGCGGGCACGCGGGCTGCTCCGTCGCCGGTCGGCCGGGATGCGGGCGATGCAGCGGGGGCGCCTGGTGCGCCGGTCGTTTCGTATACCGATGCATTGGCCGCGTGGGAGCGTCAGTTTCTGACCGACGCGCTTGCGGCATGCGACGGGAAGGTGGTCGAAGCGGCCGCGCGCATCGGCATTGGCCGGGCGACGCTGTACAAGAAACTGACGGCGCTCGGGATCGCCCGGTAGCAAGCGACGGTGGATGCGCCCGGACATGAGGAACGGCACCGGTGAAGTGCCCGACAGGAGACGACGATGAAGCGAATCGCAATTGCCGGATGGCTGGCCGTACTGGTAGTGACGTCCTCGCTCGCACAGGCGGGTGACGCGGACACACCCGCGGTGCGACGCAACTGGTACAACGATCCGTTCGTCGCACTGTCGCGAGGCTTCGCCGAATGCCCGCTGCCGCTCGGCCCGTGGATGACGCGCGCCGAGATGGAAGACGACGCGCATTACCGCGTCGAGCGCGGGACCACCTGCTGGCTCGCCCACCGCTGCACGAAACCGAATTCGTATATGTATGACGCGCCGATTGCCGAGGCGGCGAAAGCGCATTTCGCGGGCACCGATCGTCTGCAGGGCACGAGCCTGTGGATCACCGTGCAGCGGCGCTTCATCTATGTCGAAGGGTGTGCCGATCCGGCATTCGATCGGCAGGCGCTGGAGCGCGAACTCGGCGCGCTTCCCGACGTCGAGCAGGTGTTCGTTCGCATCACCGACGATCCGCACCGGGCCGTGCCGTACAAGACGCGCGGACGGCCCGACCGGGCGCCTGACTGAACGACTGACGGCGGTGCATGGCATACTCGCGGCATTAAAAAATCGGTTGACGGAAAGAACAATGAAACACATGCTTGCGTCGGTCTGTCGGTGGCCTCGAATGCATTGGCGTCGGGCCGGATTGTTGGCCCTCGTTGCGGGGCTCGGCGGGTGCGGCGGCGGGGCGCCACTGTTCACTTCGGATGGGCGCCCGACCACGCAGGTGCAGTGCACCGGTAGCGACTGGAGCAATTGCACGGACAATGCCCGAGCCATCTGCAACGGTGAATTCGACGTCCTTCAGCAATCGACCGATGACGCAATGCGAAATCTTCTCTTCGCATGCAAGAAGAAAAGCGGTTATTGATCCCGACATGATCGGATAAAGAGACCGTAATCGGGTGAGACGCTTTTCTATTCGCTTGGAGTCGGCTATTTTTCATGAATAACACTCACGGAGTCCCATCCATATGGCGACCTACAGGCAACTGACAGCGCAGCTCGAAAGACTTCAGCAAAAGATCGACAAGGAACGCGAAAAGGCGATTGCCGATGCGATTGCCGCCATTCGGGCAAAAATCGAGGAATTCGACATCACCGCGGAAGAACTCGGTTTTCGACCGATCGGCGCCGCTGCTGCCGCGAAGCCGAAGCGTCCGTTGCCGCCGAAGTACCTGAACCCGAAGACGGGCGAAACGTGGAGTGGTCGCGGGCGGGCGCCGGCATGGCTCGGCAAGAACCGCGCGCGTTTCCTGATCAAGGACTGACTCCCGAAAATCCTCACCTTTCGTGCGCTGACTGACGGTGCGAACGGCCATGCGGCCGTCGCACCGTTTTGTTTTTGGGCAGTCGCAGCAGGACTCGAAACCGCGAGTTGAACACCGATGCCGCGCGATTAACGGATATCGTTTTGCGAATTCGCCGCGATTCGACCGGATATCGCCGTGAATTCCCGTAAACAACCCCGTAATTTCGCGGCATACGCGCGTTGGCATGCTCGATCTTCGCGGTGCAGACGTATCGCCGATTGCGATCACCTCTCGCGTACTTGCACTGCGTGCCCTGCAATTCCCGAACTTGCTCACCATGCCTCCTGTAAATCCTCACCTTTGAAACGGCGACCGGATGGGCGCATCGTGTCGCCTTCGCCCGTTGCGTCGTGCAACGATGTCGGTGATCGGCTCATGTTGCGGGCATTGATGCGCGTCGCACAGTCGGCCGTTTGGCATATAGGCAGCCGCATCGGGTTCGCCTATGCTTGGAGTTCGCGTCGACCGGCGCACGGCCATTCGGCTCGTGTGCCGGTCGGGTCGTTTTTCCATTACCGTGTGGAGCCGATGTGACCGTCCGCCATCTCGATGCGTTGTTCCAGCCCAGGTCCGTTGCGGTCGTCGGTGCATCGTCGCGCGCGGGCAGTATTGGTGCGATGGTGTGGGCGCGCCTGCTCGACGGTGCGTTCGAGGGGCCCGTGTGGCCCGTCAATCCGAAGTATCACGAGCTGAACGGGTACTCGGTCGTGGCCGATGTCGAACGGCTGCCCGCCCCGCCCTCGGTCGCCGTGATCTGCACGCCGCCTGCCACATGGGCCGGCATCGTGCGCAAGCTCGGCGAGATCGGCACGCGTGTCGCGGTGATTGTCGGTGAGGCGCGCACCGACGCCGACCGCGCCGCGCTCGATCGCACGCTCAAGGCCGCGAAGCCGTTCGTGCTCCGTATCGTCGGGCCCGGCAGTCTCGGCGTGCTGTCGCCCGCGCGGCATGCGCATTTCGGCGCGCCAGCCTATACGGTGCGATCGGGTGGCGTCGCCTGGGTGTCGCAATCGAACGCGCTGACGAATGCGGTACTCGGCTGGGCCGATGCACGAGGCCTCGGCTTTTCACATGTCGTCGCGTTGGGTAGCGAGGCCGACGTCGATGCAGGCGATGTGCTCGACTACCTCGCGAGCGATCCCGGCACGCGCGCGATCTTGCTCGAGCTCGACACCGTGTGTGCCGCGCGCAAGTTCATGTCGGCAGCGCGTGCGGCGGCGCGCAACAAACCGGTGCTCGCGCTGCGCACCGGGCGCGCCGATCCCGGTGATGCGCTTTACACGGCGGCGTTCCAGCGTGCGGGGATGGTGCGTGTCGATGCACTCGACGATCTGCTCGACGAGATCGAGACGCTCGGCGTCGGGCGCGTCACCGCGCGCGGCGCGGCCACACTCGTGACGAGCGACGCAGGCGTCGCGAAACTCGCGGTCGATGCGGTCGCGGAGGTGCGCGACGTGCTGGTCGACTGGCCGGCCGAGGCAACGTCGGCGGTCGCGACCGCGCTGCCGCATCTCCGCGGGCCCGGCAATCCGCTGACGCTCGGCGACGATGCGCGCCCCGAGCATTTCGGCGCCGCCATCAAGGCGCTCGCGCCGTTTCCGCAAACGGGCACGCTGTTCGTCGTGCATTCGACGTCCCACAGCGCGCCGGCCGACGCGGTCGCGCGCACGCTGATCGAATCGCGGCAGTACGCGCACCGCGGCATCCTCGCGTGTTTCTTCGGTGCGGTCGACGCGGCGACGCGCGACGCACTGCACGCGAACGGCATTCCGGTGCACACCACACCGCAGCGGCTTGCGCGCGCATACGCACGGCTCGTCGACTACAACCTCGGGCGGCAGTTGCTGATGCAGACGCCCGAGGGCACGCCGCTGCAGCCGGCCGAGTGCGTTGCGTCCGCGCAGGCCGAGGCCAGACGGATGGTCGAGGCCGGCGAGCATGAACTGGCCGGCGAAGCAGCGTTGCGCTGGTTGTCGCACTTCGGCGTGCACGGCGAGCCGGCCGATGCGCCGGTGGGCACCAGAGTCGTCGACGTCACAGTCGACATGTACGACGATTCGAACTTCGGCCCGGTGTTTCGTTATGCCGTGCCGCCGACCGACGGCGTATCGGCGCCTTTCGTCGTGTACGGGCTGCCACCGCTGAATACGGTGCTCGCCCGCGCGGTGATGGAGCGTTCACCCTATGCGCGCCGCACGCCCGTCGAACCCACGCTCGATGCGCTGACGGCGCTGTCGCAAGTTGTTTGCGACGTGCGCGAGGTCGTCGCGATGTCGGTCACGCTGCGCGTGCTGTCCGACCGGGCATACGTGGTCGCGCCGCGCATCACGCTTGCGGCCGGGCGCAGCCGGCTCGCGATCATGCCGTATCCGCGCCATCTCGAGCAGACGCTCGAATGGCGCGGCGAGACCGTGACGATCCGGCCGATCCGTCCGGAAGACGAAGAAGCGCATAACGAGCTGCTTGGCGCGATGACGCCGGACGATCTGCGGATGCGTTTCTTCGGTGCCGTGCGCAGCTTCGATCATTCGCAAGTCGCGCGCATGACTCAGATCGACTACGACCGTGAGATGGCCTTCATCGTGTCGTTCACCGACGCATCGGGCCGGTCGCACACACTCGCGGTGGCGCGCGCGGTTGCCGATCCCGACAACGAGACGGCCGAGTTCGCGATTGCTGTCCGGCCCGATCAGAAGGGCAAGGGGCTCGGGCGGCTGATGATGGCGCGTATCATCGACTACGCGCGATCGCGCGGCACCGCGTGGATGGTCGGCGAGGCGCTGCGCGAGAACACCGCGATGATCTCGCTGGCGAAATCCTGCGGTTTCGAGGTGTCGACGACGGAGGAGCCCGGCGTGGTGGGGTTCAGGATGAAGCTGCAACCGTAATCGCGTGGGCGAGCGTGCCTGAACGTTCGGCGGTGTCGTGCGCGGCCGCTACGGAACGCGCGATGTCGGTGATGCGCAGCCGCGACCGAGCGAACTGGTTGTAGTTCGGGATGCAGATCGTTCGACTCTTTCGCCTCACTGTGCGGATCGGTACGACGCTCGCTTCGCGACCGGCGGGAAAGGGCGATCGCGTCGAGTTACCGCGTCCGCGGCGGGCGGTTGCGTATGCTGGTGACCTCGGCGTATCGCCGGTTCCGGCGCAATATTCGAGCGCACTGACGCCCGCCTTGCGCACCGCCAGCATTGAAAGCGGACCAAAGGTGAGATTTTTCAGGAGCCGAAAGTGAGCTTTTCCGGGAGCAATGGGATGAGTCGATACGGAAGCACCCGATGAGCCTTCGCGGGAGCTGCCGGTGAGCCCTTGCGGGATGCCCCGGTGAGCCTTTCCGGGAAGGGGTGGTGAGCATCTGCGGGATGCGTCGGTGAGGACGTTCGGGAGGGGCTGGTGAGCGTCTCTGGAAACTTCAGGTGAGCTTTTACGGGATGCTCTGGTGAGCGCTTACGGGATGCTTTGGTGAGACTTTTCGGGAGCCCGCGGACGCAGTGCTCCGTCTGGCGCGGCGCGGGTTTCGGCCAGCGTCCGCGCCGGTGCGGGCACGCATGAACCGTGCCCGCGATGGCATTTATGCTGCAAGTTTCGACGCTGCGTCGTTCACCTGGTCACGCGAAATCGCGAGTTCTTCGAGGTGCGCGTCGGCATAAACGCCGCCGGTTTCGCGCTCGAGGCGGGCGATCGTCAGGGCACAACGCGCGGTGTCCTTCGGCATCGCGATGAAGCGCTTGACCGATTCGCCGGACGTAAATGCATCGAACAGCGCGCCGCGCACGTCGTCCGGAAGCGTCTTGGTCCATTGGTACGGCTTGCCGTTGAACGTGATCGACGGCGGCAGCGTGCGCTCCTTCTTGGTGGCCGTGATCAGGCCGTAGGTGCGCGCGGCGTCGCCGATCTGCTCGGGCGAGAAGAGTTCGTCGGGCGTGATGTCGAACTGCTCGATGTAGTTCTCGATCGCGCGCATCGCTTCGGCACGGTCGTCGCGCTTCTTCTGCGCGCGCGCGACGATGTCGCGCAGCTCGTCCGCTTCCTCGGGCGTGATCGTGAAGCTCGCCTGCTTCTGCTGAAGTTCGGAGAAACGCTGGAATTCTTGATCGTTCAGAAGTTTGGCCATGACATCCATCGGATACGACGGCCGCAACAGCCGGCCGTCGTCGTTTTTGAGAGGGCCGCTATTCTAGCGTAGCGCGGCGTCCGCGCATCCGGAAACGGTCTGCCGGATGTCGGTACGAGAGCCCGCGTGGCCGGTACGCGTCGCACACCGCGTGCCGATGTCGAGCCCGCCCGCCTGCCCGATCCGCTGGCCGTGTGACCGAACGACCGCCGCGCCCGAACGGTCTGTCACCTTCAGCGCGGTCGACCGTTCCGCAACGTTCAGCAAGTCTCCGCGCGGTACATCGACAACTGGCCTGCCGTATCGCGCAGTCCCACGACGACCACCTCGACCGACGGCGCCATATGCGCGTCGATCCGGCGCATGTACGGGCAGGTCAGCACCGCGATCGCATGGCCGGCCGGGCCGAGGATCGGCGCGCTCAGGTCGGTCACGCCGTATGCCTGGCGGCTGTCCTGGCGCACGTAACCGGACTGGCGGATGGACTGGCACGCTTGCGCGAGTTCCTGCTCGTTCATCGGGGTTTCGCCCTTGACCTTGCGATGCTCGGCCAGCATGTGCGCACGCTGCTCGGCACCCTGGAACGACAGCATCACGCGCCCCGACGCCGTATCGGCGAGCCCGACGCGCGAGCCGAGCCGCACCGACACACCCCATGGGCCGGGGCCGTCCACCTGCGCAATCACGAGCAGGTTGCCGCGATCGTAGACGGTCAGGTGGCACGACTGTTCCGCCGCGTCGGCAAAGCGCTGCATCAGCGGCAAGGCCTCGGCGATCAGCCGGTTCATTGGCGGATGCCGATGCGCGAGCGCGAACAGTTTCAGGCTGAGCGTGTAACGGTCGCCGCCACTCGAGCGCATCACGTAGCGGCGTGCGACGAGACGCTCGAGCATCCGGTAGATCTCGCTCGCGTTGCGGCCGAGTTCCTTCGTGATTTCGGTGCGGGTGAGTCCTTCCTTCTGTTCCGACAGGAGTTCGAGAATGTCGAGACCCTTGTCGAGCGCGGGCGCGCGATAGCGGTCGGCTGTGCCCATCGACTCCCGTGCGTCGCTGCCGGGGAGCGGGTTATTGGTCGTTTGCATCATGGGGTAGGAAGTCCGGGGATTGCCAATCGGGTGGCGACGCACGCCGGCCGGTTTTGCACGCGAATTCGTGAAGCCGCATGCGGATGTGACTGCCATCCGCGCGAGCTTAACAACAAACGTTCAGTGTGCAATGCAGCGTCTTTTTACCGATCGTTACCCAGCAAGAACGGATTACATATCGTTCCCGATGACAGGTTCATAAGAAATATTCGCAATTCATCTTTTCGTGTCGACGGACGGCGGCTTTCGGCGTAAAGCCGAACGGTTCGGCAGGCCCGATGCTGCGGTGCAACCTCCATGGGCGCACCAATAGTCGGTATCCGTCGCGCGCCATTTCACGGCGGGCCGCCGATGGTACAAAGAGCGGCGGGCCAGCGACGGCGCGGCCGCGCGTGAAGCCGGCCGGCACAGCACAGGCCGGCACGTGTCGCGAATGCCGGGCCGTCGTCGCCGATGCGCAGACCGGCGGCCGCCCGTTCGATGCGCGTCGCACTCCGGTGCGGCGCCGCGATCGCTGCGCCTGCGCGAGCCTCGCGTGTCGATTGGCCTGCCGGATGCGGCGCCGACGCGCGTCATCGACGATCGACATTCAGTCCGGCGAGTGGCCGTCAACGGCTGCGTCGGCCGGTATCCTGTCACATTCGACAACAGAGGTTGAGCACGATGAAACTGCTTCGCTATGGCCCGCCGGGCCAGGAAAAGCCCGGTATTCTGGACGCGGACGGCCGGATTCGCGACCTGTCCGCGCACGTGCCGGATCTTGCTGGCGACGCGCTGTCCGACGCCGCGCTCGCGCGCCTGCGCGCGATCGATCCGGCCACGCTGCCGCTCGTCCCTGGCGAGCCGCGCATTGGCCCGTGCGTCGGGCGCGTCGGCAAGTTCATCGGCATTGGTCTGAATTATGCCGATCACGCGGCCGAAGCCGGCATGCCGGTACCGAAGGAGCCGGTGGTATTCGGCAAATGGACGAGTTCGATCTGCGGCCCGAACGACGGCATCGACATCCCGAAGGGCTCGGTGAAGACGGACTGGGAAGTCGAGCTGGGCGTCGTGATCGGCGCGACGTGCAAGGACGTCGACGAGGCGCGCGCGCTGGATTACGTCGCCGGCTATTGCGTCGTCAACGACGTCTCCGAGCGCGAGTGGCAGATCGAACGCGGCGGCCAGTGGGACAAGGGCAAGGGCTTCGATACGTTCGGCCCGATCGGCCCGTGGCTCGTGACGCGCGACGAGGTGCCCGATCCGCAGCGCCTCGACCTGTGGCTCGAGATCGACGGCCACCGCTACCAGAACGGCAACACGCGCACGATGGTGTTCACCGTCGCGCAACTGATCGCCTACCTGTCGACCTGCATGACGCTGCAACCGGGCGACGTGATCACGACCGGTACGCCGCCGGGCGTCGGGATGGGCATCAAGCCATCGTCGGTGTTCCTGAAGGCCGGCCAGACCGTGCGCCTCGGGGTCGAGGGGCTGGGCGAGCAACGGCAGGTCACGCGCGACGCGCAGTAGGCCAGTGTGCGGCGCGGGCCGGATCGCGGGCGCAATCGACGGCAACCCGGCCGCGCCGTCCGTCCGGCCGCTCGGCCACTGGCGTGATTGCTCGCGGTGGCCGTCGCGAACCGGACATCGATGCAGCAAAGACAAGGGCCCGATTCCGCGCGTTGCGGAATCGGGCCCTTGTCGTTCACCCGTGTCGGTGCGAACCGGATCAGACGACGTTGTCCAGCTCGCAATGGGCTTCGAGCCGATACCCGTCGGGATCGACGACGAACGCCGCGTAATAGCCGGGGCCGTAGTGCTCGCGCTTGCCCGGCCCGCCATTGTCCTGTCCGCCGTGCTGCAGCGCGGCGCGATAGAACGCGTCGACTTCCACGGGCGACGAGGCGCGAAACGACACGTGCAACCCTGAGTCGGGATCGGCGACGACCGGACGCGCCGCGTGCTGCAACCACAGCACCGGTTCGCTGGTGCCGTAGCCGAGGGATCCGTCGTCGCTGTACAGCCGCTTGTAGCCGAGCGCGCCGAGCGTGTTGTCGTAGAACGCGCGGCTGCGGTCGATGTGGGCAACGCCGAACGAAAGGTGATCGATCATCTGTGGCTCCTTGAACTGAAGGGGGACGTCAGTGCAGCAAACCTTCTTTAACCACCATGCTGGTTATGTTAGAAAGCGTCCGGCCGCTTGTCAACCGGCATGGTGGTTAGATACGATCGCGTCATGAGCAAAACGCAACCTTCCGTCGCGACGGACTGCCTGGTTCCGGCACCGTCCGAAACGCTGAGCATCGATTTCGCGAACACGCTGTACTGGCGCGGCGCGGACGCGCCGACCGAAACCTTCGGCACGCTGGATGACCTGTTCACATGGTGCCGCGAGCAGGCGGGCATGCCGGCCGGCCTGGCCGACGTGTGTCGTGGACAAGTGAAGGAGAAGGAGAGCGAGCCGGCGATGCTGGCGAGCGCGCTCGCGTTACGCGAGGCGCTGTATCGGCTCTTTCACGCGCAGGCCGAGCGGCGCGAGCCGCAAGCCGACGATCTCGCGCTGCTGGGCGGTTTTCTGGCGGAAGCGGCGCCGCGCGTCGCGCTCGCGCGAATCGACGGCGGCTACGCGTGGCGGATCGGGGCAGCGGACGCGACGCTCGCGAGGTTGCTGAGCCCGGTGCTGTGGTCGGCGACGGACCTGCTGGGCGGCGCGCGGCTCGCGAAGGTCAAGCGCTGCGCGAACGACGCATGCCAGTGGCTGTTCATCGACGACAGCAAGAACGGCAGCCGTCGCTGGTGCTCGATGTCTTCGTGCGGGAATCGCGCGAAGGCTTACCGCCACTATCACAAGGCCGATTGACGGCGGCGCGCGTCCGGCGCGTCATTACCTGCCGCACCTGTCTCGCCCGAACCTATTTCGCCGACAACTTCCGCCACAGCGTCGTCTTGCTGATGCCGAGCATCGCGCACGCGCGATCGCGATCGCCGCCGCACGCGTCGAGCACCGCGCGGATCTCGTCGGCTTCGGCGCGGCGGCGGCGCGCGTGGAGTGTCTGCGCGTCGTCGGTGTCGGTCGAGTCCGGCGGCGCGGCGAACAACTCGGGCGCGATCGCCTGCAGCGCATCGGGGGTGAGCGCCGCGCATGAGGCGCCCGGATGCGCGTCGACTTCCTCGGCCAGTTCCACCGCGATCCGCTCGACCACGTTCTGCAGTTCCCGCACGTTGCCGGGCCATCGGTAGCGAGCGAGCGTCGCCTGCGTCGCGTCGAGCACGCGCACCGCATCGCCGACCTCGCGCACGCGTTCGGCCAGCCGCGGCTCGCGCCGCGCGGCCTGCACGAGCAGCGTGGCCGCGAGCGCCGGAATGTCGGTGGCGCGCTCGCGCAGCGGCGGCAGGCCAATGTTCAGGATGTTGAGCCGGTAATACAGGTCCGCGCGGAACGTGCCGTCCTCGACGGCCGCGAGCAGCGGGCGGTGCGTCGCGGCGATCACGCGCACGTCGATGCGGATCGGCTCGGTCGAGCCGAGGCGGATCACCTCGCGCTCCTGCAGCACGCGCAGCAGCCGGCTCTGCAGCGACGGCGGCATTTCGCCGATCTCGTCGAGAAACAGCGTGCCGCGGTGCGCGGCTTCGAACAGGCCGGTCTTGCCGCCGCGCCGCGCGCCGGTGAACGCGCCTTCCTCGTAACCGAACAGCTCGCTCTCGAGCAGCGCCTCCGGAAACGCGCCGCAGTTGATCGCGACGAACGGATAGCTGTGCCGCACGGACAGCGCGTGCAGGCTCTGCGCGATCATCTCCTTGCCGGTGCCGCTTTCGCCGAGCACGAGGACGGTCGCGTCGGATTTCGCGTATCGCCGCACGAGATCGCGCACGCGCGCCATCGGCGCGGACGCGCCGATCACGTCGTCGAGCGTGTAGCGCGCCGCGAACTGCTGCGTGTTCGGCTGCGAACGCAGCGCGCGGTCGAGCCGTTCGACCGCGCGCGATTCCTGGAACGTCAGCACGCTGCCCGACGTCACGCCGCGATCGACGAGCGGCCCGCGATGCACGACGTAGCGCACGCCGCGCACGGTCGCAAGCGCGTCGCCGTCCTCGCCGCGCAGTGTGCGCAACTCCGGGCGCAGGTCGACCAGCGCGCGGCCGACGGCCGCCGCGGGTTCGACCCCGAGCGCCGACGCGAGCCGTTCGTTGATGGCTTCGACGCGACCGCGCGCATCGAGCGCGACCACGCCATCGCGCAGATGCTGCAACAGGTTGTCGAGCCGCTGGCGGCGAAACGCCTCGGCGTGCGTCGCGTACGCGACTTCGAGCGCCGTCTCGACCGCCTGGCGCACCGACGCGTGCGAATACAGGAACACGGCGCCCATGCCGGCGCTCGCCGCGAGATCGGTGACGAGGCCGGGGCCGACGATCGTCTCGATGCCGCGGTCGTGCAGGTCGTGCACGCAGGCTTCCGCTTCCTGCGCGGACTGATATGACGCAAACTGCACGTCGAGGCCGTAAGCGGCGACGAAGCGACGCACTTCGGGCGGCGTCTCGCCGGCGCTGACGAGCGCGATCCGCGTGGCATCGCGCCGTGCGCGCGCGAGCGCCTGCATCACGTCGAAGCCGGTCGGCGACACGACCACGACCGGCACCTGCGCACGCGTTTTCAGGAAGCCGCCGTTCGAGCCGGCCGCGACGATCACGTCGGGCCGCGCGGTGCCGGCCTCCGCGATCGCGCTCAATGCATCTTCGTACGCGCGCGTGACGATGCGCACGTCGGCACGTTCGTCGAATTCGCCGGCGATCTCGCGAAACAGGTCGCGCAGGCGGCTGATGCCCATCGCCCAGATGCGCGGGCGAACGGTGCGGTCGGCCGGGCCGACGGGCTTGGTCGAGGAGAGGTCCATGGCGACCGATTATGCGCGCGGGATTTCATTTCTGAAACATGAAATTGCCGAATTGAAATCACCGGACGATTCATCGCACGTTCCGGTTGCTTAAGAATCAGTGGGTTAGCGGTGTTTCGCGAGCTGGCCCGGTCCTTGCTGTTTGATGGGCATTCCTTCAGGAGGCCGTTCATGAGCAACACGCATCTTCAGAGCGCCGGCGCGAAATTCCGCGCGGCAGTCGCGGCCGAGCAGCCGCTGCAGGTGGTCGGCGCGATTACCGCGTATGCAGCCAAGATGGCGCAGGCCGTCGGCTTCAAGGCCGTCTACCTGTCGGGTGGCGGCGTCGCCGCGAATTCGCTCGGCATCCCCGATCTCGGCATCAGCACGATGGAAGACGTGCTGATCGACGCGAACCGGATCACCAACGCGACCGACCTGCCGCTGCTGGTCGACATCGACACGGGCTGGGGCGGCGCGTTCAACATCGCGCGCACGGTCCGTTCGTTCATCAAGGCCGGCGTCGCGGCCGTCCACCTCGAGGACCAGGTCGGCCAGAAGCGCTGCGGCCACCGTCCGGGCAAGGAAGTCGTGCCGACCGACGAAATGGTCGATCGCGTGAAGGCCGCGGTCGATGCGCGCACCGACGACCAGTTCGTGATCATGGCCCGCACCGACGCGGCCGCCGCCGAAGGGATCGACGCCGCGATCGAGCGCGCGATCGCATACGTGGAAGCCGGCGCCGACATGATCTTCCCGGAAGCGATGAAGACGCTCGACGACTACCGCCGCTTCAAGGCCGCCGTGAAGGTGCCGATCCTCGCGAACCTGACCGAATTCGGCTCGACGCCGCTGTTCACGCTCGACGAGTTGCGCGAGGCGAACGTCGACATCGCGCTGTACTGCTGCGGCGCCTATCGCGCGATGAACAAGGCCGCGCTGAATTTCTACGAGACGTTGCGTCGCGACGGCACGCAGAAGGCTGCGGTGCCGACCATGCAGACCCGCGCCGAGCTGTACGACTTCCTCGGCTATCACGAATACGAGCGCAAGCTCGACGAACTGTTCGCGCAGGGCAAGAAGTAACGCGGCCCGCGCGCCGGGACACGGTTCCCGGAATGCTTTGCATGAAGCCGGAACGCGCGCACCCGCGCCGCGCCCGGCCGACATGACACCCCGATACCCATTGGAGAATCGAAACATGAGCGAGACGAAAGACGCAGCAGCACCGGCCGCCGCAGGCGCATTCAAGCCGAAGAAGTCGGTGGCGCTGTCGGGCGTGACGGCCGGCAACACGGCGCTGTGCACGGTCGGCAAGACCGGCAACGACCTTCACTACCGCGGCTACGACATTCTCGACGTCGCCGAATCGTGCGAGTTCGAGGAAATCGCGCACCTGCTCGTGCACGGCACGCTGCCGAACCTGACCGAACTGGCCGCGTACAAGACCAAGCTGCGCGCGCTGCGCGGCCTGCCGAACGCGCTGAAGGCCGCGCTCGAGCAGATCCCGGCATCGGCCCACCCGATGGACGTGATGCGCACCGGCGTGTCGGTGCTCGGCACCGTGCTGCCCGAGAAGGACGATCACAACCTGCCGGGCGCGCGCGACATCGCCGACCGCCTGATGGCGTCGCTCGGCTCGATGCTGCTGTACTGGTATCACTTCTCGCACAACGGCAAGCGCATCGAGACGGAAACCGACGACGACTCGATCGGCGGCCACTTCCTGCACCTGCTGCACGGCAAGACGCCGTCGAAGTCGTGGGTCGAAGCGATGCACACGTCGCTGATCCTGTACGCGGAGCACGAGTTCAACGCATCGACGTTCACCGGCCGCGTGATCGCGGGCACGGGCTCGGACATCTATTCGGCGATCACCGGCGCGATCGGTGCGCTGCGCGGGCCGAAGCATGGCGGCGCGAACGAAGTCGCGTATGAAATCCAGAGCCGCTACAGCTCGCCGGACGACGCCGAAGCCGATATCCGCCGCCGCGTCGAGAACAAGGAAGTCGTGATCGGCTTCGGCCATCCGGTCTACACGATCTCCGATCCGCGCAACAAGGTGATCAAGGGCGTCGCGCACAAGCTGTCGAAGGAAGCGGGCGACCTGAAGCTGTACGGCATCGCCGAGCGCCTCGAGTCGGTGATGTGGGAAGCGAAGAAGATGTTCCCGAACCTCGACTGGTTCAGCGCCGTGTCGTATCACATGATGGGCGTGCCGACCGCGATGTTCACGCCGCTGTTCGTGATCTCGCGCACGTCCGGCTGGAGCGCGCACATCATCGAGCAGCGCATCGACAATAAGATCATCCGCCCGAGCGCGAACTACACGGGCCCGGAAGACCTGCAGTTCGTGCCGATCGAGAAGCGCTGACACTCCCGCAGCGCGCGCCGGCCTCCGCAGCGCGGCCGGCCGGCGCGCGCTGAACGCTCTACCCAGGTATCCCCCCACATCATGAATACCGCCTACCGCAAACCCCTGCCCGGCACGTCGCTGGACTTCTTCGACGCGCGTGCCGCGGTCGAAGCGATCGCCCCCGGCGCGTACGATACGCTGCCGTACACGTCGCGCGTGCTCGCCGAGAACCTCGTGCGCCGCTGCGATCCGGCAATCCTCGCCGATTCGCTGAAGCAGATCATCGAGCGCAAGCGCGAACGCGACTTCCCGTGGTTCCCGGCGCGCGTGGTGTGCCACGACATCCTCGGCCAGACGGCCCTCGTCGACCTCGCGGGCCTGCGCGACGCGATCGCCGAGCGCGGCGGCGACCCGGCGAAGGTGAACCCGGTCGTGCCCGTGCAGCTGATCGTCGACCACTCGCTCGCCGTCGAGTGCGGCGGCTTCGATCCGGACGCGTTCGCGAAGAACCGCGCGATCGAGGATCGCCGCAACGAGGATCGTTTCCACTTCATCGAATGGACCAAGCAGTCGTTCGAGAACGTCGACGTGATCCCGCCGGGCAACGGCATCATGCACCAGATCAACCTGGAGAAGATGTCGCCGGTGATCCAGGCGCAGGATGGCGTGGCGTATCCGGACACCTGCGTCGGCACCGACAGCCACACGCCGCACGTCGACGCGCTCGGCGTGATCGCGATCGGCGTGGGCGGGCTGGAGGCAGAGAACGTGATGCTCGGCCGCGCATCGTGGATGCGCCTGCCCGACATCGTCGGCGTCGAACTGACCGGCAAGCGCCAGCCCGGCATCACCGCGACCGACATCGTGCTCGCGCTGACCGAATTCCTGCGCAAGGAAAAGGTGGTCGGCGCGTACCTGGAATTCCGCGGTGCGGGCGCGGCGAGCCTCACGCTCGGCGACCGCGCGACGATCTCGAACATGGCGCCCGAATACGGCGCGACGGCCGCGATGTTCTTCATCGACGGCCAGACGACCGACTATCTGCGCCTTACCGGCCGCAGCGACGAGCAGGTCAAGCTCGTCGAGACCTACGCGAAGGCAGCGGGCCTGTGGGCCGACACGCTGAACGGCGCGCAGTACGAGCGCACGCTGACGTTCGACCTGTCGAGCGTGGTGCGCAACATGGCCGGCCCGTCGAACCCGCACAAGCGGCTGCCGACATCCGACCTCGCCGCGCGCGGCATCGCCGGCCAGTGGGAAGAGAAGCCGGGCGAGATGCCCGACGGCGCGGTGATCATCGCCGCGATCACGAGCTGCACGAACACCAGCAACCCGCGCAACGTGATCGCCGCGGCCCTGCTCGCACGCAACGCGAACGCGAAGGGCCTCACGCGCAAGCCGTGGGTGAAGAGCTCGCTCGCGCCGGGCTCGAAGGCGGTCGAGCTGTATCTGGAAGAAGCGAACCTGCTGCCGGAACTCGAGAAGCTCGGCTTCGGCATCGTCGCGTTCGCGTGCACGACCTGCAACGGGATGTCGGGCGCGCTCGATCCGAAGATCCAGCAGGAGATCGTCGATCGCGACCTGTACGCGACGGCCGTGCTGTCCGGCAACCGCAACTTCGACGGCCGCATCCATCCGTATGCGAAGCAGGCGTTTCTCGCGTCGCCGCCGCTCGTCGTCGCGTATGCCATCGCCGGCACGATTCGCTTCGACATCGAGAAGGACGCGCTCGGCCACGATCAGGACGGCAAGCCCGTCACGCTGAAGGACATCTGGCCGACCGACGAGGAGATCGACGCGATCGTCGCATCGAGCGTGAAGCCCGAGCAGTTCCGCAAGGTCTACGAACCGATGTTCGCGCGCAGCGCGGATGCGGGCGAGCGTGCGGCGCCGCTGTACGACTGGCGTCCGCAAAGCACGTACATCCGCCGTCCGCCGTACTGGGAAGGCGCGCTGGCCGGCGAGCGCACGCTCAAGGGCATGCGCCCGCTCGCGGTGCTCGGCGACAACATCACGACCGACCACCTGTCGCCGTCGAACGCGATCATGGCGAACAGCGCGGCCGGCGAATACCTCGCGAAGATGGGCCTGCCGGAAGAAGACTTCAACTCGTACGCGACGCACCGGGGAGACCACCTGACCGCACAGCGCGCGACCTTCGCGAATCCGACGCTCGTCAACGAGATGGCGGTCGTCGACGGCGTGGTGAAGAAGGGCTCGCTCGCGCGCGTCGAGCCCGAGGGCAAGGTCATGCGGATGTGGGAAGCGATCGAGACGTACATGAATCGCAAGCAGCCGCTGATCGTCGTCGCCGGCGCCGACTACGGCCAGGGCTCGTCGCGCGACTGGGCCGCGAAGGGTGTGCGGCTCGCGGGCGTCGAGGCGATCGTCGCCGAAGGGTTCGAGCGGATCCACCGCACGAACCTGATCGGGATGGGCGTGTTGCCGCTCGAGTTCAAGCCGGGCACGAACCGCGCGACGCTCGGCATCGACGGCACCGAGACCTTCGACGTGATCGGCGAGCGCACGCCGCGCGCCGATCTCACGCTCGTGATTCACCGCAAGAACGGCGAGCGCATCGCGGTGCCGGTGACGTGCCGGCTCGATACGGCCGAGGAAGTGTCGATCTACGACGCGGGCGGCGTGCTGCAGCGTTTCGCGCAGGACTTCCTCGAATCGTCGCAGGCTGCCTGACCGGGTCACACAGGGACAACGCAAACATGGCTCACATTCCTCAAATCAGGATTCCGGCGACGTACATCCGCGGCGGCACCAGCAAGGGCGTGTTCTTCCGGCTTCAGGATCTGCCGGACGCCGCGCAGGCGCCGGGCGCCGCACGCGACGCGCTGCTGCTGCGCGTGATCGGCAGCCCCGATCCGTACGGCAAGCAGATCGACGGGATGGGTGGCGCGACGTCGTCGACCAGCAAGACGGTGATCGTGTCGAAGAGCACGCGGCCCGGTCACGACGTCGACTACCTGTTCGGGCAGGTCTCGATCGACCGCGCGTTCGTCGACTGGACCGGCAACTGCGGCAACCTGTCGGCGGCCGTCGGCCCGTTCGCGATCAGCGGTGGCCTCGTCGATGCGTCGCGCGTGCCGCGCGACGGCATCGCGACCGTGCGTATCTGGCAGGCGAACATCGGCAAGACGATCGTCGCGCACGTACCGATCACGAACGGCGCGGTGCAGGAGACGGGCGATTTCGAGCTGGACGGCGTCACGTTTCCGGCCGCCGAAGTGCAGCTCGAGTTCATGGACCCGGCCGCCGAGGAAGAAGGCTCGGGCGGCTCGATGTTCCCGACCGGCAACCTCGTCGACGACCTCGTCGTGCCGGGCATCGGCACGCTGAAGGCGACCATGATCAACGCGGGGATTCCGACCATCTTCGTCGAGGCCGAGGCGATCGGCTATACGGGCACGGAGTTGCAGGACGCGATCAACGGCGACGCGAAGGCGCTCGAGAAGTTCGAGACGATCCGCGCGCATGGCGCGCTGCGCATGGGCCTGATCGACACGCTCGACGAGATCGCGACGCGTCAGCACACGCCCAAGGTCGCGTTCGTCGCGAAGCCGGCCGATTACGTCGCGTCGAGCGGCAAGCGCGTGAATGCGGGCGACGTCGACCTGCTGGTGCGGGCGATGTCGATGGGCAAGCTGCACCACGCGATGATGGGCACGGCGGCGGTCGCGATCGGCACGGCCGCGGCGATTCCCGGCACGCTCGTCAACCTGGCGGCGGGCGGCGGTGAACGCAACGCGGTGCGCTTCGGCCATCCATCGGGCACGCTGCGCGTCGGCGCGGAAGCCCGGCTCGAAAATGGCGAATGGACCGTCACGAAGGCGATCATGAGCCGCAGCGCGCGCGTGCTGATGGAAGGCTGGGTGCGGGTGCCGGGGGATGCGTTCTGAGCGTGTCGCGGTTCGCGCGTGCAACCCTGCAGTGCTGAAACGGACCGATCCCTGCGAAGCGGACCTGCTGCGCAGGGATTTTTCGTTTGGCGCGCGTGTGATGACGGCAATTCGCGACGCAACGCGTCGCATCGGTGACCGTGCCGGTGCGTTGAAGCGCATTGCGGTCATGATGCACGGGGGGGCGCGCTGGCTTGAGTCATCGCGGATCGACCGCAACGGATGGGGCCGGCGTAGGCGCTAAAGCACTAACGCTGGTCGACCGCGAAGCATGGGACCAGCGTAAGTGTCAAAGCACGAACGCTGGTCGACCGCGAAGCATGGGACCAGCGTAAGTGTTAAAGCACGAACGCTGGTCGACCGCGAAGCATGGGACCAGCGTAAGTGCTAAAGCACTAACGCGGGTCGACCGCGAAGCATGGGACCAGCGTAAGCGCTAAAGCGCTAACGCTGGTCGACAGGAGAATCGTATGTCGCTTGGTGTCCCGCTTTCCGGCGTCCACATCGTCGAATTCGAAGGCCTCGGCCCCGGCCCGCTCGCGGGCTGGATGCTCGCCGGGATGGGGGCGCGCGTCACGCTGATCGCGCGTCCCGCGGGCCGCACCAGCGCGCCGGACGCGCTGCAGGGCCGCGACGGCGACCTGCTGCGCGAAGGCAAGACGATCGTCGAACTCGATCTGAAGACGCCGGCCGGCCGCGACGCGGCGCTCGCGCTGATCGCGCAGGCCGACGCGCTGATCGAGGGGCTGCGGCCCGGTGTGATGGAGCGCCTCGGTCTCGGCCCGGACGATTGCGCACGCGACAATCCGAAGCTCGTGTACGGACGGATGACGGGCTGGGGCCAGGACGGACCGCTCGCGACGGCCGCCGGGCACGACCTGAACTACGTCGCGCTGACGGGGCTGCTGTCGCTGTCCGCGCCGCGCGACGGCCGGCCGGGCGTGCCGCCGACCGTCGTCGGCGATGCTGGCGGCGCGCTCGGGCTCGCATTCGGGATCATCTGCGCGCTGTTCGACGTGCGCGGCGGCGGCCCGGGGCGCGTGGTCGACGGCGCGATCGTCGACATCGTGTCAATGCTCGGCTCGCTCGCGCTGTGGGCGCGCGCGAACGGGCAGCTCGATGGCACGCAGCCGAGCCTCTTCCACGATGCGCCGTTTTACGACGTGTATCGCTGCGCGGACGGCGAATGCGTGACGATCGGTGCGCTGGAGCCGCCGTTCTACGCGCTGCTGGTCGAGCGGCTCGGGTTGACCGACGTCGATCCGGCGTCGCAGTACGATCGCGCACGCTGGCCGGCGCTGAAGGCGCGTTTTGCCGACGTGTTCGCGCAGCAGCCGTCAGCGCACTGGCGCGCGCTGCTCGAAGGCACCGACGTGTGTTTCGCGCCGGTGCTGAGCGTGGCCGACGCGGTTGAGCATCCGCACAATGCGGCGCGCGGGATTTACCGCACCGACGCGAGCGGTAACGTTCGGGTGCGCGTGGCGCCGCGGTTTCTGCCGTTGAAAGCGGACACCGCGGAATAGGTCGGCCGAAGCGTCGATCCGCGGATTCGGTTCGACACGACCCGTTCGAATCCCGGCTTGCCGGGCGGATCGAGCGGAAGTGATCGTGCTGGACGTCGCAGTCGGTCGCCGTGATCGCGACGCCGTCTATCGCTGCCGCGATGAAGCGATGGAACCGGACGGTGCGCTTCGCGCGTGCTGCGGCTGGTGGTTGCGATGTCGCATCACAGGCACGGGGCGCGATCGTCAGGACGACGCCGGCAGGTAATCCGATGGCCTTTGCGTCCGCGACAATTCACGCCGTTTCCGCCGGCGCATCCGGCATCTTGCCGTCGCCGACGCGATTGATCGTGCCTTGCGCGATCGCGACGAGCCGCTCGTGATCGCCGTCGATGACGAACACATGACACTGGCAGGTCGCCTGGTGCCGTCCCGCGTAGACGACCTTCGCGCGCGCGACGAGCGTGCCGTTCACGGCGGGCCGGAGGTAGTTGATTTTGTATTCGGCGGTGATGACGCGCGGGCCGAGCACGAGCGCACCTGCGAACGTCAGCGCGTTGTCGGCGAGGTAGCCGATCACGCCGCCGTGCACGAAGCCGTGCTGCTGCCGCAGCTCTTCCCGCACGGGCAGGCACAGCGACACCTCGTTGTCGCCGATATGCATCAGCTCCGTGCCCAGCAGCATGCTGAACGGTTGCGCGCGCAATGCGCCGCGCGCGTGGTCCGTGATGTCCGTCATCGACTGCCCTCGCAATGCGTGTCCGCTTGCGCTGAACTCTAGGAAGGGGGCTGCGGATAAGCAAGGAAATTCGTCCGCATTTCGCACAATGGCCGGCGCGATGCGACGCGATTATTGCGTCGAACGCGCACATTGTTCTCGTTAGCTGGCGATTCGACGGGACTGGCGGGTCTCGGCCGGCCGCTTCTCACCCGCATTCCTAAAGTCCGACGAAGAAATGCCGCTAATGCCGGGGCATTGCTCCATCGTCGCCTTTCCAGGAATCTCCCCCATGTTCGGAAAAATCAAGCTCGCGTCGGGTCTGCTCGGCGTGTTGACCGTGTTTTGCCTCTTTCTGTTCGCGATCGAGGCACTCGGCTTCTGGGCGCTCGCATCGACGCGCAGCGGCGTCGACGATCTGTCGAACGTCGCGATCGGGCAGGTCGACGCGGCCAGCCAGGCGACCGAGCGCCTGCTCGACGCACGCGTGAACCTGTCGCGCGCGGGCACGCGGATGGTACGCGGCGGCCCGAAGCCCGACGAGATCATCCGCCATGCCAGCGCGTCGCTTGCCGAAGCGGACAAGGCGTTCTCCGCGCTGACGGCCGCGCAGGCCGTCGACGCGACGAACCGTGCGCGCGTAGCGGCGCTCGCCGAGCGCTATCGCGCGCTGCGCGGCGCGCTGGGCGAACTCGTGCAGTTCCTCGACGCCGACAACATCCAGGCGTTCCTCGACCAGCCGACACAGGGTTTCCAGGACGCGTACCTCGCCGAGCTGCACCGCTTCGCCGACTACGGCGCCGCGTCGAGCCGCGACGCGCTCGCCACGATCGATAGCGGGATTCAGTGGTTCAAGTGGGTCGGCATCGTGCTGCTGGCGGCGATGCTCGCGGCGAGCGCGGCGATTTACGCTGCCGCGCGGCGCGCGGTGGTCGCGCCGCTGGACGAAGCCGGCCGCCATTTCGAGCGCATCGCGCAGGGCCGGCTCGACGAAGCCGTGCGGGCAGGCGGCGTGTTCGAGATCGACCGGATGTTGCGCGGCCTTGCCGCGATGCAGGCGAGCATCGCTGACACCGTGCGCACCGTGCGTCACGCGTCCGATGCGATCCACCTCGGCGCGGGCGAGATCGCCGGCGGCAACGCGGACCTGTCCGCGCGCACGGGCACCCAGGCCGCGTCGCTCGAGGAAACCGCCGCGAGCATGGAGGAACTGACCGCGACCGTTCGCCAGAACACCGACAGCGCGCGTGCGGCCAGCGCGCTGGCCGACGCGGCGCTCGACGCGACGCGTCACGGCGGCGGCGTGGTCGACAGCGTGATCGACCGGATGCGGGCCATCGCCCAAAGCTCCGGGCGCATCGCGGAGATCATCTCGGTGATCGACGGCATCGCGTTCCAGACCAACATCCTCGCGCTGAACGCGGCGGTCGAGGCCGCGCGGGCCGGCGAGCAGGGGCGCGGCTTCGCGGTGGTCGCGGGCGAAGTGCGCTCGCTCGCGCAGCGCAGCGCGCAATCGGCGAAGGAGATCAAGGCGCTGATCGAGGAGTCGGTCACGCAGATCGACGGCGGCTCGGAACTCGTCGAACGGGCGGGCGACGCGATGCGGACGGTATCGGCGTCGATCACGCGGGTCGTGCAGACCATGTCGGAGATCACGGCCGCGTCGGTCGAGCAGAGCGTCGGCATCGAGCAGGTCAATCAGGCAGTCACGCAGATGGACCAGTTGACGCAGCAGAACGCGGCGCTGGTGGAGGAAGTCGCGGCGGCGGCCGCGTCGCTGAACGACCAGACCGCGCACCTGATGCAGGCGGTGTCGGTGTTCGAACTGGGCGACGCGCGCGCGGCTCGCGGTCTTCGCGACGAGCGCGCGTCGTCGTCGTTTGCCGACGCCGGTTACGAAACGGCGGGCAGCGCCGCGTAAGCTGTCGCAAGGTGGTAGGGCGTCGTCGACGGCATGTCGGCGCGCGACACCTGCCCGTCGGCCGTCTTGCACTCGAACCAGCCGCGCGGATGCAGGAAGCGCGCGGCGAAGCGCTCGATCTGCTGCGCGAGCGGCGCGGAGGCCGGCGTGCCGCCGTGCATGGCGAGCGCGCGCAGGTATTCGGTCTGCGCCCAGATCCGTTGCGTGCCGTCGATGCATGCGCCTTGCGCGTCGACTGCCGCACACACGGCGCCCGTGCGCGGATCGATCCCGTGCTGCTCGGCGAACGCGAACGCGCGCGCGAGTGCGTCGGGGAGCCCGGTTTGCGCGAGACGCGCGCCGGCCGCATCGACCAGATAGAACCATTCGAACTGATGGCCGGGCTCGAAGCGGTTGTCGGTTGCCCCGAGCGGCAGTTCGGCGATGCAGCCGGTCGCCGTATCGACGAACGTGCGCTCGACGGCCTGCGCGGTGCGCAGGAGCGCATCGTCGAACGCCGCATCGCCGAATGCATCGGCGGCCGCAAGCCATGCTTCGGTCAAGTGCATCAGCGGGTTCTGCAGCGCGCCGCTGCCCGATGACGAGAAATCGGCGTGACGCGCGGCGTCGAGCAGCGCGTCGCCCGACTGCGGCGCGAAGCGGTCCTGGATCAGCGCGGCAGTGTCCTCGGCGACCGTGCGCGCTGCGGTGTCGCCCGACGCGGCATGCCATGCGGCGCACGCGAACACGACGAACGCATGCGTATAAAGGTCCTTGGTCGTGTCGAGCGGCGCGCCTTGTGCATCGACGCTGTAGAACCAGCCGCCGTGGCGCGGGTCGCGGAAGCGGCTGCACAGCGAGTCGAACAGCGTGGCCGCGTGCGCGGTGTGGCCGGCCTGCGCGAACACGAACAGTTGTCGCGCGCATGCCATTGCGCGATAACGGGTGACGGGCAGCGGTGCATGGGTGGCCGGATCGACGGCCTCGAACGGAAGCCGCAGCGTCTGGTCGAACCCTGAACCCTGCCAGATCGGCAGGATGACGTGCGCAAAATGGTCGCGCAATCGGGCGGCCTGGGCGGAAGCGGAATCGGGAACGGACATGGCGGGTTGAGCGCTTGGATCGAATTGAGTCGGCGCGGAGCGGCGCGGCCGGGGCCAAGGATAAACCATTCCGCGCGGCCGTCCTCAAAACAGGAGAGAAATCGGATGCTCGGCAACCTGGAACTCGTGATGCGGCTGGTTCTCGCGGCTGCGCTCGGCAGTGTCATCGGCTTCGAGCGGGAGCGCCTTTCGTGGGCGGCCGGCCTGCGCACGCACATGCTGGTCTGTGTCGGCTCGACGCTCATCATGATCGTGTCGGCGTTCGGTTTCGCCGATGTGCTGGGCAGCAGCGACCACATCGTGCTCGATCCGTCGCGGATCGCCGCGCAGGTGGTGTCGGGCATCGGTTTCCTCGGCGCGGGCTCGATCCTGCTGCGCGGCGAGATCGTGCGCGGGCTGACGACCGCCGCGAGCCTGTGGTCGGTCGCCGCGATCGGCCTCGCGGTGGGCGGCGGACTGTACGTCGCGTCGATTTCCGCGACGATCATCATCCTGATCATCCTGGCCGGCATCAAGCCGCTCGAGCGGCGCTACTTCACGGTGCGGCAACGGCGTCAGCTCGCGCTGACGGTGGTGGGCGGCGCGCTGACGTTCGATTCGCTGCACGCGGCCCTCGGCCCCGACAGCGCGCGCGTGAAGCAATTCATCGTGCAGCGCGCCGACGACACGGGCGAGCACGACGAGGTGCGCATCGCGCTCGGGCGCGTGTCGGATCTCGAATACCGCGCGATCTGCGACAAGCTGCGCGGGCTGTCGTGCGTCACGCGATTCGAGGAAGGCAACGGGTTGTCGGGCGACGAATAGACGGCATCCGATCGGCCGGATCGGCGATCGGTCATGCGACAATGGCCGGTCACTGATTCCGTTCGACATCCGGTTCCGCGTTCGCGGGCCTGTAATCCGACTCCATGACCGAATCCGTTTCCCTGCCTCGCTCCCGTTCCCGCTCCGACCGCTCGTCGGCCCGTTCGCGTCCGCGTTCCATCGCGGCCGCGGCAGACACCGCCGCCAGGGCAACCGCGCGCTCCGGCAACGCGACGGGCGGCGATGCGCCGCGGGACGAACGCACGCTCGACCTGTTCGGCGATCCGGTGCTCGAGCCAGCCGCGCGCGGGCCGGTGGCCTCGCACGATGACGGGGCGGCGGGTGCCGACACGGTGGCCGCCGTCGCGGACGGCGATGACGCCGGCCGGCAGGCGACGCTGGATGGGTTCGGTACGTCGGGCGCCGACGGCGGGGCGGTCGAGCCGGCGCCTGACGTTGCGAAAACGACGGAGTCTGCGCCGACGCGTGCAAACGGCGATGTGGCCGATGCCGATGTCGTGCGCGCGTCCGCTGCCGCTGCCGCTGCCGATGCCGATGCCGATGCAACGAAGCTCGGCGCGGCGCGGCTGTCCGACGGTATCGCCGCGACTGCAGCCGGCGAGCCGGCAACCGACGGCAGCCAGATAAAGACGGGCAGTGTGGCGGAAGCCGGCGACACGGCCGGAACGCGCGCCGATCGTTCGACGGCGAATGCAGGGGCGGCGGAAGGTGCGGCCGATGCGGTCATCGGCGACCGACCCGTGAAAGCGGGCGGTGAGCCCGAAGGCGCCGCCGTGCCGGCCACACGCGACGAAGTAGCGCGGACGCCCGGCGAGCCCACGAAGGGGCGTCGCGCAGCTTCCGGTGGCAAGCGCCGTGTGGCCACAGGCGCACGCGAAGCGGCAGCGGCGCGCGGCGCGCCGGAAGCGGTGGCCGTCGACGCGCAGTCGGAAGTGACCTCGGCGCAGCATCCTGCGCCATCAAGCGAGCCGTCGGCGACCGCCGAACCGGCGCAGCCCACGATTACCGCAGTTGCCGCGAGTGCCCGCGACGCCGCGCGGGCAGCCGCAGCGCCGGTCTCGCCATTCGTGCAGCCCGTTGCATCCGCGGCGTCGTTCGTGACGAAGCCGTCGGCGGATCGTGCGCAACCTGCCACGTCGAGCGCGTCGGCTATCGACCCCGACACGCAACTGCGCCCGCTGTCGGATCGGCTCGCCGCGCTGCAGGTCGAGACGGCCGGCATGAAGCAGGCGGCCGATCGCGAGATGCGGCGCGTCAACCGGCTGCTGCTGGCGCTGACGGTCGTCGTGTTCGCGGGGCTCGTCGCGCTGATGCTGCAAACGCGGCAGATCGCGCACCTGAAACAGGAAGTTGACGCCCGGCAGCAGCGGATCGACCGGCTGGCTGCCGACCTGTCGACGCAGCAGGCAACGCTGATGACGCTCGCGGAACACCACGAAGCGATGCTGTCGCAGGTCGACCGGCTGCAGCGCAATGCGAACCGCGAGGCGGCGGCCGCGAAGCGTGTGCGTCGAGCGCATTAAATCGTCCGACCCTACCTGCAAACCCTGGCACGGCAAGGCGCGTCGGGGCGGACCGTCTATCGGCGGTGGCGCGGGTGCGGCAAACTGATGCGGTGAGCTGGCAGAGTTCAGGGAAAACCCTTAGAATGGCATCCATCTACGGGAAAACCCTAGAGCCATCTGTCAGGAGTCTCACATGAGCTTCATTCTTGCCCTGCTGCAAAAGATCGACGACCTGTTCGTCTCCCCGCACCTGCCGCTCGACGCGGAATATTCGTACGCTGCGCGTCACGCCGAAGCCGAGCGCGTGCGTCGTGCGAGCCTCGTGCCGATCGTCCTGTACCGTCGCTGATTCGCTGATTCGCTGATTCGCTGATTCAGCGCGGCGCTCGCCGCCACTGCCTGCCCGTTTTCCACCGCCGCATCGCGCGCCGGTGCGACCGTCCCGCTACACTGGAAGTCCGACTTCCCTCGCGACCCCCGGGCCATGCTGCAGATGCGGCCGATGACGGCCGGTGAATTCCACGCATACCGCACGCGCGCCATCGACGGCTACGCGCGCGATCTCGTGTCATCCGGGCAGAACGCGACCGACGACGCGGCGAACCGCGCCCGCGCCTGCTTCGATACGCTGCTGCCCGACGGCCTGCTCACCTCCGGCCAGACGCTCGTCCAGCTGATCGACGCCGCCAGCGGCGACACGGTCGGCGACCTCTGGTACGCGATCGTGCCCGAAGGGCCGAACCGTACGCTGTTCATCTACGATCTCGACATCGTCCCGACCCGGCGCCGCCAGGGCTGGGCCATGCGCGCGCTCGACGCACTGGAGGCCGAGGCGCGCCGTCATGGCGTCACCGAAATCGGGCTGTCGGTGTTCAATCACAACACGGCTGCCCGTGCGCTGTATCGGGCGTGCGGCTTCGTGCCGATCACGACGACGCTGATCAAGCCGGTCGTCCAGAGCTGAGGCCAGTACGCACGCGTCGGTGACGCGCGTTGCCGTTTTCCCGGCCTTCTTCGGGTGATCTGTCCCGACGCAGCGCATGCAATGTGCGCCCCGCCGGTCGGCAAGCCATTTCCAATACGACAAGCGCCGGACCTCCGTCGGATGACCCGGCGCTCGTCGTGGCCCGCATCAGCGTGCGCGGCCTTTCCATCTCCTCAGCAGTAGCGCGTTCGTCACGACGCTGACGCTGGAGAACGCCATCGCCGCACCCGCGATCACCGGATTCAGCCAGCCGAGCGCCGCGAGCGGCACGCCGATCAGGTTGTAGACGAAGGCCCAGAACAGGTTCTGCTGGATCTTCCGATACGTCCGCTTCGAGATGTCGATCGCATCGGCGACGAGCGCCGGGTCGCCGCGCATCAGCGTGACGCCGGCCGTATGCATTGCGACGTCGGCGCCGGTCGCCATCGCGATGCCGACGTCGGCCGCGGCGAGCGCGGGCGCGTCGTTGATCCCGTCGCCGACCATCGCGACGATTCCGCCGTGCGTGCGCTTCAGTTCGGCCACCACGCGCGCCTTGTCGTCGGGCAGCACCTGCGCATGCACTTCGCCGATCCCGAGTGCCGCCGCGACGGCAGCCGCGCTGCCGCGGTTGTCGCCCGTGACGAGTACGCTCGCGACGCCACGCGCCGACAGTGCCGCGACCGCCTCGCGCGCGCCCGGCTTCACGGTGTCGCCGAATGCGATCAGCGCGAGCAGCGCGCGCGGCGCGTCGGCACGCATCAGCCACGAAATCGTATTGCCCGCGCGCTCGAGTTCCGCGGCACGCGCGTCGAGTGCGGGCGGCACGACGATGCCGAGTTCGTCGCGCCAGCGGGTGCTGCCGAGTGCGAGAAGCTGACCGCCGACGCGCGCCTCGACGCCGCGTCCGGCCACCGCGCGCGCATCGGCCGCGACGACCTCGGCCGAACCCGCGCCGCCGCCGCGGGCCACGACGTCCGCATCGTGCGCGGCGACGACGGCGCGAGCGAGCGGGTGGTCGCTTTGCCGCTGGACCGCGGCCGCGAGAGCGAGCGCTTGCTCACGTGGGATGTCGACGGCCTCGAATGCCGTCACGGACGGTTTGCCTTCGGTCAGCGTGCCGGTCTTGTCGAACGCGATCACCGTGGTGCGCTGCGCGAGTTCGAGCGCCTCGGCGTCCTTGATCAGGACGCCATGGCGGGCCGCGACGCCGGTGCCCGCCATGATCGCGGCGGGCGTCGCGAGGCCGAGCGCGCACGGGCACGCGATAACGAGCACCGCGACCGCGTTGAGGATCGCTGTTTCGATGCCGGCGCCGGCGATCAGCCAGCCGACCAGCGTCAGCACGGCGATGCCGAGGATCGCCGGCACGAACACTTCGCTGACACGATCGACGAGCCGCTGGATCGGCGCCTTTTCCGCCTGCGCGGATTCGACGAGGCGGATGATGCGCGCGAGCGTCGTCTCCGCGCCGATCGCGGTGGTTTCCACGACGAGCGCGCCTTCGCCGTTGATCGAGCCGGCCGTGACCGGATCGCCGTCGTCCTTCGGCACCGGCAGGCTTTCGCCGGTGATCAGCGATTCGTCGACGTGCGAGCGGCCCGACACGATCCGGCCGTCGACGGGCACACGCTCGCCCGGACGGATGCTGACGGTCGTGCCGACGCGCACCTGCGCCAGCGGCACGTCGCGTTCGACGCCGTGCTCGACGACGCGCGCGCGGTCGGGACGCAGCGCGTTCAGCGCGCGGATCGCCTCGGTCGTCTGGCGTTTCGCGCGCGCTTCGAGCCATTTGCCGAAGCGCACCAGCGTGATGATGACGGCCGATGCCTCGAAATACAGATGGCCGGGGTGCGCGGAGTCGCGCAGCAGCATCCACAGGCTCAGGCCGAACGCGGCCGACGTGCCGAGCGCGACGAGCAGGTCCATGTTGCCGGTGCGTGCCTTCACCGCATGCCAGGCGGCGCGGTAGAAGCGTGCGCCGAAGCCGAACTGGACGATCGACGCGAGCACGAGCTGCAGCCAGCCGGGCAGCATCGCGTCGATGCCGAACGGCGCGACGAGCATCGGCACGACGAGCGGCACGCTCAGCACGGCCGAGCCGATCACGAGATTGCGTTCGCGGATCGCTTCGCGGCGCTTGCGGGCATCGGGGGCTTGTGCGGGTTCGCCGGTGCGGGCGTCGGCGTCGGCGTCGGTCGAGGCGCTCGGGTCCGGCGCAACGGCGAGCGACGCCCGATAACCGGCCGTCGTGACCGCCGCGATCAGCGTGGTGGCGTCGAGCGCACCGGTGCCATGCACCGACGCGCGTTCGGTCGCGAGATTGACCGACGCGCGCGTGACGCCAGGCACGGCGGCCAGTGCCTTTTCGACGCGGCCGGCGCAGGATGCGCACGTCATGCCGCCGATGTCGAGTTCGAGATCGCGGGAAGCGGTCGGCGGCGGCGCGGCGACCCATGTCGCGTCGTAGCCGGCTTGCCGCACGGCTTCGGCCAGTTGCGACGCGGAAACGTCCGGTGCCGCGTCGATGGTCGCGCGCTCGGTGGCGAGGTTGACGGACGCGCGCGTGACGCCGGGCACCTTCGCCAGCGCCTTTTCTACGCGCGACACGCACGACGCGCAGGTCATGCCGTCGATGTCGAGTTCGATGCTGGCGGCGGGCGCGGGCAGTGCCGTCGCCGCCGTTGCGGGCCGGGCGTTCGCGTGCGTCGCGTGCTCGACGTGCGCGGACGCAACGGCTTCGACCGCCGCTTCGCGCACGGCCGCGCGATAGCCGGCGGCATCGACCGCGGCGATGAGCTGCGCAGGCTCGACCGTGTCCTGCGCGGTCACCGTCGCCGCATGCGCGTCGAGATCGACCGCGGCATCGACGACGCCCGGCACGGTGGCCAGCGCACGCTGCACGCGGCCCGTGCAGCCGCCGCAATGCATGCCGTCGATGGTCAGTTCGATCGTTTGCATGTCGGCGGAGGCGAGTGATTCAGTCATGTTGGATTCCCCAAAAGCGCGGTTCGTGCCGCGACTGACTCCAGTATCAACATTCCCATGATGGGAAGGTCAAGGGGTGGCGATGCAATACGGGATCGTGCCGACGGCGACCCATTCTCGCCCGTCATGCTGCCGCGCGCAGGCGTCGGGCGGCTCCGGACAAGGGCCGGATCAATGGAAGTCCTGGCTGACGACAGCCCGGCTACCGCTGCACCCGATATTCGGCATATTGGGGGATGCCCTTAGGCGCTATGATACCGGCCTGACATCAGCGCCCGCCCGGCGAAGCGGCGACCGGGCACGCTGGGGTGCCTTGCTTTCGCCGATCGTGAGTCGAACAAGGCGTTGACTGACAAGAACGATATTCGGCCAGTAATCAATGATTGAAAACCTACGAGAATCAATTTCTCTGCGTCGCGCTGCAGGCGCGTCGCTGGCCCTGGCGGCGCTGCTGTCCGGATGCGCGTCGCAACCGGACGCGATCCAGCGGAAAACCGGCTGGATGCGCGCCGAAGTGGCCGACTCCTACATATACGCGTATCCGCTCGTGCTGATGGACGTCGCGAAGGAAGCCGCGACGGGCGGCGACAGCGCGCAGCCGGGCCAGGCGCCGCTCAACACGCTGCGTCACGCGCAGGCGCTGCCGCCCGTCGGCGCGCTCAACCCGCCGCTGCCGGGCGTCGACACGCTTGACTCGACCGGCTGGCTCGACGTCGGTGCCGAGCCGGTGATCGTGACGCTGCCGGATACCCGCGGCCGCTACTGGGATGCCCGCGCGCTCGACATGTGGACGAACGTGCTGTGGTCGTCGTCGAGCGTGGCGGCGCGTGGCGCTCGCGGCGCCGCGCGATCGCAAACGATTGCCTTCGCCGCGAAGGACTGGCAGGGCACCCTGCCGAAGGGCGCATTGCGTATCGACGTGCCGTCGGCCAACGCGTGGCTCGAAGTGCGGCTGCAGACGAGCGGCGGGCGCGACCTCACGAATGTGAAGAAACTGCAGCGGGCGATCCGCGTGGTGCCGCTGTCCGTCTATACGGGCAGCACGCGTGGCGCGTCGGTCGCGGTCCATGCGGGCAGCGCGCCGTTGGAAGCGGCGAGCGGCGGCACGCCGGCCGAGCAGGTGGCCGCGCTCGACCCGAAGGCGTTCTTCACGCGCTTCGCGCAGGCGCTGCAAGACAACCCGGCACCGGCCGACGACGCGCACGCGAACGAATTGCTCGGCGACATCGGCGTGACGGCCGGCTATCCGGTGCTGTGGACGGGTGATCGCCTGAGCGCCGCGACGGCCGGCGTCGCCGAGGCGCGCGCGCGGCTCGCGACGCCGCCGTCGAACCTGCTGAGCGCGAACGGCTGGAGCTGGATCGGCGACACGGCCGGCAAGTACGGCCAGGACTACGCGCTGCGCGCGTACGCGGCCTACACGCAGTTCGGCACCGCGACGCGCGACGACGAGACGCTCGCGCTCGTGCGCGTCGACAGCGACGGCCACTCGTTGAACGGCGCAAACCGCTACGTGCTGCATTTCGCGCCGGGCGCGCTGCCGCCGGTGCGCGGGTTCTGGACGCTCACGCCGTACGCGACGAATGGCGCGCTGCCCGACGTCGGCTCGGCGCGCCGCTCGCTCGGCGACCGCGACCGCTTGCGCCGCAACCACGACGGCTCGATCGACGTGGTCGTGTCGGCGTCGCCGGGCGGCACGCATGCGGCCAACTGGCTGCCGGCGCCGCGCGCCGATTTCGCGCTCGCGCTGCGACTCTACGCACCGAAGCCGCAGGCGAGCGACGGCTCGTGGATGCCGCCCGTCGTCGTCCGAAAATGAACCGATGGGCGCCGCCACTGTCCGATGCGCGGGCGCGGCGGCCTCGCCCGAACGTCGTTCCGTCACCACCTGAGCCTATACTTTCGGGATAGCGTGCGCGGCCGTGCCGGTTTTCCGGCGCGGCCCGGCATCCATTCCCGAGGCATCCAAGCATGTCAAGCGCAGACAAAGAAACCAAATCCTCGACCCTTCATGCCCTCGGCGGCGTGGCACGCTCGCGCCGGACCCGGCGCATCGGCCTCGGCGTACTGATCTTCCTCGTTTTATTCGGACTGCTCGGATTCTTCGCGGCGCCGCCGCTGATTCGTCACATTGCTGAACAGCAACTGAGCCAGCAGCTCGGCCGGCCGTCCACCATCCGGCGCATCGCGCTGAACCCTTACACGCTGAACCTCGAAGCCGACGGCGTGCACGTCGGCGAGCGCGGCGGCCAGGGCGACTTCATCGACATCGGCAAGCTCGTCGTGCGGCCGTCGTGGTCGTCGCTGTTCCGCGGCGCGCCGATCGTCAACGAAGTGCGCGTCGACTCGCCGCGCTTCCATGTCGTCCGATACGACGCGCAGCGCTTCAACTTCACCGATCTGATCGAGAAGTTCTCGACGCCGTCCAAACCCGAAAGCAAGCCGACCCATTTCTCGGTATCGAACATTCAGGTCAACGACGGGCGGATCGACTTCGACGACCGCCTGCTGAACGAAAAGCACGTGGTCGACAACTGGACGCTCGGCATTCCGTTCATCGCGACGCTGCCGTCGAAGACCGACATCTTCGTGCAGCCGAAGCTGCGCGCGCGATTCGACGGCAGCCCGATCGCGATCGACGGCAAGACGAAGCCGTTCGCGCTGTCGCGTGAGTCGGAAGTCGCGCTGAAGTTCGACCGGCTCGACGTGCCGAAGCTGATTTCGTACGCGCCGGCGAAGCTGCCGGTGATCGTCACGAGCGGCCTGCTGAGCAGCGACCTCACGCTGAATTTCGTGATGAGCGGCGACACGCCGTCGCTGCGCGTGTCGGGTACCGTGGATCTCAACGACGCGAAGGTGACCGACCGCGCGTCGGCGCCGCTGTTCGCCGCGCGCGGCGTGCACGTCGCGGCCGCCGGCCTCGAGCCGCTGCGCAACGTGCTGCATTTCGACGAGATCCGGCTCGACCAGCCGGTCGTCGACCTGGCGCGCGACAAGCAGGGCGTGCTGAACGTCGAGAAGCTGGCCGGCCCGCCGGCCGCCGCGCCGAAGGCCGACGCGGGCAAGCCGGCCGCATCGGGCGCCGCCGCATCGACTGCCGCCGTCGCTGCCGCCAACGCCGCGAGCGACGCGAAGGTCGAAGCCGCCGCCAAGGAAGCGCAGCCGCTCGACCTGACGATCCGTCATTTCGCGATCGACGGCGGCACGATCAACGTCGACGACCGCGTGCCCGCGACGCCGACCGCGATGTCGCTGACGAAGCTCGCCGCGACGCTCGACGGCTTCACGCTGCAGGGCAAGACGCCCGCGAAATACACGCTGTCGACGTCGCTGTCGCGCGGCGGCGACGTGAAGGCCGAAGGTGCGTTCAGCCTGGCGGCGAAGCAGGCCGACACGAAGCTGACGGTCGACGCGCTCGCGTTGCCGGCGCTGCAGCCGTATCTCGGCGAGGCGACCCGTGCGCGCGTGCTCGACGGCACGCTCGGCGCGAGCGTCAACGCGAAGGCCGACTGGGGCAAGACGCCGCTCGACGCGCAGGTCGCCGACAGCACGGTGAGCCTGAAGTCGCTCAAGCTCGCGACGCCGGACGCGAAGGCGCCCGCGATCGTGCTGCCCGACGCGAGCGCGAAGATCGCGAAGGTCGACGTCGCCGCGCGCACGGCGGAAATCGCGAGCGTCGATGCGACCGGGCTCGCGCTCGACGTGAAGCGCCTGAAGGACGGCAAGATCGACCTGGCTGCGCTGGCCGAACCCGCGCAGAAGGCGGTGCCCAAGCGCACGGTCGCGCGCAAGGCCGAGGCGGCCGCGCCGTCGTGGCATTACCGGATCGACGCGCTGAACGTGAAGGAGTCGTCCGCGAACTTCACGGACCTGTCGACGCCGCGCCCGGTGAAGCTCGCGATCAAGCCGCTCGACCTGTCGGTGCAGAAGATCAGCGATGACATGACGAAGCCGCTGCCGGTTCAGCTGAAGGCGACGCTGAACCGCAAGGGCTCGGTGAACGTGTCGGGCGACGTGACCGCGCAGCCGCTGAAGCTCGGCCTGAAGATCAACGGCAACCGCCTCGACGCGGCTGCGTTCGAGCCGTACTTCGGCAGCGCGCTGAACGCGACCATCGCGAGCGCGCTGCTCAACGCGCAGGGCAACCTGACGTTCGCGCAGGTGAAGGACGTGCCGCGCGCGACCTATCGCGGCGATGTCGCGCTGGTCGACGTGCGGATGCTCGACAAGGCGACGTCCGACCCGTTCGCGGGCTGGCGCTCGCTCGCGCTGTCGAACCTGAAGGTGAACTACGACGAGAAGGGCACCGACGTCGACGCCGCGCGCGTGACCTTCTCGAACTTCTACGGCCGTGTGCTGCTCGATGCGCAGGGGCGGCTGAACCTGAAGGACGTCGTCGCGAAGGAGACGGGCCCCGCGCAGTCGCTCACGCGCGACGCGAGCAAGAACGAACCTGTGCCGCTGTCGCCGGGCATGACGCCGCCGGCCGCGGCCGTGCAGCAGGCGTCCGCGCCGGCCGCCGCATCGGCGACGGTCGCCGTGAAGGCCCCGCCGCCGCCGCAGAATCCGGTGCGCATGCATTTCGGCCAGCTCGTGCTGCAGAACGGCCGCGTGACCTACACCGACAACTTCATCAAGCCGAACTACACGGCGAACCTGGTCGCGATCAAGGGGACGGTCGGCGCGTTCGGCACGGACTCGACGACGTCCGCGCCGGTCGACGTCGCCGCGAATCTCGCGGGCAACGGGCCGATCTCGATCAAGGGCTCGGTGAACCCGCTGATCGACAAGCCGGCGCTCGACCTCACCGCGACCGCGCATGACATCGAGCTGACCAACCTGACGCCGTACTCGGCGAAGTACGCCGGCTACCCGATCACGAAGGGCAAGCTCAACGTCGACCTGCATTACGAGCTCGCGAACGACCAGTTGAAGGCGAACAACCACATCTTCATCGACCAGCTCACGTTCGGCGATCACGTCGAGAACGACACGGCGACGAAGCTGCCCGTGAAGCTCGCGATCTCGCTCCTGAAGAACACGCGCGGCGAGATTGACGTGAACCTGCCGGTGTCGGGCTCGCTGTCGAATCCGGAGTTCAGCGTCGGCGGGCTGATCTGGCGCGCGGTGCTGAACCTGATCGCGAAGGCCGTGACGTCGCCGTTCACGCTGCTCGCGAACGCTTTCGGCGGCAGCGGCGGCGAGGATCTCGGGTACGTCGAGTTCGCGCCGGGCTCGTACGCGCTGACCGACGCGCAGCAGAAGAAGCTCGACACCGTCGTGAAGATGCTGACCGAGAAGCCGTCGATCCGGCTGGACCTGATCGGCCGCGTCGATCCGGCGAAGGACACGCCGGGGCTGCGCGACGCGTACGTCGAGCGGCTGGTGCGTCAGCAGAAGCTGAAGGACGTGGTCGGCCAGGGCGAGAGCATCGATCCGATGTCGGTGAAGGTCGAACCGGCCGAGTACACCAAGTACCTGACGCGTGCATACAAGGCCGCCGACTTCAAGAAGCCGCGCAACCTGATCGGCCTGCAGAAGACGCTGCCCGATGCGGACATGAAGAAGGCGCTCGCCGATCACGCGCCGGCCGATGACAACGCGCTGCGCGCGCTCGCGCAGCAGCGCGCGCAGGCCGTGCGCCAGTACCTCGACGGCAAGATCGATTCGAGCCGCATGTTCGTCGTGGCGCCGAAGCTCGATGCGAAGGGCATCGAGGACAAGGGCGCGACGACCCGCGTCGACTTCGGCCTCCAGTAAGCCGCGTCACGCCATCATCCGCCGCCGCCGCGCCCGACCGGCAATCGGGCGCGGCGGCGCGCCTTCCTTTCAGCGCTCGGCGATCGCCGGTTCGCGCTTGTCCAGTTCCTTCCTCGCGGCCAGCGGCAGGCGGGCATCGTCCCACTGCGTCAGCCACTCGACCTCCTTCGCGGTAAACACTTGTCCGTAGTTGCGCAGCGCGTATTGCAGCGCGTCGACGACGTGGTGGCGAATGATTTCGGGGGTACGTGCATCGTCCAGCACGAACCGGAGAGCTTCCAGGGTCGACATACTCGTGCTCCGGGTCAGGGAAAACCCTTTATCACACGCCAATAGTCATGCGCCAAGTGCGAAAAAAATGCCGCGGCGGGCGATGGCGCGCACGATGCACCGGCCCGGTGCGCACGTCGCGGCGCGCGCCGGGTCGCCTTGCTTTGCGACGGCGTCGTGTCATTTGCGATTGGTTACGTTTGACAGAAAACAGAAAGCCCCGCTTCATCGGACCGCCGCACGATCCGGCCATATTCTGCTCGCCTGTTGGCAGGTCACGCAGTTCAACGTCAATCGATGAGGTGGGGTGATGATGTCTTTTCTTGGTAAGCAGCGGAAGGTGGCGGCGATGCTGGCGGGCGCGCTGGCGCTCGCAAGCGCGGGTGTCTACGCGGCGCAGCAGGACGGCAACGGTCAGGGTAATGACGCCGGCCGCGGCCGGCGCGTCGTGAAGCACGTGCTGCTGATCAGCGTCGACGGCCTGCACGAACAGGACCTCGCGCGCTGCATCGGCGCGAACACGTGTCCGAACATTGCGGTGCTCGCGCAAAACGGCGTCACGTACGCGAACGCCTATACACCGGGCCTGTCGGATTCGTTCCCGGGCCTCGCGGCGCTCGTGACGGGCGGCTCGCCGAAGACGGCCGGCCTGTTCTACGACGTGTCGTATGACCGCAACCTGTATGCGCCGAGCGACACGACCTGCTCGGGCAAGCAGGGCTGGAACGTCGTGTTCGACGAGACGACCGGCATCGATGCGTTCAATGGCGGCGCGCTCGTGCACCTCGACGGCGGCGGCGCGTTCAACCCGCAGGCGATCCCGCATGCGAAGGTCAATGGCCAGTGCGTGCCGGTCTATCCGCACAACTACGTGAAGACCAACACGGTGTTCGAGGCCGTCAAGGCCGGCGTGCCGAACGCGTACACCGCGTGGGCCGACAAGCACGCGTGGGGCTACGACTGGCTGAACGGCCCGTCGGGCACGGGCGTCGACGATCTGATGCGCACCGAGATCAACTCGATCGACCCGGCGACGAACACCGCATACACCGACGTCTATTCACACACCGCGCGCTTCGACAACCTGCACGTGCAGGCGCTGGTCAACCAGATCGACGGCCGCGACTCGACCGGCACGAAGAACGCGCCGGTGCCGACGCTGTTCGGCGCCAACTTCCAGACGCTCAGCGTCGCGCAGAAGGCGCCGGTCGCGAAGGGCGGCGGCTATCTCGACGCGAACTTCACGCCGAACGGCCAGGTCGCGAACGCGATCACGTACGTCGACAACTCGATCGGCCGCATCGTCAACGAGTTGAAGCAGCGCAACCTGTACACGTCGACGGCGGTGATCGTCACGGCGAAGCACGGCCAGTCGCCGACTGATCACACCAAGCTCGTGAAGAATGGCGACACGCTGACGAAGCTGCTCGAAGCAAACAACTATCTCGACCCGAACGGCAACTTCGGCCAGAACAACACGACGACGGGCAACCTGAACGACGGCTCGGGCCTGGTCGGCACGGGCTTCGTGCAGACCGACGACGTCGGCCTGATCTGGCTGCGCGACCGCGGCCAGCGCACGGCCGTGGTGCAGACGCTGAAGGCGAACCTCGGCTGCAACGCGCCCGGGATATGCGCGGACGGCTCGCAGGCGTACATCCTGTACGGCGCGGCGCTGGCCGAACGATTCGGCGATCCGGCCAACGGCCGCACGCCGGACATCATCGTGCAGCCGAATCCGGGCGTGATCTACACGTCGAGCACGAAGAAGGACGAGGAGCACGGCGGCAATGCGCCGGACGACAGCCACCTCGGCCTGCTCGTGTCGTATCCGGGGCTTCACCGCGCGCGCATCGTGAGCGATCTCGTCGGCACGAAGCAGGTCGCGCCGACGATCCTCGGGCTGCTCGGCGCCGATCCGAAGCTGCTGCACGCGGTCGTGGCCGAGAACACGCACGTGCTGCCGGGGCTCGGCATCGACCACTGACGCAACGTGAGGGGCGGTACGGCGACGTGCTACGGGCGCCGCCGTGCCGTCCAGGCGTGCCCGGCCATGTCGGGCGCGCTCATCGGTCCGCGCATTCGTCGAGCATCCATTCCCTGAAGCGCCGCAACGCGGCGCTCGTCTCCAGGCGCTCCGGCGCGTAGCACAGGTAGTGCCCCTGCGCGTCGACGTCGACGGGCGCGTCGAACGGTTCGACGAGCGCGCCGCTCGCGAGCGTGTCGGCGATCAGGAAGCGCGGCACGAGCGCGAGCCCGAGCCCGGCCTGCGCGGCCTGGATCAGCACCGAATACTGTTCGAAGCGCGGCCCCGCGAGCGCGTTCATCCCGGCGACGCGGTGGCGCTCCGCCCAGAGGGACCACGCGATCTCCGCCTGCTCGTGCACGAGCCGCGGCGCGGCGGCCGTGTCGGCGGGCGTGCGCAGCGCATGTCGCGCCGCGAATTCGCCGGAACAGACCGGCACGAAGGTGCGGCCGTCCAGGTAATCGCATCGGACGCCTTCCCATGCGCCGTCGCCATAGCGTATTGCTGCGTCGAGTCCGAACGGAAACACGTCGCCGTGCGCGAGATGGCGGCGAAAACTCAGCGTGACCTCCGGCGCGCCGGCCAGAAAGCGCGCGAGGCGCGGCACCAGCCACTTCGTCGTGAAGGTCGGCACGCTTGCGATCGTCAGCAGGTCGCTGTCCTCGCGCGCGCTCAGCAATTCGATCGATGCGTTGCCGATCTCGCGCAGCGGGCCGATCACGCGCGCGTGATAAAGCTGCCCGGCGCGCGTGAGCGCGAGATTGCGCCCCTCGCGCACGAACAGCTTCACGCCGAACAGCGTCTCGAGATTTGCGATCTGCCGGCTGACCGCGCTCGGCGTCAGGCCGAGCTCGCGCGCCGCATACGAGAAGTTCAGGTACTTCACGGAACTCGCGAACGCGTGCAGCTCCGCGACGTTGGGAAACAGGTGCTTCACGGCGAACTATTCCTTGCGCGCACAGATCGATGCGGGCGTTGTACGTTTTTTTCATGACGATGCCATGTCGGATCCGCACACTGCGTCCGTCATGACAACGCGTTCCGGCCCGGCCCGGCGGGCGTTGCGTGACCCGTTCCGTGTCCGTCAGCGAGATTCGCCATGCATCCGCCATCCGCTCCGGCCCTTGCCGAAGCTATTCCGATTCGTCGTAACAAACGGCCGCGCGCGATGGCGGGACGCCTGCTGCTGCGGGCGTTCGTCGCGGTGTTCGGGCTGTATCTCGCGCTGCCGATCGTGCTGCTGCTGATCGGCTCGGTCGGCCAGTCGTGGACGAACACGCTGCTGCCGACCGGTATCACGTCGCACTGGTTCGTCGATCTGGCCGCGAATCGCAGCTTTACCCGCGCATTCGGCACGAGCCTCGTGGTCGCGCTCGCCTGCTGCGCGATCAATGCCGTGCTGGCGGTGCCGCTCGCCTATGCGCTGCATCACCGCGCACTGGCCGGCCGTGGCTTCGCGGCGCGCATCGTGATGCTGATGCCGATCGCGGTTCCGGCGCTGACGCTCGGGTTCGGCTACATCGCGATCTTCAGCGGCGATGCGCTGCCGTGGCTCGGCACGCTGCCGCTGATGATCGCCGCGCACGCCGTGCTGACGCTGCCGTACCTGCTGCAGACGCTGCTGAGCGACCTGCGCCACCTTGGCCTCGCGCATCTCGAGGCATGCGCGGCGACGCTCGGCGCGACGCCGCTGCGCCAGTTCTTCACGATCGTGCTGCCGAACCTGCGGCACAGCCTGTTCTCCGGCCTGGTGATGGTCGCGGCGCTGTCGATCGGCGAATTCCAGATCTCGAACCTCATCGCGGGCTTCCGTTACCGCAACTATCCGATCGTGCTGCTGCAGGCGTTCTACGGCGCGTCCGGGATGGCCTGCGCGGCGACCGTCGTGCTGCTCGTCCTCGCCGTGCTCGCGACACTCGCCTCCGTCTTCACCGTGCAACGCCTGAAGTGAAACCGTCATGAGTCTCGATTTCGAAAACGTCAGCTTCCAGTATCCGGGCGCCCGTCAAGGCGTCGACGCGGTCACGCTGTCCGCGGCCCAGGGCGAGCTGCTCGCCGTGATGGGCCGCAGCGGCTCCGGCAAATCGACGCTGCTGCGCCTCGCCGCCGGCCTGCTCGACGGCTACCGCGGCCGCATCGCGATCGGCGGCCGCGACATGGCCGGCGTGCCGGTGTGGCAGCGCGAGGTCGGGATGGTGTTTCAGCACTACGCGCTGTTTCCGAACCTGTCGGTCGTCGACAACGTCGCCTACGGCCTGAAGATGCGCGGCATCGCCGCGGCGCCGCGCCGCCGCCGCGCGCTCGAGATGCTCGAACGTGTCGGCCTCGCCGCGCAGGCCGATCGCGGCACGGCGCTGCTGTCCGGGGGGCAGCAGCAGCGCGTCGCGCTGGCCCGCGCGCTCGTGATCGAACCGAAGCTGCTGCTGCTCGACGAGCCGCTCGCGGCGCTCGACGCCGGCATTCGCCACCAGTTGCGCGACGAGATCCGCGCGCTGCAGCGCGCCTGCGGCGCGACGACGCTGCTCGTCACGCACGACCAGGACGAAGCGCTCAGCATGGCCGATCGCGTGGCGATCGTCGACGGCGGACGCATGCTGCAGGCCGGCACCCCGCGCGACCTGTACGAGCGTCCTGCGACCGCACAGGTCGCGCGTTTCGTCGGCCATTCGACGCTGCTGCGCGGCCGTGTGCTCGCACATGGCGCGGTCGACGTGCGGTTCACGACGCTGTGCGCGGAGACGGGGGCGCACCGGCCGGGCGACACGGTCGACGTGCTGATCCGACCGGAACACCTGCAACCCGATCCACCCGGGGACATCGCGAACCGCATCGATGGCCGCGTCGGCGAGGTGCGCTACTTCGGCGCGACACAGCGCTTCGACTTCGTGCCGGCCGGCGCGACCGACGCACTGCTCGGCGAAGGGCGCGAACTGCCCGCGCGCTGCGTGTCGATCGAGCCGCGCCACCTGCTCGTGCTGCCCGCCGCGTGAGCGCGGGCGACCTATTCATTCAACGGAGAATCACGATGTCTGCACGCCGCCACTTTCTTCATGCGACGCGCCGCCGCCTGCTGGCGCTCTGCGCGTTCGCGACCTTCGCGCCGGCGCTCGCCCATGCCGCGTCGCTGTATCCCGGCGAGGATGCGCTGTACGAGAAGGCCGCCGACGAAGGGCTCGTCGTGTCGTTCGACACGGGCCCGGAATGGGCGAACTGGAAGTCGCTGTTCGCCGAATTCCGCAAGCGTTACCCGAAGGTCGAGATCACGTACAACGACATCGGCTCGGCGGCCACGGTCGTCGCGCTCGACAAGTCGCGACGCCGCCCGCAGGCCGACACGGCGTACTACTTCGCGGCGTCGGCGCTCGATGCGACGGCCAAGGACGTCGTCGCGCCGTTCAAGCCGGTCAATTTCGACAAGCTGCCCACGGTGTTTCGCGCGGCCGACGGCCGCTGGTTCGCGGTGCACTCGCTGAACATCGCGTTGCTCGTCAACAAGAAGCTCGTGAAGAACGTGCCGCAGCGCTGGTCCGACCTGCTGAAGCCCGAATATCGCAATGCGGTCGTCTATCTCGACCCGCGCTCGACCGGGCAGGGGCAGGTCGCCGTGTTCGCCGCCGCCTATGCGAACGGCGGCAGCGTCGACAACCCGAAGCCTGGCGCGGAGTTCTTCGGCAAGCTGAAGCAGGCGGGCAACGTGCTGCGCGTCGAGGGGACGACGCCCTACGCGAAATTCGTCAAGGGCGAGATTCCGATCCTGATCGGCTACGAGAACGACGGGCTCAAGGCCAAGTACACGGACGGCATGGGCGATGCGGCCGAAGTCGTGATCCCGCAGGACGGCAGTGTATCGGCGCCGTATGCCATGAGTCTCGTGAAGAACGGACCGAATCCGGCCGCCGCGCAATTGTGGCTCAACCTCGTGATGAGCGACGTCGGCCAGGCGCTGTTCGCGCAGGGCTACGTGCGCCCGGCCGTGCCCGGCACGCCGGTCGTGCAGGAGGTTGCCGCGAAGCTGCCGAACGCGCCGCAGGTGCGTCCGCTCGACGTCGCGAAGGCCGCGACGCACAAGGCCGAAGTCGACCAGCTCTGGTCGCAGGCCACGCTCGGCAAGTAAGGGGCGCGCGATGCGGGTTTCGTCCATGCGGCATGGCGTCCTGCGCCGCTACGGCGCGGCGCCGGCGGCCGCGCTGTTCGCGGTGTGCTTCGCGCTGCCGCTCGCCGCGCTCGTCGGCGCCGCATTCGAAGGCGGCGGTCGCGCCTTCGCCGCGGTGTTCGGCGATCCGCTCGTCGCCGACGCGATCGTGCGTTCGCTGGCGCTCGCGATCGGCGCCGGCACGCTGTCCGTCGCCGTTGGCGTGCCGGTCGCGTTCGTGCTGGCCGGGCAGTCGCCGGCGCGCCGCCGCTGGTCGCTCGCGCTGCTCGGCGTGCCGCTCGCCTTCTCCGGCCTCGTGATTGCGTACGGCTTCATCCTCGTGTTCGGCCGCGCCGGTTTCGTGACGATGCTGCTGGCGTCGCTCGGCGCGGACCCGACCGTGGTCGGCGGCGCGATCTACTCGATGCCGGGGCTCGCGTTCGCCTATGCGTATTACCTGATCCCGCGCGTCGCGCTGATGCTCTACCCGGCGCTCGCGAATCTCGACCGGCGGCCGCTCGAGGCGGCGCTCACGCTCGGCGCACGGCCGTGGCGCGCGTGGTTCGACGTCGCGTGGCGGGAGCTGTGGCCGTCGATCGCGTCCGCGTGGTGCCTCGTGGGTGCGATCGCGCTCGGCACGTACGGCACGGCGCTCGCGCTGGCCGGCACGCAGGTCAACATCCTGCCGCTGCTGATGTATCTGAAGCTGTCCGACGGACAGACCGATTTCTCGCAGGCCGCCGTGCTGTCGATCGTGCTGACGGCGCTTTGCACCTGCGTTCTTGCACTGGGGGAAGGACTTGCACGGCAACGACGTCATTGAATGGTCGAACGACACGCGCGCCGCGCTGGCGCAACTCGCGCAGCGACAGCGCGGCGCGCAACCGCACCGGATGCCGGTCGGCGTGATCGGGCCGCGCGACGCGACGGACACGCAGCTCGCCGTCGCCGAGCGGATCGCGCACGGGATCGCGGCGACGGGCATCGCGATCGTCGGCGGCGGCAAGCAGGGCGTGATGGAGGCCGCCGCGCGCGGCGCGCGGGCCGCGGGTGGATGCGCGATCGGGCTGCTGCCCGAGGATGATGCGCGGGACGCGAATCCGTATCTGACCGTTGCGCTGCCGACCGGGCTCGGCATTACGCGCAACGCGCTGATCGCGCGCGCGTCAGTGTGCCTGATCGCGGTCGGCGGCGGTCTCGGCACGTTGTCGGAAATCGCGCTGGGGCTGCAATGGGGCAAGCCGGTGTTCGGCATCTGCGACGCGCCGCAGGTGGCGGGCGTCGAGCGTTTCGACGAAGCGGGCCTGCTCGTCGCGCGCGTTGCGCGATGGCTGTCCGGTTCGGAGCAGGTCGGCTTGAAATGAGGGGCATGACGCGCCATATTGGCCGCGCACGTTGTTCCTCATTGATGAGAAAAAGGAAATCCGATGCGTCTGCTGCTTGCCCTCTTGCTGCCGTGGTTCCAGTTCTTCACGATCGGCCGCCCGATCGCCGGTGTGATCTGCCTGATCCTGCAGCTCACGATCATCGGCTGGCTGCCGGCCGCGATCTGGTCGGTGTATGCGCTGAGCCAGTACAAGACCGATCGCAAGATCGAGGCGGCGCTGCGCGAGCGGCGGTAGGGGAGAGGCGCGCGGCGCCGGCGAGGCCGGCGAATCGGAAACATCGGCCGGCGATATGAAAACGGCCGCTCCGATCGTCGTTCGATCGACGCGGCCGCGCAGCTTACTTCACCGCGAACAGCGTCAGGTTCATGAAGATCTTGAACGCATAGCCGAGCGTGACGGCGCCGAGCACGCCGCCCGCCCACAGCACGACGAACCACATCCAGCCGCGCATCCGTGGCCGCGGCGCGTCGGGCTGGCGAGCGGCGGAATCAGTGGTGGTAGTAATGCTGGTCTTCATGGCGCACCTTGCCTCGGAATACCCAGTAACCCATCGTCGTGTAGGCGATGATGATCGGGAGGATAACCGCTGCGCCGACCAGCGTGAAGGTCTGGCTCGAACGCGGTGCCGCCGCTTCCCAGATCGTCATCGTCTGGGGAATCGCATACGGGAACAGCGTGACGAGCAGGCCGACGTAGCCGAGCAGCACGAGCGCCAGCGCGAGCACGAACGGCGTCATGTCGTGCCGGTCGCGCACCGCGCGACGCATCCACACCGCGCACCCGGCGACCAGGAACGGCACCGGCAGCAGGCGCCAGAACAGCCCCGAATCGAACCAGCGCTGCGCGATGGCCGGATCCTGTAGCGGTGTCCACAGGCTGACGACCGCGATGAAGCCGAGCAGCACGACGGTCAGCGGCCACACGACGCGATGCAGGCGCCGCTGCAGGTCGCCTTCCGTCTTCGCGACGAGCCAGCAGCAGCCCAGCAGCGCATACGTGACGATCAGGCCGAGGCCCGTCAGCAGGCTGAACGGCGTGAGCCAGTCGAACGCCCCGCCGGCGTACACGCCATCCTTCACGTCGATGCCCTGCAGGAACGCGCCGAGCGCGATCCCCTGGAACAGCGTCGCGCCGGCCGAGCCGCCGATGAACGCGAGATCCCACAGCTGCTTCGTGCGCCGCGCCTTCGCGCGGATCTCGAACGACACGCCGCGGAAGATGAGGCACACCAGCATGAAGATCAGCGGCAGGTACAGCGCCGACAGCACCGTCGAATAGACGACCGGGAACACCGCGAACAGCCCGGCGCCGCCGAGCACGAGCCACGTCTCGTTGCCGTCCCACACGGGCGCGACGGTGTTCATCATCAGGTCGCGTTCCTTCTCGTCCGGGAAGAACGGGAAGACGATGCCGATGCCGAGGTCGAAGCCGTCGAGCACGACGTACATGAAGAGCCCCAATGCGATGATCGCGGCCCAGATTACGGTGACGTCCATAGGTTTTCTCGTTTGCGAATGGGGTGGGCTCAGACGGTCTCGATCAGCTCGTCGACGGCCGACATCGGGCGGCGCGCGGTGTGATCGGGGCGCGTGTCGGGCATGTCGTGTTTCGGGTCGTGCTTGACGTCGGGCAGCGCGGGGCCGGCCTTCATCAGCTTCAGCATGTAGTACACACCGGTGCCGAACACGAGGAAGTACACGATCACGAACGTCATCATCGACAGGCTGACCTGCTGCACCGAAAGCGGCGACACGGCCTGCGCGGTGCGCATCACGCCATACACGACCCACGGCTGGCGGCCCGCTTCGGTCGTCACCCAGCCCGCGAGCAACGACACGAAGCCGGTCGGACCCATCACGAGCGCGAAGCGCTGGAACCACTTCGATTCATACAGCGTGCCGCGGCGGCGCAGCAGCCATGCGAGCGCGGCGAGGCCGATCATCGCGAAGCCGAGGCCGACCATGATCCGGAAGCTCCAGAACACGACCGTCGAGTTCGGGCGGTCCTCGGGCGGGAAGTCCTTGAGCCCGCGGATCTCGCCGTCCCAGCTGTGCGTGAGGATCAGGCTGCCGAGATGCGGCACCTTCACCGCGTAGCGGGTGGTCTCCGCCTGCATGTCCGGAATGCCGAACAGGTTGAGCGCAGTGCCGCCCTTTTCGGTTTCCCACAGCCCTTCGATCGCGGCGATCTTCGCGGGCTGGTGCTTCAGCGTGTTGATGCCGTGCTGGTCGCCGATCACGGCCTGCAGCGGCGCGAGCACCAGCAGCAGCCACAGCGCCATCGAGAACATCTTCTTCACGCCCTTGTCGCGGCGCCCCTTCAACAGGTGCCAGGCGCCCGTCGCGGCCACGACGAGCGCGGCGACGATGAACGCGGCGATCGCCATGTGGAACAGGCGGTACGGGAACGACGGGTTGAAGATGATCGCGAACCAGTTGGTCGGCACGATGCGGCCGTCGACGATCTCGAAGCCTTGCGGCGTCTGCATCCAGCTGTTCGACGCGAGGATCCAGAACGTCGAGATCAGCGTGCCGATCGCGACCATCAGCGTCGCGCCGAAGTGCGCGCGCGGGCTCACGCGATTCCAGCCGAACAGCATGATGCCGAGGAAGCCGGCTTCGAGGAAGAACGCGGTCATCACCTCGTACATCAGCAGCGGGCCGGTGACGGCGCCGGCGAAGCTCGAGAAGCCCGACCAGTTGGTGCCGAACTGATAGCTCATCACCACGCCGGAGACGACGCCCATCCCGAACGCGACCGCGAAGATCTTCGACCAGAACAGGCAGAGGGTTTTGTAGTACTGCTTGCCGGTCTTCAGCCAGCGATATTCGAGCACGGCGATGAAGCTGGCGAGGCCGATGCTCAGCGCCGGGAAGACGATGTGAAAGGAGACGGTGAACGCGAATTGCAGGCGGGCCAGATCGAGGGCCGAAAAAGCGGTGTCCATACCAGTTGACCGAGGCTGACGATACCCGCCGGCGGGTGCCGGCGGACCCCGGCCGACGGGGCATCGGGGTTGGCTGGAGTATGTGCCGCGATATTGCGCCGCGAAATGCGCCAACTCGTCGCAGATGTCCAGTCCGCCGCGCGCGTTTTCGGGATAAATCGTTGATTCGTATCAACAACACCGGTCGTCGCGTGCGCGATCGTGACGTGGCGGTCTGTCGCACGTGCGTCAATATGGCGCGTCGCGTCATCGGAACGGCGCGTTGCGAACCGGCGTGCTGCGTGGCGCCGCCGCCTGTGGCCAGTCCGTTTCGGCGCGTTGACGCGTAACGCGTGCAGTCCCGCTGGCGGGCCCTGGCTGACGGGGCCGGTTACATGGGTAATGTCGCGCAACATTGGCGCCCGCGCCTGTAATGGCTGGCGAATCGCGCACGGCGTAGCGTTCGATATGTCCGGTTCGTATCGACGAACCGTCCTGCCGGAGAACGTGACGTGAATGGATTGAAGCTCGCACTGGGCGCGGTCGCCGCGGTGGCCGTCGCGACGGGCGGCGTCGCGCATGCCGCCCGGGTCGGCGTGTACGTCGGCCCCGGTTACCCGTATTACTACCCGGTCGTTCCGGCGCCGTACTACTACCCGCCGCCCGTCGTCGTGGTGCCCGTCGATCCCGGTCCGCCGCCGGAGTACGTCGAGAAGGACCAGCCGCAGCAAGGCGGCGCGGACGTCTGGTACTACTGCGACGCGTCGAAGCATTACTACCCGTATGTGAAGACCTGCAAGTCGGGCTGGCGATCGGTGCCGGCGCGGCCGCAATGAGGGAGGCCCGACGATGAACCCCATGATTCGATCGCTGCGTGTGCCGGCCGTGCTGGCGCTGGCCGGCCTGCTCGGCGCGTGCGCGTACATGCCGACCGGGCCCAGCGTGATGGCGCTGCCGGGCACCGGCAAGTCGTTCGACCAGTTCCGCGTCGACGATGCGAACTGCCGCCAGTACGCGTTCCAGCAATCGGGCGGCGTGAGCGCCGGGCAGGCGTCCACCGCGAGCGCGGTCGGCAGCGCGGCCGTCGGCACCGCGCTCGGCGCGGCTGCGGGCGCCGCGTTCAACGGCGGCTCCGGTGCGGCCGTCGGCGCGGGTGCCGGGCTGCTCGCGGGCAGCGTCGTGGGCGCGGGCGCCGCGCAGGGCTCGGCCTACGACGTCCAGCGCCGCTACGACTACGCGTATCTGCAATGCATGTACGCAACCGGCAACCGCGTGCCGGTGCCGGGAGGGATGAGCGGCGGATATGTCGGAGGCGCGCAGCGCGCGGCACCGCCGATGCCGCCGCCGGGTGTCCAGCCACCGCCGCCGCGCTATTGACGATGCCGCCCCGAATGCCGGACTCCCCGCCCCGGCGCGGGGCGCGTCGCTTCGTGCCGGTCGCGGGGGGATCGTGCGGCGGTGGCGCGCGATCGAGCGCCGCTTCCTTGGGCGGCGCGATGCATCGGCAGGCGCTGCGCGAATTGCGTACACTCTGAGTCTCGTTTCGGCAGGGCCGGGCGCATCGGTTCCGGTCCGCGTTCACTCAGGGCACGAAGATGATCGATTTACGCAGCGATACCGTTACACGTCCGAGCCAGGCGATGCTGGCCGCAATGACTGCCGCCGAAGTCGGCGACGACGTATGGGGCGACGACCCGACCGTGCTGCGCCTGCAGGCGGTCGCGGCCGAGCGGGCCGGCAAGGAGGCCGGCCTGTTCTTCCCGAGCGGCACGCAAAGCAACCTGGCTGCGCTGATGGCGCATTGCGAACGCGGCGACGAATACATCGTCGGCCAGCTCGCCCACACCTACAAGTACGAAGGCGGCGGCGCGGCCGTGCTCGGCAGCATCCAGCCGCAGCCGATCGAGAATGCGCCGGACGGCACGCTGCCGCTCGCGAAGATCGCCGCGGCGATCAAGCCGCTCGACAACCACTTCGCCCGCACGCGCCTGCTCGCGCTCGAAAATACGATCGGCGGCCAGGTATTGCCGGACGGCTATGTGCAGGAAGTCGTCGCGTTCGCGCGCAGCCGCGGGCTGGCGACGCACCTCGACGGCGCGCGCGTGTGCAATGCGGCCGTCGCGTCGGGCCGCCCGATCGCCGAACTATGCGCGCCGTTCGATACCGTGTCGATCTGCTTCTCGAAAGGGCTCGGCGCACCGGTCGGTTCGGTACTGGTCGGCAATCGCGCGCTGGTCGAGCGCGCGCAGCGCTGGCGCAAGGTGCTCGGCGGCGGGATGCGGCAGTCCGGCATACTCGCGGCGGCCTGCCTGTATGCGCTCGACCACAACGTCGAGCGGCTCGCCGACGATCACGCGAACGCCGCGCATCTCGCCGCCGGCCTCGCGCGCATCGAGCCGGTGAAGGTGCTGTCGCATGCGACGAACATGGTGTTCGCGCAATTCCCCGAAGCCGATTGCGCGCCGCTCGAGGCGTGGCTGAAGGAACGCGGGATCCTCACGCAGATGCTGTACGCGTCGCGCTTCGTCACGCACTGCGACGTGTCGCGCGCGGATATCGATACCTTCATCGACGCGGTTGGCGCGTATTTCGCGCAGCGGCGCGCGTAAGGTGGAATGCGCCGGCCGGCGCCGGGGGCGCAGGCGCGGCGCGAAGCGGGAGTGGGGAGGCGACGGGGCGGTGCTGTGGCCCGTCTGTCGATATCTGGCGTGCCGGTGGACTACGCGTGCCGGGGCATGTCGGCGGGCGGCGTGCCGTCGCGGAACAGTGCTTTCAGCTGCGTGCGAAGTTCTGCGCTGTCGGTGTGCTGGTGCACCGAGACCGCATGCTGCACGGCGGCCTCCAGGAGTTCGTTGTCGGAGTCGGCGGAAATCGCGACCGAGCAATGCATCGCGCTGGGAAACTCGCGGCAATCGATATAGCGGCGGGACATGATGTTCTCCTCACGGGAAAGGGAACGGCTGGATGTGCGTGATCGGCCGCGCGGCGCGTTCGCGAGGCCGATGAAAAAAGTATAGGCGACGTGCCGGCGACGCTCGTCACGACAGCGGCGCGAGCAGTCGGCGCGCCGCTTCGACCACCCGCGTGGACAGCGATGCCATCGTCGGCGACTGCACGGTCCATGCGTGCCAGTAGAGCGCGATATCGGTCGGATGCATGGGCGCGAGATCGACGAGTCCCTGCGCGTCGAGCGGCGCGCCGCCGATCAGCGGCTCCGGCACCATCGCGTAGCCGAGCCCGTGCCGCACCGCCGCGAAATGCGCGTGCGTGCCCGGCACGTAATGGCACGGATACGCGCCTTCGGGCAACCCGAATTTCTCCTTGAGGAACGTGGACTGCAGCGTGTCGCGCCGCGAATACGCGACGACCGGTGCGACGCGCGCGCTCGTGCGACTCAGGCCGCGCGGGAACCAGCGCCCGGCGAACGCGGCGGCCGCGAGCAGCCGGTAGCGCATCGTGCCCAGCGGCGTCGCGACGCAGCCGCGCATCGGCTTCGGCTCGGTCGTCACGCAACCGACGGCCATCCCGCTTTCGAGCAGCGCGAACGTGTGATCCTGATCCTCGACGATCAGCTCGAACAGGATGCGCTCGCCCGCGAGCACCGACGTCAGTGCGGGCAGGAACCAGGTGCCGAGGCTGTCGGAGTTCAGCGCGATCGTGACCGAGATCGGCGATTCGCGCTCGGCCGCGAGCGTGCTTTGCAGGTCGGCCTGCAGCAGCGCGACGCGGCGCAGGTGCTGCAGCACGCGCTGTCCGGCCACCGTCGGCCGGCACGGACGCGTGCGCAGCACGAGCGGCGTGCCGAGGCTCGCCTCCAGCGCGCGCACCCGCTGCGTGACGGCGGATGCGGTCACGTGCAGGCGCACGGCGGCCTGCTCGAAGCTGCCGGTGTCGGCGACGGCCAGCAGCGCGGCGGCCTGCTTCGGATCGATCGTCATCGACATGTCGACGCAATTCCTGTGAACGTAAGACGAGAACAGGCGGTAGTGTAAGGCAGCGCGCGCGACGCTACGGGCGCGGCATGACACCTCACATCATGCAACGATGCGGGTGGCGTGCGCGTTTTGCACTACCCTGTATGAACGCGCGCCCCGCGCGGCGGGTGTCGCAACCGGCACCCTTCGCACTATCCGCACAACCCGCACGCCCAGCCGACGGAGCGACTTCGCCATGATCTTCCGGCAACTCTTCGACCCGCAATCGTCGACCTATACGTACCTCCTTGCCGACGGCGCATCGCGCGAAGCGCTGCTGATCGATCCCGTGTTCGAGCAGGTGCGACGCGACGCGGCACTGCTCGACGAACTCGGGCTAAGGCTCGTCGCGACCGTCGACACGCACGTGCACGCCGATCACGTGACGGGTGCGTGGCTGCTGAAGCAGCGCACCGGCAGTGCGATCGCGATTTCGGCCGCGAGCGGCGCGCAGGGCGCCGACCGTTACCTGAACGACGGCGATCGCTGCGCATTCGGCACGCGCTACCTCACCGTTCGCGCGACACCGGGCCACACGAGCGGCTGCATCAGCCTCGTGCTCGACGACGAATCGATGGCGTTCACCGGCGACTGCCTGCTGATACGCGGCACCGGCCGCACGGATTTCCAGCAGGGCGACCCGCGCGCGCTGTATCGCGCGGTGCACGGCCGGCTGTTCACGCTGCCGGCCGCCTGCCTGCTGTATCCCGCGCACGACTATCGCGGGCTGACGGTGACGAGCGTCGGCGAGGAGCGGCGCTTCAACCCGCGCCTCGGCGGCGATCTCAGCGAGGACGATTTCGCGGGCTACATGCGCAATCTCGGGCTCGCGCATCCGCGCCAGATCGACGTCGCGGTGCCGGCGAACCTGCAGTGCGGCGTGGCTGCGAACGCACCCGACGCGCACGCGGTGGCCGACTGGGCGCCGCTCGTCTACACGTTCGCCGGGTTCTGGGAAATCGATCCGCAGTGGCTCGAAGATCACCTGCCGGAGGTGCAGGTCGTCGACGTGCGCGAGCCGGACGAATTCTCGGGCCCGCTCGGCCATCTGCCCGGCGCGACGCCGATTCCGCTCGGCGAACTGGCCTCGCGCACCGACGAGCTCGCGCGCGACCGGCCGATCGTGACCGTGTGTCGTGCCGGCGGCCGCTCCGCGCAGGCGACGGTGATCCTCCTGAAGGCCGGTTTCGATGCGGTCGCGAACCTCGGCGGCGGGATGCTGCGCTGGCGCGGCGAAGGTCGCGTCGTGATGGACGGCCGGTCGTAACGGCGCGATACCGCATACAAAAAAATGTTCGGGCCGCTGTCGAATCGGCGAGGCGCCGTTCGTCGTCAAGGTATCCGATCACATGGCGCCGCATGACGCGGCGCCGAAACCCGAGAGCCCCGCGATGACGCCGACGCTATACGCCCATCCCTTTTCGTCCTACTGCCAGAAGGTGCTGACCGCGCTGTACGAGAACGGCACGCCGTTCGCGTATCGCGTGCTCGCGCACGACGATCCGAAGCCGATGCAGGAACTGGCCGCGCTATGGCCGATGAAGCGTTTCCCGGTGCTCGTCGACGCGGGCCGCACCGTGATCGAGGCGACGATCATCGTCGAATACCTCGACCTCTACCATCCGGGCCCCGTGCGACTCGTGCCCGACGACCGGCGCGCGGCGCTGGAAGTGCGGACGATGGATCGCTTCTTCGACAACTATGTATCGACGCCGCAGCAGAAGGTCGTGTTCGATGCGCTGCGTCCGGCGCACGAGCGCGATGCGCGGGGTGTCGCCGACGCGCGCGCGATGCTCGAAACGTCGTATGCGTGGCTGGATCGCACGATGGCCGATCGCGAGTGGGCGGCCGGCGACCGCTTCAGCCTCGCCGACTGCGGCGCGGCGCCGTTCCTGTTCTACGCGGACTGGACGCACCGGATCGACCCGTCGTTCGCGAACGTGATCGCGTATCGCAAGCGGCTGCTTGCGCGGCCGTCGTTCGCGCGGGCGGTCGACGAAGCGCGGCCGTATCGTGCGTTCTTCCCGCTCGGCGCGCCCGATCGCGACTGACATGCGCGGCCGCGGGTGCCGACGCGGCGGCGACCTGACCGGCGGCGTGCGCATGGCGTGATGCCGCCGCGCAGGGCCGGCAGCGCGTGCCTGGGCGTCGTGACGACAGCAGCGGATGCATGGCGGCGCCGTCCCGTTACATCGCCGTATGCTTGACCGACTGCGCGAGCGTCAGCAGTTCGTCGAACTGCGTGATCAGCTCGAAACACAGCAGGAACGCGAGCGTATAGGCCGGCGCGGGGAAGCGCCGGATCGCCTCCAGCACCTGCGGCGCGAAGCGCGATCGAATCGCATCGCGCGTCAGCAGCCACGCGATCGCGATGCCGATCGCGGCACCGGCGATCAGGTCGGTCGGATAGTGATAGCCGAGATACGCGCGCGGCACGCAGATGAACACGACCGCATACAGCAGCGCGAGCACGCCGGCCCGGCGCGCGATGATGAAGATGCCTGTTGCGATCGCCATCCACAGCATCGCGTGATCGCTCGGAAACGAACTCCACGCCTGAAGCGTGGCCGCGCGCAGTTCCTCGGACGGGAAGTGCAGGTGCAGATCGGGGTTGTAGATCGGCCGCACGCGGAACGGCAGGACTTTCGCGAGCAGCCGGCCGAACGCGAGCGCGACGAGCCCGCTCGCGACCGTCGCGATGACCAGCTCGCGTTGCCGTTCGCGTTCCGGTCCCGGCTGGAACCACAGCCAGCACAGCACGGGGATGAGGATGAAGCCCTTGAACGTATAGAGGCCGGCGATCACACGGATCGCGTGATTCATCAGCGGTCCGAACGTGATGTGGGTGAGGAAGGTCTGGATCGCGGTGTCGAAATTGTTCATGTTCTGCGACCCCGGCGGACACGCAGCACATGACACGCGACCGGCAGGGATCAGGAAGCGCGCTCGCACGGGAGCGCAATGGGGGGCAAGTATGTCACCGGTAATTTCGAAGAAAATGGGAAAAAATACCGGGATTCCCCTTAGAAAACGTGATTTTCCGATGGGGCCGGATTGGGAATGACCGTGCGGCGCGGTCATGTCGAATCATCTGACGGTTGCGCGCGCGTTCACTGCGCATCGTCGAAAAATAATGTGTTGAACTGGATAATCCGGTGGGCGATCGCGCACTTGCATCGGATGACCGAATGCGCGTCACATCCCGCGCGGATCTGCCGTGCTGCGCCGGGCCGCGAAGCACCGAACGAAAATAAAAAGAAAAGGTGTGCAAGCCGTGTTGGGCTGCCCGCTCCGCATTTGCCTGCAGCGCTCGCGCCCCAAGCGCTGCTCGTGGACTTCGTCGCGATGATGCGCGAAGCCCGCTGCTCGTCGAAGGGCGCGACACGCAAGCGTCGTCGCGCGTGTCGTCAACCGCGCCGGATACCTTCGGGCAGCGCGCTGATGCGGCGCACTTCGGGCGAGTCGAGCCACGCGCGCGACGTCGCGCAGTCGACGAACATGTCGGTCGCGTCTTCGCCCCAGAACAGGTCGCCGTCGAGTTCGAAGGTCGGCACGCCGAACACGCCGTGCGCGATCGCCTGATCGGTGTTCGCACGCAGCGCGTCCTTCACCGGTTGGGCTTCGACGGCCGTCACGCCTTCCGGAAAGCCGACCGCCTCGCACAGCGCGGCGAAGCCATCCGGCGTCGATACGTCCTGGCCGTCGCGCCAGATGTGGCGGAAGATCCGCCGGATCGCGTCGGGCGAGCCGCCCATCGCGATCGCGAGGCGCAGCGGCCGGATCGGGTTGAACGGATGGGCGGGCGGCATCCGGAACGGAATGCCGAGCTTGTCCGCGCGGTATTGCGCGTGGCGATACGTGAAGATGCGCTTCGCCGCGATCTCGGCCGGCGCCTTCTGGCCCCAGTGTGCGAGCAGCGCGCCGAGCACGATCGGCTTCGGCTCGTATGCGGCGGCAGGCGGTAATTGGTCGAACCGTTCCTGCTGCAGATACGCGAACGGCGAAACGAAATCGAAATACCAGGTGGCGGTGCGCGCGGCGTTCATCGTGGGGTTCCCTTGCGTGTCCGGACGGCGGTTGCATGTGCGGCGCCGTTCGACGGCGTGCTGCATGCGTCGACGGCCAGTGTCGCATGCGGCCGCCTTTTGCGCTGCCTCATCGCCGCATGCGCGCGGCCGGTTAGGGCTGGGCGGGGCCGTCCGGTACCGCGAACCGGGCGAGACTGTCGCGCACGGCTTGCGCATCGTAGCGCGCGCCTGCGCCGCCGAGCGCGACGGTCGCCTTCTGCGCGAGCGGCAACAGCATCGCGAGCGCCGCGGCCATCGCCGGCGCGGCGGCAAGCCGCGATTGCGGACCGGACACCGTCAGTGCGCCGACGCAGTCGCCGGCCGCGCCGAACACCGGCACGGACGCCGACGCGGTTTCCGGGTCGCGCTCGCCGTAGGACGCGGCCCACAACTGTTCGCGCACGTCGTTCCAGCGCGCATCGTGCGGCTCGGTGAACGCGAGCAGCACCTTCCCCGACGCCCCTTGGTGAACCGGAAACTCCTCGCCGACCCGGATCGACACGCGCACCGTGCGCGTGGGTTCGACGCGGTAGAGCACGGAGCGCATGTCGCCATGGCGCACGTAGAACGATGCCGTCTCGCCGAGTTCGCGGCTGAGCGTCTCGAGCAACGGTTCGACGACCGGGCCGACCCGGAACGAGCGCTGATACAGCGCGGCAAGCCGCAACGGCTCGTGTCCGACCGCGTACTGGCCGTCGTCGAGCTTGCGCATGAAGCCGCCGTGCTCCAGCGCGGCGAGCAGGCGCAGGATCGTGCTCTTGTACAGCCCGGTGCGGCGCGACAGTTCCGCGAGCGACAGCCGGTCGTCGGTTTGCCCGAAAGCGTGGAGGATCGCGAACGCGCGATCGAGGACGGCGACGCCGCTGGAGGCTTCGGCCGACGAGTCGGGCATTTCGTCGGTGTGATCTGCGGGAGTCGAGGTCGGGGGCACGGCGCGTTGTTCCTTTCGGTGGCGGTTGACCGACTATATCGTTCTGTCTGACAGAACTCAAGTTCCAAAAAACCGCAATTTCACGGGTATACCCCGCTTACAGCCGATTCGACACGCCTCTAAAGTTCCGTCAAACAGAACGGTGTTCTTTCAGATAGAATCTTGAGGTGTCGAATGCGTGTTTCCGAAAGTCCGAAGGTGCTGGTCAGCGAGGTCGGTCCGCGTGACGGCCTGCAGAGCATCAAGGCCGTGATGCCGACGGCCGACAAGTTGCGTTGGATCACCGCGCTCGCCGAAGCCGGGCTGCGCGAGATCGAGGTCGGGTCGTTCGTGCCCGCGCGGCTGTTGCCGCAGATGGCCGACGTGCGGGAAGTCGTCGCCCATGCGCTCGCGATTCCGGGGCTGCACGTCGCCGCGCTCGCGCCGAACCTGCGGGGCGCCGAAAGCGCGTTCGACGCGGGGGTTCACAAGCTGACGTTGCCGGTATCGGTGACCGAAGCGCACTCGCTCGCGAACATCCGCAAGACGCCGGCGCAGATGATCGACGAAGTGCGCGCGATCGTCGCGCTGCGCGATGCGCGTTTTCCGTCGGTGCAGATCGAGGCGGGCGTGTCGGTGGCGTTCGGCTGCACGATCGCCGGCGCGGTCGCCGACGACGAGACGATCGCGATGGCCGTCGCGATGGCCGAATGCGGCGTCGACGAGATCGGCCTGTCCGATACGAGCGGTTACGCGAATCCGGCGCAGGTGCGCCGGCTGTTCATGCGCCTGCGGCGCGAAGTCGGCGGCAAGGCCGGCGGCGCGCACTTCCACAACACGCGCGGGCAGGGGCTCGCCAACGTCGTCGCGGCGCTCGACGCAGGCGTGACGACGCTCGACGCGAGCCTCGGCGGCCTGGGCGGTTGCCCGTATGCGCCCGGCGCGACCGGCAACGTCGTGACCGAGGACCTGGTGTTCCTGCTGGAGTCGATGGGGTACGACACGGGCATCGACGTCGACGCGCTGCTCGCCGCGCGCGCGATCCTGCAGGCGGCGCTGCCGGCCGAGGCGCTGTACGGCCACGTGCCGGACGCGGGGTTGCCGAAGGGTTTTCATTATGCGGACGGCCGTGCGCCGACCGCGGCCCAGCCGGAAGGCTGCCTGACCGGAGTCGCGCAATGAACGATCGCCAACCGGCTTCGCCGCTGCCGTACGAAGGCGTGCGCGTGATCGAGATGACGCACATGGTGATGGGCCCGACCTGCGGCATGCTGCTCGCGGATCTCGGTGCGGAAGTCATCAAGATCGAACCGATCGCGGGCGACAGCACGCGTGCGTTGCGCGGTTCCGGCGCGGGTTTCTTCGGAATGTTCAACCGCAACAAGAAGAGCATGGCGGTCGACGTGAAGGATCCGCGCGGGCTCGAGATCGTGCGGCGGCTCGTCGCGACGGCGGACGTGTTCAGCGAGAACTTCAAGAGCGGCACGATGGACCGGCTCGGCCTCGGTTATCCCGCGCTGTCCTCGCTGAATCCGCGCCTGGTGTACGTGTCGCACAAGGGCTTCCTGCCGGGCCCGTACGAACATCGCACCGCGCTCGACGAAGTCGTGCAGATGATGGGCGGCCTCGCGTACATGACGGGCCCCGAAGGCCGGCCGCTGCGTGCGGGGTCGAGCGTGAACGACATCATGGGCGGGATGTTCGGCGCGATCGGCGCGATGGCCGCGCTCGCGCAGCGCGAACGCACCGGCCGCGGGCAGCAGGTGCAGAGCTCGCTGTTCGAGAACAACGTGTTCCTCGTCGCGCAGCACATGATGCAGTTCGCGGTGACGGGGCAGGCCGCGTCGCCGATGCCGAGCCGGATCTCCGCATGGGCGGTCTATGACGTGTTCTCCGTCAAGGATAACGAACAGATCTTTCTTGCGGTGGTGTCGGACACGCAGTGGGCGCTGTTCTGCGACGCGTTCGGTTTCGCCGCGCTGAAGGACGATGCGCGCCTCGCAACGAACAACCTTCGCGTGCAGGCCCGCGACTGGCTGCTGCCCGAACTGCGTGCGCGGCTCGCCGCGCATTCGGCTGCGGAGATCGGCGCGATCTTCGAATCGATCGGCCTGCCGTATGCGCCGATCACGAAGCCGCAGGACTTGTTCGACGATCCGCATCTGCTGGCGACGGGCGGCCTCGAAGCCGTGACGCTGCCGGCCGATGCGAGCAGCGCCGGCCGCCCGGTCGACACGCGTACCGCGATGCTGCCGCTCACGCTCGCGGGCGAGCGCCTGCGGCTGCGCTCGGCGCCGCCCGCGCTCGGCCAGGACACCAGCGCGCTGCTCGGCGAGCTCGGCTATACGCCGGACGACGCGCGGGCGCTGATCGAAGCCGGCGTCGTCGCGGGGCGGCACGCGCACGGCGCGCACGATCAACCGCCGGCCATGCCGGGCGATGTGCCGTCGCCGAACGAAGTGGCGAGCGCGTAGCGCCGCCGCGATCCATCGAACGAACACAGGGCATCCCGGCCGCGCGATCGTGCGGGCGCGGACCGCCGCATCCACGGAGACAACCATGACATCCGCTTCCCCGGCGCTGGCCGCCGATCGCGAGACCGACGCGACGATCGAGCAACGGGCCGTGCGCAAGGCCGCATGGCGCTTCATTCCGCTGCTCGCGCTCGCGTATTTCTTCAACTATCTCGACCGCACGAGCGTCGGGTTCGCGGCGCTGACGATGAACCGCGATCTCGGCTTGACCGCCACGCAGTTCGGCTGGGGCGCGGGGATCATGTTCGCCGGCTATTGCCTGTTCGAAGTGCCGAGCAATCTCGCGCTGTACCGCTTCGGTGCGCGGCGCTGGCTGGCTCGCATCATGATCACGTGGGGATTGATCGCGGCGGCGACCGCGCTCGCGGCGGGCCCGGCCAGTTTCTATGTGATCCGGTTGCTGCTCGGCATCGGCGAGGCCGGTTTTTTCCCGGGCGTGATCTTTTTCCTCGCCGTGTGGTTTCCGGCGAGTTACCGCACGCGCGTGCTCGCCTGGTTCACCGTGTCGACGCCGCTGTCGTCGCTGATCGGCGGTCCGCTGTCGACGTGGCTGCTGCAGATGGACGGCGCGCTCGGTCTCGCGGGCTGGAAGTGGATGTTCATCGTCGAAGGGCTGCCCGCGTGCGCGCTCGGCTTTCTCGTCCTGAAGCTGCTGTCCGATTCCCCGGCCACGGCCGCCTGGCTGTCGGACGACGAGCGTGCCGCACTGCAGCGCGCGTTCGAGCGCGAAGGCGCCGCCGGCCGCAAGAAGCGTTTCGGCGTCGCGTTGCGCGACGTGCGCGTGTACCTGCTCGCGCTGATCTCGTTCGGCTTCACGATGGGCTCGTACGGCATCGGCATCTGGCTGCCGCAGATGCTGAAGGCGCACGGGATGTCGACGATGCAGACCGGCTGGCTGTCCGCGGTGCCTTACTTCTTCGCGACGATCGCGCTGCTGTGGTGGGCGAAGCGGGTGGACCGGCGCGGCGGCCCGATCGCGAACCTCGCGATCGGCCTCGCCATCGGCGCGGTGGCGCTCGGCGTGTCGACCCATTTCCTGACGCTCGGGCCGGCGCTGGTCGGCATCACGCTCGCGCTGGTCGGCACGATTGCCGGACGCACGATCTTCTATACGCTGCCTTCGCGCTTCCTGTCCGGCGAGGCCGCGGCCGGCGGACTCGCGCTGATCAATTCGATCGGCGCGCTCGGCGGATTCGCGGGCCCGTATCTGGTCGGCTACCTGAAGGACAGCTTCGGCACCTTCACGGCCGGGATGCTCGGCCTCGCGATCGTGCTGGCGCTCACGACGCTGCTGACGCTGTCGCTGTACGCGTTCGACCGGAGCGAATGACATGGCCATCTCGATAAAACGACGCCGCTTGCTCGGTGCGGCCGCCGCATCGCTCGCACTGCCCGCATGTGCCGAGATGCGCGCGCCGGCTGAAAACGGAGCTTCCCGCATGACGACGCAAAGCAACTATCTCGCGGTGCGCAACGACTGGCTTGCCTCGGCGCTCGAGCCCGCGCTCGAACCGGATCTGCCGATCGTCGATGCGCACCATCACTTCTACGAGCGGCCGGGCTGGATCTACATGCTCGACGACTATCTTCAGGATGCGCGCGCCGGACACAACATCCAGGCCTCCGTCTACATGCAGGCGCTGACGCGCTATCGCGATGCCGGGCCGGTCGAACTGAAGCCTGTCGGCGAGACGGCATACGTGGCCGGCGTGACGGAGCCGCTGCAGCGAAGCGGTCCGGCCGTCGCGAAAGGCATCGTCGGGCATGCGGACCTGCGGCTCGGCGCACGCGTGCGCGACGTGCTCGAAGCGCATCTCGATGCGGGGCGCGGACGCTTTCGCGGCGTGCGGCACCTGAGCACGTGGGATGCCGACCCGTCGCTCGCCAACCCGTTGTCGGCGGTGCCGCGCGGGCTGCTGCTCGATCCCGCGTACCGGACCGGCGTCGCGCAGCTCGCGCCGCTCGGGTTGTCGTACGACGCGTGGCTGTTCTTTCCTCAGTTGCCGGAGTTGTTCGATCTCGCGAAGGCGAACCCCGACACGCGGATCGTCGTCAATCACTGTGGCGGCGTCGTGCGGATCGCGAGCTACGCGGACAAGCGGCCGGAAGTCTTCGAGCGCTGGCGGACATCGATGCGCGAACTTGCCCGGCTGCCGAACGTATTCGTGAAGGTCGGTGGCCTCGGCATGCGGATCAACGGCTTCGATTTCGAGAAGGGCGCGCGGCCGCCGTCGTCCGAACAGCTCGCCGACGCATGGAAGCCGTGGATGCTCACGTGCATCGAGGCGTTCGGCGCCGAGCGCTGCATGTTAGAGAGCAATTTCCCGGTCGACAAGGGTTCGTATTCGTACGTGAACGGCTGGAACGCGTTCAAGCGGTTGACCGCGCATGCGGGCCCGAGCGAGCGCGATGCGCTGTTCCGCGGGACCGTCACGCGCGCGTACCGGCTCGGCTGATGCGTCCTGCGCCCGTCGCCTCGCGCTAGCCCGTCTCGACCAGCGCGGCCAGCCGGGCGAGCGCCATTTGCCAGCCGGCCTCGTTGTCGGCGGCCGGCACGCCGGGCGGCACACCGTCATGTACCGCATCGATGCGTGTGCCGCCTGCTTCGTCGGACAGCATGATCGTGACCGTCATCGCGCCGCGCAGCATCGGATCGTCGGTTTCGAACACGTCGATTTCGACGATCTTCTGGTCCGGCACGAGCGTCACGAAGCGGCCGTGATAGGTGTCGGTGTGCGCGGTGGTCTTGCCGGTGCCGTCCGAAGGTGCGTCGTAGCTCAGCGACACGCGCAGCGCGCCGCCTTCGCGCGCGTCGTATGCGTGCACGCGGCACGTCATGCCGTCAGGCACTTTCCATTGTTCGACGGCGCGCGGATCGAGCAGCGCGCGGTAGACGCACTCGCGCGGCGCGTTCAGGTGCCGGCTGACCCGGGTCGAATGCGTATGCATGTGCAGCATATGGCCTCCCGCGGAACGCGCACGACGGCGCACGCCGGATGCCGGCGTCTCGTCATGCTCCCTTCAGGAATCCTAGGCGCGCGCGCGGCCGCATGCAATGGCCCGCGCATGCGGCCGCATTCAGCGCAACGCGGCCGCGAATTCGTCGAGCTGCGTGATGCAGATGTTCCAGCCATCGAAAAAGCCGAGGGCCTCGTGCCGCTCGCGCGTGGCGGCATCAGGGTGCATCACGCGCGCCTCGTAGCGGCAGCCGGCGTCGTCGTCGGCCATCGTGATGACGGCCGTGAAGCCCAGCCACGGCACCTGCGGCCGCCAGCCGCCCGTGAGCATCGACGTGAATACGATTCGCGCTTCCGGCACGATGTCGAGGAAGCAGCCGGGGTTGTCGCTCGTGCCGCCGTCGGGGCCGCGCATGAACGTGTGGAAGGCGCCGCCCGGGCGCAGGTCGAACGCGTGCACTTCGGTGGTCCACGGTTTCGGGCACCACCATTGCTTCAGCAATTCCGGGTCGGTCCATGCGCGCCAGAGTGCCTGGCGCGGCGCGCGCAGCGTGCGCGTGATGACGAGGTCATGGGCTTCGGCGGGGTCGACGTGGCTGGCTGACATGCGCTTGCTCCTCCTGGTGACGGCGTTCGACGAATTCCACGAGACGATCGGAGCGCGCTTCCCAGTGCGCGCGCTGCGCGGCGAGCCACTGCTCCGCCTCCGCCAGCCGGCCGGCGACCAGCTCGCAGGTGCGCGAGCGGCCAGTCTTCCGGGTCGTGACGAGGCCGCTGCGCTCGAGCACCGCGAGATGCTTCATGAACGATGGCAGCGCCATGTCGAACGGCGCGGCCAGTGCCGAAACGGTCCGCCCGCCATTGCCGAGCGCGCCGACGATCGCGCAGCGTGTCGGATCGGCGAGTGCGTGGAATACGTCGCTGATGCCGGGTTGAAAGTTAGCCATGTGGCTAAGCATAGGCGATTCAGCCGGATTTTTCATCGCGTAGCATGATGGGGCGGTAACACGCGCCAATCGGGCCGGGCGCCGTGTTGCCGTGCACCGGCCGCCGTTATGCATGCATCGACCGCACGCCGGCGTTCCATACGATCCGGGCGCACGCCGACCGAACGCGTGCCCCACCTGATATACCGGAGAGGGTATGACCGAACCCGTGACCGTGCGCCGCCTCGATGCGAGCGAAGCGCATGCGCGCATCGACGCGCTGGCCGACGTGCTGATCGATTGCGTCGAGGGTGGCGCGTCCGTCAGTTTCATGTTGCCGATCGAGCGTTCGACCGCCGTTGCGTTCTGGACGCGCGTCGCCGATGGCGTCGCGGGCGGCGAGCGCATCCTGCTCATCGCCGAGGACGTCGCCGGCCGGATCGTCGGTACCGTTCAGGTCGTGACCGCGCAGCCGGAGAACCAGCCGCATCGCGCGGACATCGCGAAGATGCTCGTGTCGCGCCATGCACGCCGGCAGGGGATCGCGGCGCGGCTGCTGACGGCTGCCGACGAAGCCGCGCGCGATGCCGGCAAGACCGTGCTCGTGCTCGACACCGTGACGGGCGGCGATGCCGAGCGTCTGTACGAGCGGGCCGGCTGGCAGCGCGTCGGCGTCGTGCCGAACTTCGCGCTGATGCCCGACGGCGCATTGTGCGCGACGACGTATTTTCACAAGCAGCTCGCGTAACCGGGCTGGATGCGATCGCACTCCGGTTCGCGATCGGCGCGCAGTGCGGCGGAGCGGGGCCGTGGGCCGGACGCCGGACGCTGGACGGAAAAATGTCGGACGGCGACGGCGCCGCTCCGATATATTCGTGCTGGAACACGCCACCGCCATGCCAACGGAATCGCCGCCTCGATGAAACGCTCCCATGTCGCCTTCGCCCTCACGGGCCTGCTCGTCGCGGTGCCGATTGCCGCCTATGCGCTCGTCAAGCCGCTACGCGTCGTCGCGCCCGCGCTGCTTCCCGGCGTGTCTTGCCCCAGCGCGGACATCTGCACGGACGATGCCGCGAAGTTCGACGCCGCGCAGCAGCTCTATCGCGACGGTTATGCGCGCGCGGCGGCGGCCGTGGGCCCGTTTCGCGAGGCACCGCGCGTCGTGTTCTGCTCGACGCGCGAGTGTGCCGACAAGTTCGGTCTCGGCGAGCGCGCGGCCCTGACGCTCGGGGATTTCGGCGTGGTCGTCGCGCCGCGCGGCTGGCAGACCTACTTTCTTGCGCACGAGCTGATCCATCATCGTCAGGCCGAAGTGCTCGGCAACCTCGCGGTGGCGACCAAGCCGCGCTGGCTGATCGAGGGGATGGCGTATGCGCTCAGCGACGATCCTCGTCATCCGCTGACGGAGCCGTTCGAGTCGTGGCGCGCGCGTTTCGGCGCGTGGCATGCGGCGCTGGGTGGACAGCCGCTGTGGGATGCCGCAAGGGCGGTGAAATAGCGCGGGACGCGATCGCCCGATACGCGGATGGCGCCGCCGACGCGCTCGCACGGCAAGTGCGAACCGCGCTGCCGGCGGCGGTGCCCGACGGGGTGACGCCGTTCGGGCTTCGCTGCTGGAGAGTCGGCCCGCCGCCACGCGTCGCGCGCGGCGGGCACGGTCGTCAGACCGTGGTGTCGATGATGCCCGGGATCTTCACGTCCGGGTTCACGTCCGCGTCGTAGTCGACGCCGGCGATCTCGAAGCCGAACAGGCGCAGGAACTCGGTCTTGTAGCCGGCGAAGTCGGTCATCTCGTACAGATTCTCGTTCGTCACCTTGTCCCACATGGCGACGACCTCGGCCTGCACTTGCGGATCGAGTTCCTTGTAGTCCGCGCGCAGGCGGCCTTCGTCGTCGATGTGCGGCGTCGCGCCGTACATGCTGTCCTTCAGGAGCCCGTAAACCTGCTCGATGCAGCCTTCGTGCGTGCCCTTTTCCTTCATCACCTTGAACAGCAGCGACAGGTAGAGCGGCATCATCGGAATCGCCGAGCTCGCCTGCGTGACGACGGCCTTGAGCACCGACACGCGGGCGTCGCCGCCGTGCGCGGCCAGCTTGTCGCGGATCGACAGCACCTTCTTGTCGAGATCCTTCTTCGCTTCGCCGATCGAGCCGTTCCAGTAGATGTCGTGCGTGATCTGCTCGCCGAGATACGTGAACGCGGTCGTCTTCGCGCCGTCGGCCAGCACGCCGGCTTCAGCGAGCGCGTCGATCCACATCTGCCAGTCCTCGCCGCCCATCACGGCGACGGTGCCGTCGATCTCTTCCTGCGTCGCCGGCTCGAGCGAGACTTCGCGGATCACTTCCTTGTCGGTGTCGAGGCCGCGGAACGTGACCGACTTGCCGACCGGCTTCAGCGTCGAGCTGATCGTTTCGCCCGTCTTCGGATGCGTGCGGCGCGGTGCCGCGAGGCTGTAGACGACCAGGTCGACCTTGCCGAGATCCTGCTTGATGGTGTCGATCGTGATCTGCTTGACCTTGTCGGAGAATGCGTCGCCGTTGATGCTGCGCGCATAGAGCCCCTTTTGCGCGGCGAACTTCTCGAACGCGGCGCTGTTGTACCAGCCGGCGGTGCCCGGCTTCGTGTCGCTGCCGGCGCGCTCGAAGAACACGCCCAGCGTGTCCGCGCCCGAGCCGAACGCGGCCGAGATCCGGGCGGCGAGGCCATAGCCCGTCGACGCGCCGATCACGAGCACCTTCTTCGGGCCGTTGGCGATCGGGCCGTGCGAAGTCACGTAGTCGATCTGTTCCTTGACGTTGGCTTCGCAGCCGACCGGATGTGTCGTCACGCAGATGAAGCCACGCACGCGCGGTTTGATGATCATGGAAACCTCTATTCAGAAAGGCGGGGGACGGCCTGAAATCGGAAAAATCCCGCGCATTGTAATGGAAGCGGGCGGGCAGGGCGGGAAACGCGGGCGGTGGCGGCATTCGCAGTTGCGCGGGGTCGGACCATCGATGCGGCGATTTGCGTAGCGGCCAGATATTTCTCTCTTGACAGAAATAACTGAAAAAACTAAATTTCCCGACATGGAACTCACACCGATTGCCGAACGATTCATCCTCCACTGGGGCGAAATGGGCTCGCGGTGGGGCGTCAACCGCACTGTCTCGCAGATTCATGCGCTGCTGTACCTGGCCGGAAGGCCGGTCGCGGCCGACGAGATCGCCGAGACGCTCAACGTCGCGCGCTCCAACGTCAGCACGAGCCTGAAGGAGTTGCAGGCGTGGCGGCTCGCGAAGGTCGTGCACGTGCTGGGCGATCGCCGCGACCACTTCGAGACGTCGACCGACATCTGGGAACTGTTCAAGCTGATCGTCGAAGGGCGGCGGCAACGCGAGATCGAACCGACGCTCACGGTGCTGCGCGATTGCCTGACGAGCCCGGAGATCGCCGACGAGAGCCGCGAAACCGAACAGCGCATTCGCGACACGCTGCAGTTCGTCGAGACGCTCACGACCTGGTCGGACGAGATGCTGCGGCTCAAGCCCGACACGCTGATGAAGGCGCTCGGGATCGGCGCGAAGATCAGCCAGACGGTCAGGCGCAAGTCGTCGAAGTAGGCGGCACCGGACGTGCGGGCACGCAGCCCGCTTTTTTTGGGATTCAATATTTCTGTCTTTACAGAAATAACTGTACATAGAGGATGAAAAAATGAACGAGATCATGCTGCCGATCCGCCGGCATTCCGCATCGCGGAGTGCGACATGAACATCCTCGTCTGCGGCGCGAACGGCTTCATCGGGCGGGCGCTGAGCGCGCGGCTCGAGGCCGGCGGCCATCGCGTGCTGCGCGGCGTGCGGCATGCGGTCGGCGCGCACGACGTCGCGATCGACTTCGCGAAGGATGTCGATCCCGACGCGTGGCTCGCCCGGCTGGATGGCGTCGACGTGGTGATCAATGCGGTCGGGATCATCGCCGACCGGCGTGATGCGACGTTCGACACCGTGCATCGCGCGGCGCCCTGCGCGCTCTTCACCGCATGCTGCCGTGCCCGCGTGCGACGCGTGATCCAGATCTCGGCGCTGGGCGTCGAGCGCGGCGACACGCCGTATTTCGCCAGCAAGTACGCGGCCGACACCTTCCTGCAGACGCTGCCGCTCGATTACCGGATCGTGCGTCCGGCGCTCGTCTACGGAACCGCCGGCACGTCCGCCCGGTTCTTCCGGATGCTCGCGAGCCTCCCCGTGCACGTGTTGCCTGCGGGCGGCCATCAGCGGCTGCGCCCCGTGCACGTCGACGATCTCGCCGAGCTCGTCGCGCGGCTCGTCGATGCGCCGGCGGCCGGCCGTCCGGTCATCGACGCGGTCGGTGGCGACGAAGTCGAGTATCGCGAGATGCTGAGCGTCTATCGCGCCGCGCTGGGTTTCCCGCCGGCGGCGCGCGTCGCGCTGCCGAGCCCGCTGGTCGGCACGGCGGCCGCGCTGCTCGGCACGATGCCGGGCGCGATGCTGACCCGCGACACGTGGACGATGCTGCGCGGCGGCAATACCGGAGATCCCGCCGCGCTCGCGGCCGTGCTTGGCCGGCCGCCGCGCGGGCTGCGGGATTTCATCGGCGCGAACGCGGCCGCGCTGCGCTGCGATGCGCTCGCGATGTGGCGGCGGCCGCTGCTGCTCGGCGCGCTCGCGATCGTCTGGATCTGGACGGCCATCGCCAGCGCGTTCATTCATCCGCGGCACGACAGCCTCGCCATGCTCGCCCGCGCCCACCTGAGCGGACTGCCCGCGCTGATCGCGCTCCACGGCGCATGCGCGCTGGACTTCGCGTTCGGCGTGGCGACCGTCGCCGCGCCGTCCCGCCGTCTGTGGGCCGCGCAAGGCGCGCTGATCGTCGCGTATTCGGCCGTCATCGCGGCCACGATGCCCGGCCTGCTCGCCGAGCCGTTCGGCCCCGTGCTGAAGAACGTGCCGATTCTCGCGATCCTGTTGATCCTCTTTTCAGAAGAAGAACACGCATGAGCACCTATCTCGTGATCAAGACGCTGCATATCCTGTCCTCGGTGCTGATGGTCGGTACGGGCTTCGGCACCGCGTTCTACCTGTTCTTCGCGAACCGCACGTGCTCCGTGCCGGCGATCGCCGCCGTGTCGCGCCTCGTGGTGCGCGCGGACTGGTGGTTCACGACGCCGGCCGTGCTGTTCCAGCCCGCGTCCGGGCTGTGGCTCGCGCATGCGGCCGGCTGGCCGTGGACGACGCCGTGGCTGATCGCGTCGATCGTGCTGTATGCGGTCGCGGGCGCGTGCTGGCTGCCGGTCGTGTGGCTCCAGATCGAGCTGGCCGCGATGGCGAAGCTCGCGCATGCGAATGGCGATGCCGAGCTACCGGCGCGCTACTGGCGTTATGCGAAGCGCTGGGAGCTGCTGGGCTATCCGGCGTTCTTCGCGATGCTGAGCGTGTATTTTCTGATGGTGGTCAAGCCTGTGTAAGCGAAGCAGCGGGGCCGCGCGCAGCGGTTTCGCCTGACGGCCTGTCGATTCCCGTGAGCTCGTGTATAACTTCGGCAGGAGCGCGTTCGGGCCGTTTCGCGCGGTCCGAACGCTTCGCATTCGACCTCACAAGGAGCCTGCATGCTGCACATCCTCGGCAAGATCCCGTCCATCAACGTTCGCAAGGTGCTGTGGCTGTGCACCGAACTCAACCTGCCGTTCGAACAGGAAGACTGGGGCGCGGGCTTTCGCACGACCAACGATCCGACCTACCTCGCGCTGAATCCGAACGGCCTCGTGCCGGTCATCAAGGACGACGACTTCGTGCTGTGGGAGTCGAACACGATCATCCGCTATCTCGCGAACCGCTATGGCGGCGACGCGCTCTACCCGGCCGAGCCGCGGGCGCGCGCACGCGTCGACCAGTGGATCGACTGGCAGGGCACGGACCTGAACCGTTCGTGGGTGGGTGCGTTCCTCGGCCTCGTGCGCAAGTTGCCCGATCACCAGGACCCGGCGGCGATCGCGCAGTCGATCGCGGGCTGGACGAAGCACATGCAGATACTGAACGCGCAGCTCGAGGCGACCGGCGCGTTCGTGGCCGGCGACCACTTCACGCTCGCCGACATTCCGATCGGCCTGTCGGTGAACCGCTGGTTCGGCACGCCGTTCGAGCACCCCGAATTCCCGGCGGTGAAGCGCTACATCGAGCGTCTGGCGACGCGCGAGGGCTTCAAGCAGTACGCGGGCAGCGCGAACCCGTAACGCATTGCATCTCACGCGCGTCGCGGCGGCGTGACTGCCGCTGCAACGCTGCCTCCCCGCGGCACGTCACGTGCCGGATGCCGGTACGGCCTCGAGCACGCGCGCGAGAAACGCCTCGTGATTCCACGCGGATTCCGGCCGCGACAGCCCGAGCCGCACGACCACCAGCTCGCGGCTCGGCACCACGCTCACGAACTGGCCTTCATGGCCGACCGCATGAAACGCATCGGCGGGCAGTGGGCGCGCGTGCGGATCGCGATCGTTGAACGGCTCCGGCACCTTGACCCATAGATGCGCGCCGAATTCTCCGCGCGTCGACAGCGGCGTTGCGCGCGTCAGGTAGCGCACCCAGCCTTCCGGGAGCCGCCGCTGCCCGTCCCACACCCCGTCCTGCAGCAGAAGCTGCCCGAAGCGCGCCCAGTCGCGCGCGCTCGCATACATGAACGACGCGCTGCCGAGCGTGCCGGCCGCATCGGGTTCGAACACCGCGCTGCGCATCCCGAGCGGCGCGAACAACGCGCGGCGCGGAAACGCGAGGTAGTCGCGCTCGGTGCCGCCCATCGCCTCGCGCATCACACGTGCGACGATCGCGCTCGTGCCGCTCGAGTAGTACCACTGCGTGCCGGGCCGCGCGGCGAGCGGCTTGGCCGACGCGAAGCGCGCGGTGTCCGGCTGCGTGAACAGCATCACGGCGACGTCGGACAGCGGGTCGTCGTAGTCCTCGTTGAATTGCAGGCCGCTCGTCATCCGCAGCAGCTCGTCGAGCGTGATCGCCGCGCGCGGGTCGCCGCTGTCGCGCCATTCCGGCAGCAGCGCCGACGTGTCCGGCGACAGCTTGTGCTGCGCGACGAGCATGCCGGCCAGCGCGGCCGTGACGGTCTTCGTCATCGACCAGCCGGGCAGCGGCGTGTCGGCCGTGAAGCCGGGCGCATAGCGCTCGGCGATGACCTGGCCGCGCCACATCACGACGACCGCGCGGGTGCGCCGCGGCCGCGCCGGATCGGGTTCATCGAACGCGCGGTCGAGCGCGGCCTGCAGCTTGCGTGCGTCGATGCCGGCGGGCGGTGCGGCCGGCGCCGCTTCCTGCGCGGGCGGCGGATCGGGGACGGGCGGCAGCGCCGCCGGCAGCACGCCGGGCGACGGCCCGAGCGCGAGCGTGCAGCCGAGCCCGGGCCGGAAGTCCGCCTCGCGTGGCGCGAACCCGGCGAACGTTGCGACGGCACGATGATGCTCGGGATCGATCGACGGGCGCACCAGTTTCAGCAGCGGGTGCACGCCGGCCATGATGTCGACATCGATCACCGACGCGGCCGGACGGCCCGACACGAACACGCCGGAACACAGCGCCTTCGCGGCATAACCCGTCGCGATCGGGGCGAGCCGCGACAGCATGTAGCCGGTATAGCCGAGCGCGGCGACGAGCGCGACGGCGACGCCGCGCAGGATCAGCGATTTGAAGGGGATCGTCATGCGCGAGCGTCCTCGGTGGCGTGCCGGCCGGCAACGATCCGGCAGTGTCGCAGGTTCGGGCGAGCGGTGGCAATCGCGGGAGTGGCGACGCCGGGCGGCGTCGATCAGGCGGCATGGTGCCCGGCGTGTGCGAATCGCATGTGTCGATCGAGCAGGTTCGAACGGGCCGCATTCGGCCCGTCCACGCGGTGCGTCATTGTGCGTTGTTGTCGTCCGAACGCAGTGTCCAGATCGTCGCGGTATTCGTGTTGTCGTCGACGGCCGCGAATTCCGGCTGGCCTTTGCTGCCGTGCCCGAACGCGAGGCCGAATGCCGCTCCCGGCACGGTATCGACCTGCATCTGCGCGACGAAGCGTCCGGTCACCGTGAATTCGACGATCTCGCTCGGTTGCTGCGGGTCGGGGTTGACCGCGTCGCCGTTGGCGGTCACGAGATGGCCGTTCGGCGCGAGCGCCAGTGCGAGCGGTCCGTGCAGGTGCGCTGCGTCGGCGTAGATCATCCGTCCGACGCCGGCGTTGCGATTCGTCGACGCGGCGTTCTGGATCGCGAACACCGCGTTGTCGCCGGTGGACGCGACATACAGCACGTCGATGTTCGGGTCGTACGCGAGGCCGGTCGGGCCGACCACCAGCGCGTTGGGATCGGTCCGGTTCACGTAGCCCGACGCGATGATGCGCGAGCTCTGCAGCATCCTGACGCCATCGCTGCCGATCACCAGTTCGATCCGCGCGACCGTCCCGTTCAGCACGTTCGACACGAACGCGGTCACGCGCTGGCCGCGGTCGATCACGGTCATGTCCCACGGTCCGTCGAGCAGCGTGCTGCTCGACAGTTGCGTGACGAGATTGCCTTGCGGACCGATGACGAGCAGCGAGCCCGGAGGCACGACGGTCTTGCCGTCCGGCGCGGGGACGTTGCCGACCAGCACGAACCCGCTGCGCAGCACCGCGAGCGCGGTCGTCAGGCCGAGATTGCTGCCCTGGAAGAACGTCGTCGGCGTCTGGCCGGGCGACAGCTTCACGACCGTCGTGCCGGTGCCTTGCGCGTTCGACGCCGCGTTGAAGTTGGACACGACGACGTCGCCCGGTTTGAGCGTGCTCCAGCTCGGCACGCCGCGCGGCACGAAGGCGATGCCGTACGGATTGATGTCGCCGTTGGCGGGCACGGTCGACGCGGTGACCGACGAGACCGGCAGGATCGCATCGTTACCGCCGGCCCACGCGAAAGCCGACGACAATGCGACCAGCCCGGCGCCGCAAGCCGCGCGGCATAGCGTGCGCGTCATCGTGCGACAGGCGTGGGCGAGGAGCGGCGGGTGAATGGCGAGGGCGGGCGAACGACAGGAGGGGAGAGGATCCATGGCATGACTCCGGTTGGTGATCGCGAGCAGTCATCCCGGCTGCCGTCCTGCGCAGCTGACGGATGTCCGGTGCGGATCCGCGGTCTTGCCGTGCGAACCCGCACTCGGAATAAACGGATGGCGACGGCCGGATATTCCACCCGGCGAGCGACACGACACGCGAGCCGGCATGCATTGTTCACCGCGATCGCGACACGGCCTGACAAGTTGAAATCCGACCCGCCGTCGGCCGATAATCGTCCGGCATCGTTCCCAGTCAAACCGCAATCGCAAAATCGGAAAACGCCATGTCCTACGACAACAACAACCCGTTCGCCCGGATCCTGCGCGGCGAACTGCCGTGCGTGAAGGTCGCCGAAGACGACGCAACGCTCGCGATCATGGACCTCATGCCGCAGGCCGACGGTCACGTGCTCGTGATCCCGAAGGAGCCGGCCGCGCAGATCTTCGAGCTGTCCGGCGACGCAGCGGCGGCCGGCATCCGCATGACGCAGCGCGTCGCGGCGGCCGTGCGCGCGGCGCTCGTGCCGGACGGTGTGTTCATCGGTCAGTTCAACGGCGCGGCGGCGGGCCAGACGGTCCCGCACGTGCATTTCCACGTGATTCCGCGCTGGGAAGGCGTCGACCTGCGGATGCACGCGCGCGACATCGCCGACGCGGCCACGCTCGAATCGCTCGCCGAGCGTATCCGCGCGCGTTTCGTGTAACGCATGGACGGCTCGTGATTAGGGCGGCGCCAGCGGGCGCGTGCGGCGACGCCGTTCGCACCTGTTTCAGCGGTCACACCACGTAACACGTGTAACCGCTCGCGAAACTCGGCCTGGCGGCTCCGGCGCTAGACTCCGCGCATTGCTGCATCGAGCGACAGGACGGGCCGGTTGCCGCCGGTTGCGTCGTCCTGCTGGCCGTCAAGGGCTGCGACGGCACGGCTTTCGCGCGATGCGACGTGTCCTTCTTGCCGGGAATCGAGCCATGTACAAAGTTCTCATCACGTTTGCGCTGATCGGCGGCCTGTCCGGCTGCTATGTCGCGCCGCCTTACGGCTACGCGCCCGCGCCGGCGTACTACGGCTATGCGCCGGCCTATTACGCACCGCCGGTCAGCGTCGGAATCGGCGGCAACTTCCGCATTCGCTGACCGGGCGGCGGCCGCGGGCGCCGCCCGCGCGTCGATCGAGCGCGTCGTTCGACGCGCCGCCGCCGCTTCTCGCAGGGAATACTCGCGCGCCGCATGACGGCTCGCGTGCGCATCGCCCGCCCGGGTTCCTATACTTCACAGGAAAGCCCCCTCCGGCGAGGCAAGCCATGGCCGTTACGCGCAAGTTCGCAATCGCTGCGAGCGTCTCCACGCTCGTCTATCTCGGGCTCGCCGTGCTCGGCATCGGTGGGTTTGCCGCCTTCTTCTCGCATCCGCAACTGACCGTCATCGCCGTCGCAACGCTCGCGCTGGCCGCTGTCGCGTTGTTGACCGAGGGCAACCTGAGCGCCGGCGAGCGCGAGAACCGCGACAATCGCTGGGTGCTCGCGGCCTTCGGCGCCAGCGGGTTGCTGCTCGCGTATGTGCCGGCGCTGACCGACCGGCTCGACGTGTGGACCTTCGGCGGCGCCACGGTGCGCTGGATCGGCGTCGTGCTGTACGTCGCGGGCGGCGTGCTGCGCATCTGGCCCGTGTTCGTGCTCGGCAAGCGCTTCAGCGGGCTCGTCGCGATCCAGCCCGGCCATACGCTGGTGACGGACGGCATCTATCGCAGGATCCGCAACCCGAGCTATCTCGGCCTGCTCGTCAATGCGGCCGGCTGGGCGTTGGCGTTCCGCTCGGGCGTCGGGCTGCTGCTCGTCGCGTTGACGATGATCCCGCTCGTCGCGCGCATCCGTTCCGAGGAGGCGCTGCTGCGCGCGCAATTCGGCGCCGAATACGACGCGTACTGCGCGCACACCTGGCGGCTGATTCCGGGTGTGTACTGACCCTCGTATGGCCCGAACGACCCGGGCGATGCCGCCGCCTCGCGGCGCGCCTCCGATGTGTTGCCACGTGTGTCCGAACCCGCGCGACGGGCACGTTCGGCATTGCCGAAAAACGGGGCTTGACCATGGCCGGAGCCCCTGCCGGCGTGCTTTGGCGGCGGTTTCCGGCAACCTTTTCCGGTCCTCTTCCGGTAAACAACTTGTTACCAGAATGTCGACGGCAAGCCGGCTCGACCGGTGCTATTCTTCGCCGCAAGCTCATTGAAATGAATTGGTCCGGGATTCGGCACAATGCCGGCATCGACGTCGATCGATTCAGATCGTCGTATCGAGCGGACTTTCGATAACCAGATTGCGAACAAGGAAGAATACGGGAATGTGGAAGAAAATCGCCCCCGCTCTCGTCGTCGCCGCGTTGACCGGCGCGACCGCACTGCCGGCAATGGCCGGTGACCTGAACAATGCGCTTGGCGGCGCGCTCGGCGGGGTTGCCGGCGCAGCGGTCGGTGGCGCGGTCGGTGGCAGCACCGGCTCCGTCATCGGCGGCGCGATCGGCGGCGGCGCGGGTGGTGCCGTGACGTCGAACCGTCGCGAGCGCACCGGCGCAATCATCGGCGGCGCCCTCGGCGGCGGCGCAGGCACTGCAGCCGGCAACGCAATGGGCGGCCGCACGGGCGGTCTGCTGGGCGCGGCCGTCGGCGGTGGCGCAGGCGCGGCGCTGGGCGGCAACATGTCGCGCAGCTCGTACGAACGCGATCACGGCGATCGCGGCTATCGTCACCGCAAGCATCGCCACCACCGCGACTGGGACTGATCGCCGCGGGCGCGGCACGGTGCGCGGCTTGCGCACCGGCGCGCCCGGTACGTCGGCACCCGATCCGACAGCCGGCCCGGCGGCCTCAGCCGGGCCGCCGTCGCCGGCAAGACCGGCGGCCCTTCACCCTCTCCGGCAGTCCATGCCCGACCCCGCTCGACGGGTTGGCACGCTCTCTCTCCCGCTTCACCTTTCCCGCTTGTAGACGACATCGCCAGTTGCATCGACATGCAGCCGCGCAGGTTCGGTCATCCTCATTTCGCACTCGTCGATCGACGCGTTGCCGCCCGGTCATCAGGATTTCCCTGATGCGCGGACGTGTCCGCGGCACGCGTTCACGGGCCATCGCGCGCAATGGCGGGTAGTGCGAAATCGAATGGATGTCATCGCAACATTTAATTGGTCGATCGGGATCGACTTCGCTATCGTCAGCGCTGCCCGCGTACGGAATCGAACCGTGCCGTCCCCCGTGCCCCGCCGTATGACCCCGAGTGTCCGCGGCCCGGCCGCCGGACCCGCAAGCATGGCTCGCCCCGCCCGCTGAACCGGGCGGGCCCGTCGCGAAGCCTGGCCGACCGAACGAAGGCGCCCGCGCTTTCAAGCCACCCCGGCAGCGATGTCCCGCCGCCGCATGCGTGCCCCACACGCGTGCCGCGCCTGCCGTTGCCACCCGGGGCCGGACCAACCCATTGCCTGGATGCTTTATGTCTAAGACAACGTATTACGCGCCGCATGGCGGCCACCCGCCGCAGACCGATCTGCTGACCGATCGTGCGATGTTCACCGAGGCGTACGCGGTCATTCCGAAGGGTGTGATGCGCGACATCGTCACGAGCTGGCTGCCGTTCTGGACCAACACGCGCCTGTGGGTGATCGCGCGTCCGCTGTCGGGTTTCGCCGAAACCTTCTCGCAGTACATCGTCGAAGTGAATCCGGGTGGCGGCAGCGACAAGCCCGAGCAGGACAAGAACGCCGAAGCCGTGCTGTTCGTCGTCGAAGGCGAGGCCGAACTGACGCTGCAAGGCAAGCAGCACACGCTGAAGCCGGGCGGCTACGCCTTCATCCCGCCGGGCGCCGACTGGACGCTGCACAACGTCAGCGATGCCGCCGTGCGTTTCCACTGGATCCGCAAGCACTACCAGGTCGTCGACGGCATTGCGCTGCCGGAAGCGTTCGTGACCAACGAGCAGGACGTCGAGCCGATCCCGATGCCGGGCACCGACGGCGCATGGGTGACGACGCGCTTCGTCGACATGAGCGACATGCGTCACGACATGCACGTGAACATCGTGACGTTCGAGCCGGGCGGCGTGATTCCGTTCGCCGAGACGCACGTGATGGAGCACGGCCTGTACGTGCTCGAAGGCAAGGCCGTCTATCGCCTGAACCAGGACTGGGTCGAGGTGGAAGCGGGCGACTTCATGTGGCTGCGCGCGTTCTGCCCGCAGGCATGCTATTCGGGTGGCCCCGGCCGCTTCCGTTACCTGCTGTACAAGGATGTGAACCGTCACATGAACCTGACGCTGAATCCGGCGCGCTAAGCGTCGCGCACGTCGGACACGAAAACCCGCTGGTGCATGCCGGCGGGTTTTTTCATGGGCGCCGCTACGCGATGCAGCCGACGGGGTGACGGCTGTCGCACGCTATTCGTCGAGCGCTGCGGCAGCCATCCTCGCGACCTGCACACGCGTATCGGGCGGCAGGTCGTCCTCCATCAGCCAGACCGCGGACAAGCCGGCCCAGGCGAGGACCCACTGCAGCAACCTGCGGCGGTCGAGTTGTGCGGCCTCGGCGACGAGCGCGCAGCGCCGCGCGAAGCGGGCGGGATCGACGGCGATGTCGTGCGCGGGATTGCAGAACAGGTTCGCGTAATCGAACGCGCGGTCGCCGCGCAGACCCTTCGGATCGATCGCCAGCCAGCCGCGATCGCCGAAGTGCAGCACGTTGCCGTGATGGATGTCGCCGTGCAGCACGACGTCGTCGACGGGCGGCGCGGCCAGCAGCCGGTGCGCCGTCGCGGCCGAACGCCGCAGCGTGGCATCGCCCGTGTCGTGCGACAGCAGCGCGTGGAACCAGTCGGTCAGCGGCACGAGCTCGGGCGTTGCCGGTGCGCGATGCGCATGCAGCCGCGCGACCACGCGGCATGCGATCCGGATCGTATCGTCGTCGTGGCCCGCGACGGACAGGCCGATGAGCGTGGGTGCCGGTTGCGCGCGTTCGAGCAGCTCCGCGTCGCTGTCGTGCAGCCACACGCGCGCGGCGCCATCCCCGTTCCACCAGGTCATCAGCGCATTGCCACGGCGCTCCTCGTCGCAGGTCGCGACCTTCAGCATCGCGGGCCGCGCGTGCCAGACGACGGGCAGCACGCCGCCGCTCGCGGTCAGGATCGGGCCGCCGTCAGGAGCGAGGTCCCACTGGCGCAGGTACGTGTCGAACATGCGGACGATGGTACAGGCGAACTGGCTCGTGCGCCGCGCGGTTCGCCCGGCACAGCCGCCCGCGCAACCCTTCCTAAATAAAATTTAGCTAGCAAAACTTAGGCTAAAGAATGTTCCGGTATCCCGGCATCCCTTCGACAATGCGCGCCTTCCGTGACCGACGGGCGCCTGTTGCGCGCCCGCGTTCGCCGCATTGAAGAAGGAGCCTGCATGACCGATCACCCAGCCAATCTTCCGCCGCCACCGGCACCGCCTCCTACGTCGCCGCGCCGTGCATGGCGCATGCTCGCGGGCGTGCTGGTCGGCCTGACGCTCGCGTGCGCGGGCATCGGCGCATGGACGATCCACCGCATCTGGACGCAGCTGCCATCCGTCGAGCACCTGGCCGTCTATCGTCCCGCGCTGCCGCTGCGGATTTTTTCGCGCGACGGCGAACTGCTGGCCGAGTACGGCGTCGAGCGCCGCGAGTTCGTGCCGCTCGAACGCATTCCGCCGCTCATGCGGCACGCGCTGCTCGCGGCCGAGGACGCGAAGTTCTACCAGCACGGTGCGATCGATATCGGCGGCCTCGCGCGCGCAACGTTCGCGAACGTCGTGACGGGACAGCCGGGGCAGGGCGGCAGCACGATCACGATGCAGGTCGCGCGCAACTTCTACCTGACGCGCGACAAGGTGCTGAGCCGCAAGCTCGCCGAGATCCTGATGGCCATCAAGCTCGAGCGCGAGTACAGCAAGGACAAGCTGCTCGAGCTTTACATGAACCAGATCTATCTCGGCGAGCGCGCGTATGGGTTCGCGGCGGCCGCGAATGTGTATTTCGGCAAGCCGCTCGACGCGCTGAGCGCGGGCGAAGCGGCCGTGCTCGCCGGATTGCCGAAGGCGCCGTCCGCGTTCAATCCGGTCGTCAATCCGGCGCGCGCGACCGCGCGGCGCAACTACGTGCTCGGCCGCATGCATGCGCTCGGCGAGCTCGACGACGCGACGTATCGCGCCGCGGCCGACATGCCGATCGCGCTGGCGACCACGCCGCCGCCCGGCATCATCGCGGCGCCGTACGTCGCGGAGCGCGCGCGCCGGATGATGGTCGAGCGCTTTCGCGACGACGCCTATACGCTCGGCCTCGATGTGACCACGACGATCTCGATGCGCGACCAGCGCGCGGCCGAAGCCGCGCTCCAGCGCACGCTGAGCCGGCAGCCGGGCACGAAGCGCGATGCGCGCAACGGGCTCGAAGGCGCGCTCGTGTCGCTGGATGCGGCGACGGGCGACATGCTCGCGCTCGTCGGCGGCGCGGATTTCAACCGCAACGTGTTCGACCATGCGCTGCAGGCGTATCGCCAGCCGGGTTCGAGCTTCAAGCCATTCGTCTATTCGGCGGCGCTGGAGAAGGGCTACTTTCCGGGCGTGCTGGTCGACGACACGCAGCGCACGCTCACCCATGAGGAAACCGGCGCGCGGCCGTGGCGCCCACGCAATTTCGGCAACCGCTACGAGGGCTTCATTCCGGTGCGGCGCGGGCTCGTCCGCTCGAAGAACCTGGTTGCGGTCAGCCTGATGCAGGCCGCCGACGCGCGCTACGTGCAGCAGCACGCGGTGCATTTTGGTTTCGACGCGCAGCGCAATCCGGCGTCGCTGCCGCTCGCGCTCGGCGCGGGCGCGGTGACGCCGCTCGAACTCGCGAGCGCATACAGCGTGTTCGCGAACGGCGGGACGCGGATGGAGCCGCGCCTGATCCTGTCGGTGAAGCAGCGTCACGGCGGCGCGATGTACGAGGCGACGACGCCTGAAGGCGCGCGCGTCGTGTCGGCGCGCAACGCGTTCGTGATGGACAGCATGCTGCGCGACGTCGTGAAGGCCGGCACCGCGCGTGGCGCGCTCGCCTTGCGTCGCGACGACGCGGCCGGCAAGACGGGCACGTCGAACGGATCGAAGGACGTCTGGTTCGCTGGCTACTCGTCGGGGATCGTCGCGGTCGCGTGGCTCGGCTACGACACGCCGCGCCCGATGGGACGCGCGACCGGCGCGACGCTCGCGCTGCCGGTCTGGCTCGACTACATGAAGACGGCCGTCGACGGACGCACGCCGGTCGATGCGACGCCGCCGCAGGACGTCGCGCTCGTCGACGGTGATTTCGTGTACGCCGAATACACGCGCGGCACGTGCACGGCGGACGTGCCGCCGTTCATCCGCAGCCGCTTCGCGTGCGGCGGCGCACCGGCGTACGAGGCGCCGGATGCATCGGGCGAGAAGGGCAAGCCCGACGAGCCGATGCCCGCAGCCGTCGATGCGGCCGAGCGCGAACGCGTGCTCGACCTGTTCCGTACCCAGGACTGAGGCGCGCGATGCATACGCTTTATCTGATCGCGATCGTCGCGGAGGCGATGTCGGGCGCGCTGATGGGCATGCGGCGCGGGATGGACCGCTTCGGGCTCGCGCTCGTCGGCGCGGTGACGGCGCTCGGTGGCGGCACGGTGCGCGACGTGCTGCTCGGCCACTATCCGCTCGGCTGGATCGCGCATCCCGAGTACCTCGTGATCACGCTCGCCGCGGCGACCGTCGCGTCGTGGGCCGCGCGGCACGTCGCGCGGATGAAGACGCTGTTCGTCACCGTCGACGCGATCGGTCTCGCAGCGTTCACGATCATCGGCTGCGATATCGGCGCGTCGACGGGCGCCGCGCCGATCATCGTCGTGCTGGCCGGCGCGATCACGGGTGTCTGCGGCGGGATGCTGCGCGACCTGCTGTGCAACGAGATGCCGCTGATCCTGCGCGAGGAACTGTATGCGAGCGTCGCGTTCTTCACGGGCACGCTGTACGTCGGGATCCAGCATCTCGGCATCGATGCCGGGTTGGCGTCGGTGGTCGCGCTGGCGGCGGGCTTCACGACGCGCATGCTTGCGGTGCGGCTGGGATGGAAAATGCGGACGTTCGGTGTCGCGGACGTCGAGCATTGAGCGAGGTTGCCGCGCGGACGCGACGATACGCGCGTGCTACGCCGGCACCATGACCGGTGGCGGCCCGTCGCCGGATAGCAATGCACAGGTGGTCTCCCATTGACGATGACTAGCCCGAAGGCTGGCGGGGTGGCGCGTTCACCTGGCTGGCCCGTTCGCGCGCGGCTGGCGGCGAACGGAGAATTGACAGGAAATGGATAATTTCGCCGTTGTAAATGAGAATTATTATCGATTCAAGGGCGAAAAGCGGCGCGTGCGCACGCGCACCGTCGGCGCGGATCGGGTGAGCCGCGCGGCGAGACATGCGGTGAAAGCGGGCCGGCCCTAGGCCAGCGATTCGATACGAATCAGCAGGTTGCGCGCATGCGCGATGAACGCGTCGTGCGTCGCGCGATCGCCGTGGCCTTCGAAGCCGGCCTGTTCGGCGAACGCGAGCTGTTCGGCGTACAGGTCGACGAGCACGCTGCGTGTGTCGGGCGGCAGCGCGCGGATCATCGAGACGAGCAGCAGTTCCTGCGCGCGCAGCATGCCGGACAGCGATTGGGCGTTCATGCCGACCTCCTCGAACGACGCGGCGGCGTGCCGCTCATTCAATAGTAGGTGGTCGGCGCGCGCAGCGGAAATCAGCCGGCGGCCGTCGCCGTCCGTGCATCGCGCACGACTTGCGCGACGCGCTCGACGAATTCGGCGTCGACGCTGGACAGCGCTTCGCGCTTGCCGTCGGGCATCTCGACCATCAGCCGGTATGTGATGTCCTGCGTGGTCCAGGCGAGATAGCCGACGACGGCGAGCATCACGCCGACGACCAGCGCGGCGCTCGATGCGCCGATGCCGCCTGCGACGGCGGTGGCCACGCCGATCAGCGAGATCAGCGACGGCACGAGGCGATTCTTCGGGATCTTGACGACATCGACGTTGCGGATGTCACGCAGCGGGAAGACCTGCCCGGCGGCCGACAGGCCGTTGCGCGTGACCATCACGCCGCGTTCGTTGAATGCGTTTTCCATCGTGTGTTGCGTGGACGAAAACGCGCAGCGTAGCAGAATTCGTTGCCGCGTCAAACGAGACCGAGTGCCGCACGATGCGTGCGGGCCGGCCGCGATGCGGGCAACGGCGGGTAACGGAGGGAGTCAGAATTGCAGCCGGCCGTCGCCGTACAGTCGGCCCGGCACGTGCGACGCGACGACCTCGGCGATCTCTTCGTCGGTCGATTCGGCCGGCACGATCTGGCGTCGCGCGGGCGCGTCGAGGTGCATCGTCCATTCGACGAGCCGGTACGGGCGGCCCCACGGGCGCTGCATTTCCACCGACACGCGGCAGCTCTGGACGGGCAGCGAATGCCGGCGCGTCAGAATCGCGTGCAGATGGCTGAAAACGGTATCTTCGATCATCTTGGGCTCCGATCCTGTCTTGTGGGCAGTTGATGCCGGTGCCGTAGTGGGTCTCAAAAAAAAAGCCGCCGATGCTCAGGCGGCCAACAGGGGGGGTGAGAGCATCCTCTCAGCCCAGAATTAAGCGAAACTTAAAAGCCCATAAAAAAGCGCCCCGCGTGGAGCGGGGCGCTTCTTGCCGTCGTCGTCCGCGAAATGAGCGGACAGTTAAGCGGATGCTTTAGAACTTGTGACGGATACCGACGCGAGCGGCCAGCTGGTTCGACGAACCGTTGCCCGACGTGCTGAAGTAGCTCGTGCTCGAACCGATCTGCGCTTGCACGCCGTTGCCCGACGCCTTCTGGTAGACAACCAGGCCGTACACGTCGGTACGCTTGCTGAGCGCGTAGTCGAGGCCCAGGTTGCCCTGGTTCCAGTGCGCCGAGTTGCCGCTTTGCGTTGCGTTCGTGTACGTGTAGCCCGCTGCTGCCGACAGGGCCGGCGTGATCGCGTACTTCACGCCTGCTTCATACGCGTTGTAGAACGTGCCCGATGCGCCAGCCGCGATCGGGGTGAACTGCGTGCGCGTCCAGAGCAGCCATGCCGTTGCCGGGCCGAAGATGTAGCGGCCGCCGACGCCGTACGTGCGCAGGTCGCGGATGTTCGTCAGCGCGATGTTCGCGATCGACGTCGAGAATGCCGGCGTCGACTGGCTCGGGAAGCGGATGTCCGTGTATGCGGCGCCGAGTGCGAACGGGCCGTTCGCGTAGTTCAGGCCGAAGCTGTATGCGCGCGACGAACCGGCCGTCGTCGTGGTGCCCGTCGTCGTCGACGGTGCGCCAGCGAAGTCGGTCGAGTTCGAGAAGCCGTACAACGCGCCGAACGTGAAGCCGGCGTAGTTCGCGCTCTGGAACTTCACCGAGTTGTTGATGCGGCTCGACGTGAGCTGGTCGATGTCGTTCACGTGGTACGCGTAGTTACCCGCGACCGTGTTGCCGCCCGTCGAGTAGTTCGAACCGAGGATGTCGGTCGAGAACGAGTACTGGCGGCCGAACGTGACCGTGCCGTATTGCGACTGGCTCAGGCCGACATAGGCTTGACGGCCGAAGATCGCGCCACCCTGGCCGATCGTGCCGTTGCCGCTGTTGAAGCCGTTTTCGAGCACGAAGATTGCCTTCAGGCCGCCACCGAGGTCTTCGGTGCCGCGCAGGCCCCAACGGCTGCCCTGGGCCACGCCGTCGTCGTACTTGAACAGCTTGCCGCTGCCGCCGTTCGCGGTCTTGCTGTGGTTCACGTAGCTGATACCGGCATCGATGACGCCATACAGGGTCACGCTGCTTTGTGCGTGTGCCGCGCCAGCCGTTGCTGCGAGGATGGCGATGGTCAACAGTTTCTTGTTCAAAGGATTCTCCGAGCGAGTAAATGGCGTGTCCAGTTGCGGTTCCGGCGCTCTCTATGGGCGCTTTCACGGACCGGTCGCAACTTTATCGGCGGGCCACGTAATGAATGTGACAGGCTTTGTCATATGACGAATCTGTGGTGCCGAAGCGACACTGGATTCTGCCCGGTTGTACAGCACGGAGTTATACCGATTCCGCCTGAGATTCGATCGGGATCCGGAATATGTACATGAAATAAGCTTGGTTGGTGCCGTTCCGGCCCCGTGCCACGATGCGCGCTTCAACAACGACACGGGACAAGAGGACACCATGCGACGTTCGATCCTGACCGGCCTCGGCGCGCTTGCCGCGGCGCTGGCCTTTGCCGCGCCCGGCGCGCACGCCGACTCCCAGACGCTGAAGATCGGCACGATGAGCGGCCCCGACGCACAGATCTGGACCGAGGTGACGAAAGTCGCCGCACGCGAAGGCCTCGCGATCAAGGTCATCGAATTCAACGACTACGTGCAGCCGAACGCGGCGCTCGACGCGGGCGACCTCGATGCGAACGGTTTCCAGCACCAGCCGTTTCTCGACAGCCAGATCAAGCAGCGCGGCTACAGGATCGTCAACGTCGGGCTGACCTACACGGCGCCGATGGGCTTCTATTCGAAGAAGCTCAAGTCGCTCAAGGACTTGCCGGTGGGCGCGAAGGTCGGGATCCAGAACGATCCGTCGAACGGCAACCGCGCGCTGCTGCTGCTGCAGAAATACGGCGTGATCAAGCTGAAGGCGGGCGCCGGCACGAACGGCGTGAACGCGACGCCGCTCGACGTCGCCGAGAATCCGAAGAAGATCAGGATCGTCGAGCTCGACGCCGCGCAGTTGCCGCGCGCGCTGCCCGACCTCGACGCCGCGTCGATCAACACCGACTACGCGGTGAAGGCCGGGCTGACGCCGGTGAAGGATGCGATCGCGATCGAGGATCTGCGCGGGCCGTATGCGAACCTGATCGCGGTGCGCGCGCAGGACAAGGACAAGCCGTGGGTGAAGAAGCTCGTCGCGGCCTATGAATCGGACGACGTCCGCAAGTTCATCGACCAGAAGTTCGGCGGTGCGATCGTGCCGGCGTTCTGAACGTCTGCCGTGGCCAGCCCGCGTCGCGGGCATCGCGCCAGACCGAAAAGCAAATCGCCCGCGCAAGCGGGCGATTTCGTTGGCGCGCCGTGCTGCGGCGCGCGGGCCGGCCGCTACTCAGGCGGCGCAGGGGTTCAGGGGCTCAGGCCGACAGCAGCGACCCGGTGCGGATCGGCGTCGCGCCGGCGATCCGCGCGACTTCCATCCCGGCGGTCGCGAAGCGCACGATCTGGCGCGCGTACAGCACGCCCGACACGCTGCTCTTCAGCGTGATCACGCGATCGGTCAGCGGATCGACGATGTCGGCCACGTCCTGGCCGGCCTCGATCCACGCGCCGACCGGCGTGCGGAACACGATCACGCCCGACACCGGCGCGACGAGCGGATCGGTGCCCGCGAGCGGCGTGGCCGGATGCGCGAGCGGCGGCAGCGGCGCCGGCGTGCCGTCGATGACGCCGCGCTCGGTCAGGTATTCGACGATCGCTTGCGCGTCCTTCTCCGCGAGTTCGTACGACACGTCGCGCTCGCTGCGCAGTTCGACCGTGACGGAGATCGCGCCGTTCGGGATCGGGAAGCGATCGCCGAAGCGGTTGCGCAGATCCGACCAGCAGAAGCTGTGGATCTCGTCGAACGGATTGCCGACCGAATTCAGCGCGAGCAGCGACGCCTGCGCGTCCAGATAGCGCGACAGCGGCTCGACCTCTTCCCACAGATCGGGGTTCGTATACAGGTGCATCACCGCGTCGCTGTCGCAATGCAGGTCGAGCACGATGTCGGCGTCGAACGACAGTTTCTGCAGTGCGAGGCGCTGCGATTCGAGTTCGGTGCGCGGCTTCTGTTCGTCCAGCGCCTCGCGCATCGCGGCGCGTACCGCGGCGAGGTTGCGCTGCGCGTCGTTCGTCAGGCGGCCTTCGATGCGCGGCAGCACGAGCGCCGCGAGATCGTAGAAATTGCGGTTGAAGTTCTGCATCGAGCCGAGCTCGAAGCGGCCGAGGTGATCGCCGAACACATGCTGCGACAGGCCGATCGGGTTCGGCACCGGGACGATGATCACCTCGCCGCGCAGCTTGCCGGCCGTCTCGAGCGCGGCGATCTTGCGGCGCAGCAGCGCGGCGACCAGCATGCCGGGCAGTTCGTCCGCGTGCAGCGACGACTGGATGTAGACCTTCTTCTGGCCGCGCGGGCCGTAGTGGAAGCTCGTGATCTGGCGTTCGGTGCCGACGGCGGGGGAAATCAGCGGATGGGTCTGCGTTTGCATGATGAGGGGAGGGCGGCGCAGCCGCGAGTGATCCGGTATGCGTGGAAGATCGATTGTACGTTGCCTTGCGCGAACCTATCAAACCGCGCGCCGGGCAAGTCGATTTCCTTTACGAATCATCGGGTTGTTGCGTAAAAAATAACGGTGCCGCGGCCCGTCGTGCATGCGTGCCTCGCAGTCTTTCGTCGCGCGCGGGCAAAAAAAACGGGCTCCTTGCGGAGCCCGTCTGCGCGGATGCGAAGCGCGCGTTGCGCGGTGTTACTTGCCGTACACGTCGAAATCGAAGTACTTCTTCGCGATCTTGTCGTACGTGCCGTCCTTGCGCATGCCGGCGATCGCGCCGTCGATCTTCGCCTTCAGGTCGGTGTCTTCCTTGCGCAGGCCGATGCCGGCGCCGTTGCCGAGCGTCTTCGGATCGTCGATGTCCTTGCCGGCGAAATCGAAGCTCGCGCCGCGCGGCGTCTTCAGGAAGCCGATTTCAGCCTGCACCGCGTCCTGCAGCGCGCCGTCCAGACGGCCGGAGATCAGGTCGGCATAGACCTGGTCCTGGTTCTGGTAAGGCACGACGTTCACGCCCTTCGGGGCCCAGTACGTCTTCGCGTAGGTTTCCTGGATCGTGCCCTGCTCGACGCCGACCGACTTGCCCTTCAGCGATTCGGCCGTCGGCATCAGGCCGGCACCCTTCTTCGCGACGAGGCGCGTCGGCGTGTTGAACAGCTTCGACGAGAACGCGATCTGTTCCTGGCGCGCCGGCGTCATCGACATCGACGACAGGACGCCGTCGAACTTGCGTGCCTTCAGCGCCGGGATCATCCCGTCGAAGTCGTTTTCGATCCACACGCACTTCGCGTTCATGCGGCGGCAGATTTCGTTGCCGAGGTCGACGTCGAACCCGACCACCTTGCCGTCAGCGCCTTTCGATTCGAAAGGCGGGTAGCTTGCGTCGACGCCGAAGCGCACGGTCGTCCAGTCCTTCGCGTATGCAGTGCCGGCCGATACGGCGAGCAGGGCTACGGTCACAGCCGCAAGAATCTTTTTCACTCGGTGACTCCTCGTTTTGTTCGATGGGTGCGCGGTTGTGCCGCGCCGTAAGCCTTCGGCCCGGCGCGGCTTCGCGTCGAGCTGTCCGTTTCGCTGCCCGATGCGGGCGCGCGACGTGCGCAAGATTATCAAGACAAAATACCGGCAGGGCGCCTAGGACATGCCCCGATACCGGACCCGACGGCCATGCGTGCGGCGCACGACCGTTTCAGACGTAGGAACGATTCAACCGAGCGTTTCGTTGACCGCGCGCTGCAGGCAGGTGACGAATTGCGATACGGCCGGCGTCGGCAGCAGGTCGCGGCGCGCGATGATCGACAGGTCGAAGCGCGGCATGCTTTCGTCGAGGTCGGCCGTGCGAATCCCGAGCGGCGCCACCATCGCGGCCAGCGGGCGCGTGAAGCAGCCGATCACGTCGGAGCGCGCCACGAGCCCGAGCGTCACCGCGAACGACATCGGCGAGCGCAGCAGGCGCTTCGGCAGCGGCAGCCCGCGCGCCTCGAACATTCCGACCATCACGCTGTGCGGGAATTGCTCGGCCCCGACCGTGACGATCCATTCGGCGTCGAGCAGTTCCTCTAACCGGCGCGCGTGCGCGAGCGGGTGGCCTTCGCGCATCACGACGGTGAACTCGGTCGACAGCAGCGGCACCTGCGTGAAATCGCGGTCGAGCGCGGGCACATGGTGCATCGCAGCGATGTCGAGCGTGCCGTTGCGCAATTGCGCGAGCGCGTCCGGCACCGTCAATTCCACCAGATGCAGGCTCACGTTCGGCATCGACTGGCGGAATGCGGTGACCGCGTGCGGCAGCGCGGTCAGCGCGATCGACGGCATCGTGCCGACCGCGACACGTCCGGACATCTCGCCTTTCACCTGCTCGACGGCCTCGACGGTGCGGCGCATGTCGCCGAGCAGCTGCTCGGCGCGCGGCAGCAGCGCATGGCCGCACGCGGTCAGCTCGACGCCGCGCACGCTGCGCGCGAGCAGTTCCGCGTTCAGCGCCGACTCGAGTTCGCGGATCGTATGCGTGATCGCGGGCTGCGTGACGCCGAGTTCGCGCGCGGCGGCGCGCAGGCTCTTGAGATGCGCGGCGGAGACGAACGCCTGGAGTTGCGCGATGTTCAGGTGGTTTCGGATGCGGGTCATCGATCGGTTCGGATCTGGCGGCGGGCCGGGGCGCCGGCGCGAAGATCGATAGGGTAGCGCGCCGCGGCGGCGAACGCCGGGCGAAACAAAAACCGCGGGGCACGCTACGGCATTTCTTTGTCGAGGTCGACGGCGAACCGATCAGGATTGCAGATGACGGTGCATGCGGGGCGTGACGTCGTCGCGATGCGCCGCGCTACGACGCACCGCGTGAAGATATCGTGGCGGCCGGGTGTGTCAGGCAAGCGCCAGTTCGACGGCCGCGAGCGTGCGGCGGCGGATCCAGCCGCTCGCGAGCCGGATCGCGAGCCAGTACGGCAGAAACAGCAGGCGCGTGCGCGTGCTCGGACAGTGCACGAAGGTTTCGGTGCGCAGCAGCCGCGTGCCGGACGACAGTCCGACGACCTCGAACCGCAGCACCAGCTTCGCATCGCGCGGATCGTCGTGCCGGACGAAGGCCTCGGCGTCGTCGATCGTGCGCACGTCGGGCGTCGGGCGCCAGAAGCGTCCGATGAGCCCCAGCGACAGCGACGTCTCGTCGCGATGCAGCAGCGTGAACGTATCGAAGCCGAAGCGTTCGCGTGCGCCTTCGGCGCGGCGGTTGGCCAGCGCACGCGCGATGGCCGCCGGCGATTCGCGCACGGCAAGCAGCGCATCGATGACCGGATCGGCGCGCATGTCGAGCGCGGCCACGGCGTCGATGATGCGCGACGGCGGCGCGTCGATCGGCCGGGATTCATGAACTTCGACGAAGCCGAACGACGGGATGAAAGGCGGCTTGCTCGCCGCGGATCGCGTGTCTGATTCAGAGACGATGCCGAACGGATTCATGGGCGTTCCGGGGGACAAAACGTGATCGTAGCACCGCATGCGCACTCGCGGCGCGACGCGCCGCAACGCCGGCCGCACCGACAAAAAAGGCCTGGAAACATGCGTTTCCAGGCCTGGAGACCATCAACGACGATGGTGGAGGAGACGGGGTCGTCCCGATGCGCGCCGCCCTTGTGCCGGCGGCGTCGCGCATGATGCGCGGTCAGATCGCCCAGCCGCCGAGATAGAACGTGACGAGCACGGCCGCGATGAGCACGGTGCCGACGTTGAGTTTGCGGAATTCGCCGCTGGCGATGCGGCCGATCACGAGCGTCGAGAAGCCGAGCATGATGCCGGTCACGATGTTCGCGGTCAGCACGATGAATACCGCGCACACGAGTCCCGACATCGCATCGACCATGTCGTCCATGTGCAGCTTGCTCACGCTGCCGAGCATCAGCAGGCCGACGTACATCAGCGCGGGGGCCGTTGCGTACGACGGCACGAGGCCCGCGAGCGGCGAGAAGAACATCACGACCAGGAACAGCACGCCGACCACCGCGGCCGCGAGGCCCGTCTTCGCACCGGCGGCCACGCCGACGCTCGACTCGATGTAGGCCGCGGCCGGCGCACCGCCGAGGAAGCCGGAGAAGATCGAGCTGACCGAATCGGCGGTCAGCGCGCGGCCGCCGTTGATGATGCGGCCGTTCTCGTCGAGCTGGCCGGCCTGTCCGGCGACCGCGCGGATCGTGCCGGTCGCGTCGAACACGGCGGTCATCACGAGCGCCAGCACGCTCGGCAGCACGGCCATCGACAGCGCGCCCTTGATGTCCATCGCGCCGATCAGCGAGGCGTGGCCCGGTGCGCTCAGCGACGGCAGCGCGAAGATGCCGCGATACTTCACGGCTGGATCGAATGCGAGGCCGATCAGCGAGATTGCGACCACGACGAGCAGGATGCCGCCGGGCACGCGACGCTTCTCGAGCCCGAAGATCGCGGCGAGGCCGACGACCGACATGATGACCGGGAACGCGGTGATCTGGCCGAGCGAGACCGGCAGGCCGGCGCCCGGATTCTTGATCACGAGACCGACGTCGTTCGACGCGATCAGCAGCAGGAACAGGCCGATGCCGATGCCGGTGCCGTGCGCGACGCCCGCGGGCAGGTTGCGCAGGATCCACGAACGCACCCCGGTGACCGAAATGCCCGTGAACACGAGGCCCATCAGGAACACGGCGCCGAGCGCGACGGTCGGCTGCAGGCCCTTGCCGAGCACGAGGCCGAACGCCGTGAACGCGGTCAGCGAGATCGCGCAGCCGATCGCGATCGGCAGCTTCGCCCACAGGCCCATCAGCAGCGAACCGAAGGCGGTGGTGAGGCAGACCGCGACGAATACCGCGCTCGTGTCGAAGCCGGCCTTGCCGAACATGCCGGGCACGACGAACACGGAATAGACCATCGCGAGGAAAGTGGTCACGCCCGCGACGATTTCGCGACGCTGCGTGCTGCCGCGCGACGAAATGCCGAAGTACCGGTCGATGACTCCCTTGGTGCCGAAGTCCGTTTCTTCCGCGCCGACGCCGACCGTCGGCTGCACCGGGGTATCACTCATGAGCTTGCTCCTTTATCAGCATGCTGAAACGGCCCGTGGCAGGCCGTCGTCAGGGTGTCTCGTATCTGGTTGAAATTATCGGCAGCGTCGTGGGGACGCATCACGCGCGATTCGTGTCGTCGTCCGCGCGTCGATGGGCGCGCGTGTCGCGTCGTACGACGCGTGGTGTAGTCGACCCCGTCACGTGTGCTTTGCCGTAGCGAAGGTTAGGCGAACGGCCCGTCACGTCCCATTGGGGGACGAGCATGCAGCGCATGTCGCAGCGCTTATATCGGCGTGCAACGGGGCTTCGTCGTCGCGGAACGCGTGTATACGCCTAGTTCGAATTCGTTAAGGCGATTATTCGAATGCTGGATCGGCGGGCAGGGGCGGTGCGGGTGATGCATCGGATATTACGAATGTCTTTCATCGAGGCCGCGCAGGTGCGTGAATACGGCCGCGCGTGACGCGCCGCGCTGCCGTGCGCAACGTGAGTCCGGATCATACCGGGGCCGCGCGCGTGCTGCGCTGGCGTGCGTCGTTGCCGTCGTCGCCGTCGTTGCATCAGCCGCGCGCGAGCTGCGCGAGATACGCGCAGAACATGTCGGCCATCGCGGCCGAGTACGCGTCGATTTCCGCCGGCGTGCGTTCGGTTTCCGAAAACGCCTTGCCGGAACTCGTGAGCGTGCTCGTGATGAGCTCGCACGCGAGCGCGCGCGTGGCATCCGGTACGTCGGGCAGCGCGTCGAGCATGAACGCGCTGAAGATCCGGTTGCCGGCGGCCTTCGCTTCCTGCGCCTCGGGTGTGTCGCGATAGAGCGGCGCGGCGTCGTCGAGCGCGATGCGCATTCGCGCCTCGTCGCATTCCGAGCGGATGAACGCATGGACGGCCGTGCGCAGCCGCTCGGGCGGCGTCTTGCGCGGATCTTCCAGCATCCCGCGCAGCATCCCGGACGTCTGGCGCCACTCGTCGTGCTGCAGCCGGAACAGCACGGCCGCCTTGTTCGGGAAGTACTGATACAGCGAACCGACGCTCACACCGGCGCGCTCGGCGACGCGCGCCATCGTGAAGCGCTGCGCGCCTTCGGTCGCCAGAACCTGAATAGCGGCCTGCAGCACGTCATCGACGAGCTGGGTCGAGCGGGCCTGCCGAGGCAGTCTGCGCGAGGCGATCGGGGCGTTGCGGCGGTCGGTCATGACGGGTCTGCCAATGCGAATAGTAAAACCTGAATAGTTCGTCATATTCTAGTCGGGCGCCCTGACGCACTCAACCTGACACCGGAGATTCGCATGACCACCCTGATTCACGACCCGCTGGCGTCGCTGCTCGCGCGCCTGTTCGACGAAGCCGACGCATCGTCGCCCGCGTCGAGCCCGGACTTCGCGGACCTGACGCACGACGAGCACGCGCGGCTGATGCGCAGCAAGACCGATTACGCCGATTTCTATGCACGCCTGAAGGACTATCCGCTCGCGGTGTCGCGCGAGACGGGCACGCTGCTGTACATGCTCGCGCGCAGTAACGGCGCGCGCGCCATCGTCGAATTCGGCATGTCGTTCGGTATCTCGACGCTGCACCTCGCGGCCGCGCTGCGCGACAACGGCGGCGGCCGGCTGATCACGAGCGAGTTCGAGGCGTCGAAGGTCGCGCGGGCGCGCGAGAACCTGGCGGCCGGCGGGTTGGCCGATCTCGTCGAGATCCGCGAAGGCGATGCGCTGCGCACGCTGGCGGCCGATCTGCCCGAAACGGTCGACCTGCTGCTGCTCGACGGCGCGAAGGCGCTGTATCCCGAGGTGCTCGCGCTGGTCGAGCGCCGGCTGCGGCCCGGCGCGTTCGTCATTGCCGACAACGCGCAATACAGTCCCGATTACCTCGCCTACGTGCGCGCGCCGGAAAACGGCTATCTGTCGGTCCCGTTCGGCGGCGACGTCGAGCTGTCGATGCGCACGCGCTGACGCGCGCGCATCATGTCCTGGCCCGATCGATGACGATGAATACGCCGGACATACGATCGGTAAATGCAGGATGACTGATCAAATGGACTTGTGAGCATCACGGTAGCGGCGTCCGCGCTTCGGGATGCCGCCGCGCGTTACTTCAGGAACACATATCGCGCGAAATACGGAAAGCGGCCGATCGCATGTTCGGTCGCACACGTCGCCTCCGGCGGCGTGCCGCCCACGGTATCGAGCCGCTGTATGAAGCGCACGCCGGCGAGCGTGCCGGCTGCTGCCGGCGTCGCGGCGAGCAGGAGTTGCGCAATGCTGCCCGGGTGCGCGCTGGGCGTTTCCGCGAGCTTCTTGCCGGTGATGCGGCTGCCGTCGAGCGATTCCCACGACGGCCCCGCGCCGTGCCGGACGACGAGCGCGCCGGTGGCGTCGAACAGCATCGCTTCCGGGCGCTGGAATGCCCACGCGAGCCGGTGCCCGGCGTCGTATTCGCATGCGTAGATCTGCACGCCGGTCGCGGTCGTCGACAGCACGGGCGACGCCGGCTGGGGCGGCACGAGACCGGTTGCATCGTCGGCATGGGCCGGCAAGGTGCAGGCCGCGAACGAAAGGGCCGCGAGGGCCTGCAGCATGTCGCGTTTCGGAAAGCGGCTTGGCATGGCGGAGCGTCCTTTCAGGTCGGGTGACGGTCGTGCGAAGTCGATCTTATGAACGTTAGACGGCGATTGCGCAGGCTGCAATTCGGAAATGGCAATCGCGGCGATAGCCGCCGCGATTGCACGGGAATGGATGTGCGCGGCCGCTCGTCGCGGCGGTCGCGCGCAAGCGGATCAGGCCGCGCCGGCCGGTGTCGGCGCGTGTTCCGCGATCAGGCGCTCGGCCTTCAGTGCGTCCCACAGGCTTGCCGGAATCGGCGCCGACGCGAGCCGCAGGTTCTCGTCGATGCGCTCGGGCCGGCTCGCGCCGGGGATCACGGCCGCGACGGCCGGGTGCGCGAGCGAGAACTGCAGCGCCACCGCGCGGACATCGACGCCGAACTGCTCGCTGATCTGCCGGATGCGCGCGACGCGATCGAGCATCTCCTGCGTGGCCGGCTGGTATTCGAAGTGGGTGCCGCCCGCGAGCACGCCAGAGTTGTACGGGCCGCCGACGATGATGCCGAGGCTGCGCACGGCGCTTTCCGGCATCAGCCGTTCGAGCGCGCCGGCATGGTCGAGCAGCGTGTAGCGGCCGGCGAGCAGGAAGCCGTCCGGATCCGAGCGCTCGAGCGCGAGCTCGCACGGCTCGATCCGGTTCACGCCGAGGCCCCAGCCCTTGATGACCTTCTCGTCGCGCAGCCGCGTGAGTGCCTTGGCCGCACCCGACATCGCGACGTCGAACACGTCGAGCCAGCGCTCGCCGTGGAAGTCGATCGCCGGATCGTGGATCCACACGGTGTCGAGGCGGTCGGTGCGCAGCCGCTCGAGGCTCGCTTCGATCGAGCGCAGCGTGCCGTCTTCCGTGTAGTCGTAGACGATCTTGTTCGGCAGGCCATGGCGGAACAGGCCGCCCTTCTCGCCGAGATCGCGCTGCGACGCATCCTCGTGCTCGTCGAGCACGAGGCGGCCGACCTTGGTGCCGAGCGAATATTCATGACGCGGCCGGCCGGCGAGCGCTTCACCGAGGCGCAGCTCGGCGAGGCCGGCGCCATACAGCGGCGCCGCGTCGAAGTAGCGGATACCGCTTTCCCATGCCGCGTCGACGGTGGCCAGTGCTTCTTCGTTCGGGATGTCCCGATACATGTTGCCCAGTGGCGCGGTGCCGAAACCCAGGCGGGAAGGGGACGTGATTCTCATGTCGGACTCTTGTCGAGCGGTCAGGCCGCGGCCTGCGCGAGCGTCGGATAGTCGGTCAGGCCCCGTGCGCCGCCGCCGAACAGCGTGTTGCGGTCGTGCGGCGTGAGCGCGGCGCCGGTGCGCAGGCGCTCGGGCAGGTCGGGGTTCGCGACGAACGGTCGGCCGAAGGCGACGAGGTCGGCCCAGCCGGCGGCGATTGCTTCCCGCGCGCGCTCGGCGGTGTACGCGCCGGCGTAGATCAGCACGCCTGGATACGCGGCACGCAGCTGCTGCTTGAATTCGACCGGCATCAGCGGTGCGTCGTCCCAGTCGGCTTCCGCGATGTGCAGGTAGCCGACACCGAGTTCGCCGAGCAGCTTCGCGGCGGCGAGGTAGGTCGTTTCGGGATCGTCGTCGACGCAGCCGTTCAGCGTGGTCAGCGGCGCGAGGCGGATGCCGACGCGCGACGCGTCGCCGGTGCCTTCGATCAGCGCCTGCGCGACTTCGCGCAGGAAGCGCAGCCGGTTGTCGAGCGAGCCGCCGTACGCGTCGGTGCGCGTGTTCGCGTTCGAGTCGATGAACTGGTTCACGAGATAGCCGTTCGCGCCGTGCAGCTCGACGCCGTCGAAACCGGCTTCGATCGCGTTGCGCGCGGCGGCGCGGTATTGATCGACGATCTCGCCGATTTCGTCGACGGACAACGCGCGCGGCTCGGACGCCTGCACGAAGCCCGGCGTGCTGCCGTCCTCACCGGCGACGAACACGTTCACGCCCTTCGCCTGGAGCGGCGACGACGAAACGGGTTGCCGGCCGCCGAGCAGGCTCGTGTGGCTCAGCCGGCCGACGTGCCAGAGCTGCGCGAAGATGCGGCCATGCGCTGCGTGGACGGCGTCCGTCACCTTGCGCCAGCCGGCGACCTGCGACGGCGTGTGGATGCCGGGCGTCCATGCGTAGCCCTTGCCGAGCGGCGCGATGTAGGTGCCTTCGCTGACGATCAGGCCCGCGCTCGCGCGCTGCGCGTAATACGCGGCCATCAGTTCGTTGGCTTCGTCGCCGGGCTGGCTGGCGCGCGAACGCGTCATCGGCGGCATCACGATGCGGTTCGGCAGTGTCAGCGAGCCGAATTGCAGCGGTTGGAAAAGCGGGTCCTGGGTCATGATGGATTCCTGTCGGTGCCGCGGCCGGCTGGCCGCGGACGGTTCGATTGAGGGGGCGGCGCCAGCGCCTGTGATCAGCGGGAACAGGCCTAGTCCCACTTCGGCGCGAGGCCGGCCGGGTCGACTTCGCGGCCGTTGCGTTCGAGCGCGGCGATCTGCGCCATGTCCTCGTCGGTCAGGCGCAACGTTTGCGCGAGCAGGTTGCTTGCGAGGTTTTCGCGCTTCGTCGACGACGGGATCACCGAGTAGCCGAGCTGCAGGGCCCAGGCCAGCGCGACCTGCGCCGGCGTCGCGTCGTGACGTTGCGCGATCGCACCGATCACCGGGTCGCCGAGCACCTTGCCGTATGCGAGCGTCATGTACGACGTCACGTGGATGCCTTCGCCGTTCAGGAATTCGACCAGCTTGCGGTTCTGCAGGTACGGGCTCAGTTCGATCTGGTTCGTCGCGATCGCATCCTTGCCGACCACCGCGATCGCTTCCTTCGTCAGTTCGATGTTGAAGTTCGAGATGCCGATCCGGCGCGTGAGACCCTTCACCTTCGCGTCGGCGAGCGCGGTCATGAATGCCTGGACCGACACGCCGCTCTCGGGAGCCGGCCAGTGGATCAGCGTCAGGTCGACGTAGTCGGTGCGCAGCTTGCGCAGGCTTTCCTCGAGGCTGGCGACCAGCTTTTCCGGCGCGTAGTTGTCGACCCAGATCTTCGTCGTGAGGAACAGGTCTTCGCGGCGCACGCCCGATGCGGCGATCGCTTCGCCGACTTCGGCTTCGTTGCCGTAGATCTGCGCGGTGTCGATCGCGCGGTAGCCGACCTCGAGGCCGTTGCGGACCGAGTCGATGACGACCTGGCCTTGCAGGCGGAAGGTGCCGAGGCCGAATGCGGGAATGTTGCTCATCATGTGTTCCTGGAAGAGGTGGAGCGATTGCGGTATGGAAATCATTCTGGCGCCCTGGACTGATGAGATAAACGCCTTTAGAGGTCAAAAATATTTGATTTCAAGTCAAATATCGGTCGTGGATCCCGCTGGCTGGCGGCGTGGCGGCCTCAGGCGGCGCCCGTCAGCGCATTCGCATCGGCCGCGGCATTCGCATGGAACACCGGCAGCACGTCCGACGCGATCTCGGCCAGCGTCTCGTCGAGCGGGCGGCGGTTGCGGCGGAAATGCAGGCCGATGTGCTGCACGCCGGCGGCGCGCATCGCTGCGAGCTCCTCCGTCAGCGCGATGCGTCCGGCGCGCGCGCCGAAGCGGTGCCGCTGCAGCGGCTCGTGCGGATCTTCCGCGAGGTCGAGGTGGATGAAGCTCACGTACGGCTTGTTGCCGGCCACCGCGCGCCAGTTCGCGACGCGCTGCAGGTGATCGGCCGGCGTGCCCGGATACGCGAGGCAGCCGTCCATGTGCTCGCCGATCCATGCGGGCGTCTGCTGCGCGAGGCCCGCGACGAGCAGCGGCACCGTCGAGCGCGCGGCGGGCAGCACGTCGAGCCCGGGCGGCAGATGCGCGCGCGCGCCGTCGCGCAGCAGCGCGATCTGGTCGCGGAAGTTGGCGCCGCGCGATGCGAAATCGCGGCCGAACAGCGGATATTCGACCGGCCGGTCGCCGCTCGCGACGCCGAGCAGCAGGCGGCCGCCGCTCAGTTCCTGGATCGTCGCGGCCGATTTCAGCGTCAGCAGCGGTTCGCGCAGCGGCAGCACGACGGCCGCCGTGCCGAGCAGGATGTCGCGCGTGATGCCGGCGAGGTAGCCGAGATACGAGAAGGTCTCGAACACCTGCGCGGCGTCGCCGAACGACGGGTCGTACACCGGCACGTCGCGCACCCAGAGCGCGCGGAAGCCGAGCGTGTCGGCCAGTTGCGCGAGCTCCGCGTGGATTTCCAGGTCGGGCACGCCGGGGCGGCGGCCGTCATGCTGGCGCTTCGCGTCGCCGGCCGGCGACCAGTCGTTGTCGAGCGGCAGTTCGATGCCGATGGTGAAGCCGCCTTCGGCGAGCTTGTCGAGTGAAGTGGACATGGTCGGGCGTCTCCGTTCAGATCGCGCGCAGGCTGCCTTCGAGCCGGTAGAAGTCGAGCGACGACGCGGTGAAGAACGAGCGCGACGTGCCGGCGGCAAAATCGTCGAGGTGCACGACCGTCGCGCGGTCGGCTTCCTGCCACGAGATCGCGTAGGTCTCGCCGGCGACGTGCTGCCACGTGAAGGCGACTTCGCCCGTCGCGCCGGCGTACGCGCCTTCGGTGATCTCGTAGCGCATGTGGAGGCCGTCCTCGTCATACGCGTTGAGGGCGGTGAGGCCGTCGTAACGGACTTCGAAAGTCTTGCCGGCGAACGGCGGACGTCGGGTCGATGCGTTCATGCTGTGCGGCTCCTGCAGAAAGTGACGTTCAATGGGCGAGTTCGACGGGTTCGGCCGTGCGTTCGGGCAGGCCCTGGCCGCGATCGAGGCGGCCGCTCAGCGCGGTCAGCGCGAACGCGCCGAGCGTGACGACGGCGGCGATCCACGGCGTGTGGCCGAGGCCGACGTTCGCGACGATCAGGCCGCCGAGCGACGAGCCGCCGGCGACGCCGAGGTTGAACGCGGCGATGTTGAAGCCCGATGCAACGTCGGTGGCGTCCGGCGCGAAGTGGCGCGCCTGCTTGACGACGTACACCTGCAGGCCCGGCACGTTGCCGAATGCGACCGCGCCCCACGCGAGCATCGTCAGCACCGCGAGCCACTTCACGTGCACCGTGAAGGTCAGTGCGAGCAGCACGATCGCGAGCAGCAGGAAGATCTGCTTGAGCGCCTTGACCGGGCCGACGCGGTCGGCGAGCTTGCCGCCCCACACGTTGCCGAACGCGACCGACACGCCGTAGCCGACGAGCACGAGGCTGACCTGCGACGGCGTGAAGCCGGCAATTTGTTCGAGCAGCGGTGCCATGTAGGTGAACGCGATCAGCGAGCCGCCGTAGCCGACCGCCGTCATCGCATAGACGAGCAGCAGGCGCGGCTGGGCCAGCACGCGGAACTGACGGGCGAGCGGCGCCGGCGGCGTCCGCGGAAGGCCGCGCGGCACGAAGGCCACGGCGCCGAGGAACGCGACGAGGCCGAACAGCGCGACGATCAGGAACGTCGCGCGCCAGCCGAAGTGCTGACCGATGAAGGTGCCGAGCGGGATGCCGGCGACGAACGCGACGGTCATGCCGCTGAACATCGTCGCGATCGCGCTGGCGGCCTTGTCCTTCGGCACGAGCGTGGTCGCGATGATCGAGCCGACCGAGAAGAACACGCCGTGCGCAAGGCCGGTGAGCACGCGCGCGACGATCAGCGATTCGTAGCCCGGCGCCTGCCAGGCGACGAGGTTGCCGATCGTGAACAGCGCCATCAGCGCGGCGAGCAGCGTTTTGCGCGGCACGCGGCCGGTGAGTGCGGTGAGGAGCGGTGCGCCGATCGCGACGCTCAGCGCGTAGAGGCTGACGAGCAGGCCAGCCGACGGCAGGCTGACGCCGAGATCGGCGCCGATCGTCGGGATCAGCCCGACGATCACGAATTCGGTCGTGCCGATGGCAAAGGCGCTGATGGTCAGCGCAAGCAGGGCGAGTGGCATGGCGGGATCCAGGTTCCAGTAAGAATGGATCGCAGTGTGCCGCCTTTACTTTTGCTGAAAAACTGGTCTATAAACCAAATTGTTTTGATTTCAGGTCAACAATGAAAATCACGCTCGACGAACTCCAGGCCTTTGCCGCCGTGGTCGACACCGGTTCGATCACCGCCGCCGCGCAGCAGCTCGACGTCACTGTGTCGGCGGCGAGCCGCACGCTTGCGCGGCTCGAGGAGAAGCTGAAGACCACGCTGCTGCGCCGGACCACGCGCCGGCTCGAACTGACCGAAGAGGGGCGCGCGTTCCTGCAGGATGCGCGCGCGATCATCGAATCGGTCGAGAACGCCGAGGAGCAGATGCTCGCGCGGCGCGAGATGCCGTCGGGGCGGCTGCGCGTCGATGCCGCGACGCCGTTCATGCTGCATGTGATCGTGCCGCTCGTGCGCGGCTACCGTGAACGCTTTCCGAAGGTCGAGCTGGAGCTGAACAGCAACGAGGGGATCATCGACCTGCTCGAGCGGCGCACCGACGTCGCGATCCGGATCGGCCGCCTGAAGGATTCGACGCTGCACAGCCGGCGGATCGGCAACAGCCGGTTGCGCATCCTCGCGAGCCCCGCGTACATCGAAGCGCACGGCCAGCCGCGCAAGGTGGAGGATCTCGGCAAGCACACGCTGCTCGGTTTCACGCAGCCCGAATCGCTGAACGTGTGGCCGATCCTCGGCGCGGACGGCGAGCCGAGCCGCATCGAGCCCGGCATCTGGTCGTCGAGCGGCGAGACGCTGCGGCAGCTCGCGCTGGAGGGGGCGGGCGTGGTGTGCCTGTCGGACTTCATGACCGCGCAGGATCGCGAGGCCGGCCGGCTCGTGCAGGTGCTCGCGCGGCAGACGCTCGAGGTCGAGCAGCCGATCAACGCGGTGTATTACCGGAACACTGCGATCTCGTCGCGGATCGCGTCGTTCGTCGATTACATGATCGAGGTGCTGGGCGGCGGGAGCAGCGGCAGCGATGGGCCGACGCGGCGCAAGGCTGCGTGGATGGGGCCGCTGTAGCGGCGGCGCGCTGGAAGGGACGCGGGCGACCGGCTTCGGGCGCCGGCGTGACCCGGCGTGCCGCACGGCGCTTGCGCCGCGGGCACGCCGTCGTGCAAGGCTTACGCTTCCTCAGACCACGACATGTTGTCGCGCGCCAGCAGCGCCGACGATGCCGCCGGTCCGAACGTGCCCGCGGTGTAGAGGCGCGGGCGATCGCCGAGCTGCTTCCAGCCGTCGAGGATCGGTTCGACCCACGACCATGCGGCTTCGAGCTCGTCGCGGCGCATGAAGTGCGTGAGGCGGCCGCGGATCACGTCGATCAGCAGCCGTTCGTACGCTTCCGCGCGCCGCTCCGGAATCGCCTGCTGCAGGTCGAGGTTCAGGCTCACGGGCACCATCTTCATCCCGCTGCCCGGCTCCTTCGCGAGCATCTGCAACTGGATCGACTCTTCCGGCTGGAGCTGGATCACGAGGCGGTTGCTGTAGTGGCGCGGGCCGCTCGGGATGATCGAGAACGGCATGTCCGCGAACTCGATCACGATTTCCGACTGGCGGCGCTGCAGCCGCTTGCCGGTGCGCAGGAAGAACGGCACGTTCGCCCAGCGCCAGTTGTTGATGTGCGCGCGCAGCGCGACGAAGGTTTCCGCGTGGCTGTCCGCCGGCACGTTGTCCTCCTCAAGATAGCCCTTGACCGGCTGTCCGTCGACCGCGCCGGCCGTGTACTGGCCGCGCACCGTGTCGCGCGCGACGTCCGACAGCGCCATCGGCCGCAGCGAGCGCAGCACCTTCAGCTTCTCGTCGCGCACCGCGTCCGGGTCGAGCGACACCGGCGGTTCCATCGCGACGATGCACAGCAGTTGCAGCAGGTGATTCTGCACCATGTCGCGCAGCGCGCCGGTATGGTCGTAGAAGCCCGCGCGGCTGCCGACGCCGACCGTCTCCGCCACCGTGATCTGCACGCTGCGAATGCTCGGCGCCTGCCACAGCGGCCCGAAGATCGGGTTGCCGAAGCGCAGCACCATCAGGTTCTGCACGGTTTCCTTGCCGAGGTAATGGTCGATCCGGTAGATCTGCGATTCCGCGAAATGCTTGCCGACCGCATCGTTGATCGCCTGCGCCGACGCGAGATCGTGGCCGAGCGGCTTTTCGAGGACGACGCGCGAGCGCGCATCGACGAGGTGCGCGGCCGACAGGTTGTCGCAGATCGTCGTGAACAGCTCCGGCGACGTCGACAGGTAGAACACGCGGATCGCATCGCCGCGCGCCGCGTCGGCGAGCCGTGCGTAGTCTTCCGGCGCGTTCACGTCGATCAGCACGTACTTGAACAGGTCGAGGAAGCGGGCCCATGCGTCGGCGTTGAACGCCTTGTCGTCGATGAACGGGCGCGATTGCTCGTCCATGAACTTGCGATAGCCGTCGATGCCCCAGTCGCGCCGGCCGACCGCGATGATGCGCGTCTCCGGCGGCAGGTTGCAGTGCAGGTGCGCCATGTACAGCGCGGGCAACAGCTTGCGGGCGGCCAGGTCGCCGCCGCCGCCGAAGATGATCATGTCGACGGGCTGGTCGGCTTCGGTCTGGTTGGGCTTATTCGTCATGAGTGGATCGCGGTCTGAAGCGGTGTGAGCGTGGAACGAACGTCGAAGCGCCGGGCGCCGGTGCGTTGGCGCGCCAGTACGTGAAAACGCTAATAGTGCACGCTTTTGATCGATTGTGTATGTGTTCCCGTGTCGTAACAGCGCTTGCATGGCACGCATGCTGCGATTATGATTGAGCGCTCACTCATTAAAGGAATCGAACGTGGCCCGACCGCGCAGTCCCGACAAGCACGACGCCATCCTCGCCGCCGCCGCCCGCGCGCTCGCGGAGGACGGCGCGAGCGCGACCACCGCGCGCATCGCCCGGCTCGCCGGCGTCGCGGAAGGCACGGTGTTTACCTATTTCGAGACCAAGGATGCGCTGCTGAATGCGCTGTACCTGAGCCTGAAGGCCGAGATGCGCGAGGCGATGATGACCGGGTTTCCGGAACACGCGCCGGCCGAACAGGCGATGCGGCATGCGTGGAACGGCTATGTGTCGTGGGGCGTCGCGAATCCGGACGGGCGCCGCGCGCTGCAGCAGCTCGGCGTGAGCGGCCGCATCGACGACGCGCATCGCGCGGCCGGGGCCGAAGGGTTCGGCGCGATCAGCTCGCTGCTGCGCGCGCAGGTTGCGGCTGCGGGCGGGCTGAAGGCCGACGATGCGCACGCGTTCTGCGCGGCGCTGTTCACGTCGATCGCGGAAACGGCGATGGAATCGATCGCGCGCGATCCGGCGCTGGCCGACGGATACCGGGAAGCGGGGTTTCGTGCGTTGTGGGCCGTGTTGCACGCGGTTTGAGCGGACGGCTCGCCGGGCGGGCTGCCTGGCGGATGGCGGATGGCGGGAGACGGGTGAGCGGCGGCGCGTTCGGATCGGGCGCATCCGCCGCGGCGGAAGGCGGTTTCAGGCAGGGCGCGGCACGGTGAAAGTCACCGTTTCAGCGCCTGTATTAATGAGTGAGTAATCATTCATTTTGTGATTTCAACCTTGTCGAGGAGTGGAAAATGTCGAAAGTCTGGCTGGTAACAGGGGCCGCACGCGGCCTGGGGCGCTCGATCGCGGAAGCGGTGCTGGCGGCGGGCGATCGTCTGGCGGCCGGTGCGCGCGATCCCGCGCGGCTCGCGGATCTGGAAGAACGGTACGGCGACCGGCTGCTGCCGATTGAACTCGACGTGACCGACGCAGCGGCGGCCGCGCATGCGGTTGCGGCTGCCCGCGACGCGTTCGGCCGCATCGATGTGCTGGTGAACAACGCGGGCTACGGTCATACGGCGCCGTTCGAGCAGATCGGCGCCGATGACTTCCGCGACCAGATCGAAACGAACCTGTTCGGCGTGGTCAACCTGACGCGTGCGGTGCTGCCGACGATGCGTGCGCAGCGCGCGGGCCACATCTTCCAGGTGTCGTCGGTCGGCGGGCGCACGTCGACGCCCGGCCTGTCCGCGTATCAGGCCGCGAAGTGGGCGGTCGGCGGGTTCAGCGACGTGCTGTCGAAGGAAGTCGCGCCGTTCGGCGTGCGCGTCTGCACGCTGGAGCCGGGCGGGATGCGCACCGAATGGGCCGCGCAGGCGAAGCGCGAGGTCGACGGCCTGCTGCCCGACTATCAGCCGTCGGTCGGGAAGATTCTCGAATTGCTCGGCGCGTACGGCGGCCACGAGGTCGGCGATCCGGCGCGGATCGCGAAGCTGATCGTCGAGTTGTCGCGTCGCGACGACGTGCCGATGCGTCTGCTGCTCGGCGGCGATGCGCTGTTCGTGTGCGAGCAGGCGGAAGCGCAGCGTGCAGAGGAGGCGGCGCGGTGGCGCGATACGACGCTGTCGACGATGTTCCCGGACGCGAAGTTGCCGGAGGGGCTGCAGGCGTTGAAGAAGGTCGGGTGAGTCTGGGAGCCGGGGCAGCGCGGGTTCGCTCGAGCGCGGCGCCGCCGCCCCGCCGACGCGCGGCGACCGGATGACGCCCGGTCGCATGCACGCCGGTCTTCGATCACGATCGCCGTTGCCGGCCGCCTTCAGCGCCCTAGCGCGTAGAACTCCGCGTTGGGCCGCATGTTGGTCACGTTCGCGATGCGATTCGACATCCCGAAGAACGCCGAGATCGCCGCGATGTCCCAGGCGTCCTCGTCGGTGAAGCCATGCGACTTCAGCGTATCGAAGTCCGCTTCGCCCACTTGGTGCGCGGTCTGCGAAACCTTCATCGCGAAGTCGAGCATCGCCTTCTGTCGAGCGGTGATGTCGGCCTTGCGATAGTTGGTCGCGACCTGGTCGGCGATCAGCGGATCCTTCGCGCGAATGCGCAGGATCGCGCCGTGCGCGATCACGCAGTACTGACACTGGTTCACGCTGCTGGTGGCCACGACGATCATCTCGCGTTCGGCCTTGGTGAGGTTGCCCGGCTTGTCCATCAGCGCATCATGGTATGCCATGAACGCGCGAAACTCGTCCGGGCGATGCGCGAGCGTGAGGAATACGTTCGGGACGAAGCCCGATTTCTCCTGGACGGCCGCGATCCGTTCGCGAATGTCGTCGGGCAGGTCTTCGAGTGTCGGCACGGGAAAGCGGCTGACGGGCGCGTTGTCTGCAGCGGTCATGAGGTCTCCTGGATAAATTGGTGCGGGCGGTCTCGACGCACGAGCCGCCGGCCTGAATCGAATCGACGGATTGCCGTTGCCGGCGTCGTGCGCTGACGTCCACGACGATGCGGCTGCGCATCTTGTCGCCGATCGGTTCGTCGGCGCGCGGGATGACGTGCTTCCCTGCGTGATGGTCCAAGGCCATGATTGTAAAGAAAAATACTTGTGACCGGCCGCCGCTACTTCGGGCGGCGGATCATCGGTGACCACCGCGATCGACCACAGATCGTCCGCGTCCGGGATCTCGGTGCGCGTCCACAAGCACGCAACCTGCATAGGCTGTGGGGGCGCTCGGTCGAAGCGCAGCCCCACGCGCTGACCATCAAGCTGGACGTTCTCGAAGAAGGCGTCGACGAGCACAATGCCGTGCGTGAAGCCGAAGACCTTTCGCCAGGCCGTCGAGAGCGAGTCGATGCGCCCGTTATAGGCCCCCGGCTTCTTTCGTTCATTTACGTCCGTCAATCGCGGCAAGCGGCACCGGTAGCAGCGCAAAATAATCTAGCGGTGCGTGGCTTGAGGAGCGGACACGCTCAATCCTTGCGCTCACCAGTAGCGCTCAGCGATGTCGCGAAGCCAAAGGCTATCGGACCTATCACTGCGATCAGTGGCGATGGCGCTAGGCAGCTCCGTCCACGTGCCGATTTTTTTTCACCGTAGAAGCGGTTTTTAAGCAGATCGCTAATTCCGGCGTAGTCCCCGACTTTTGGGGCCGCGACTGGTTGTGAGTGAGGTTCGCGCAAGCGAAGAGACCGCGCGTCCAGGGCCGCCGCCCTGCGGCGAAGCCAGAGCGGGATTTCCCCAATACGCGGTCACCAACACTGCACGCCACGGTGTTCACAGTCCGCGGTCGCTGCTTCGCGGGGGAGTATCTGTTGAACCCGTCGCCTCTCGAATTCGAGCCAGCGATTTTTTCTCACCATAGGTCGAAATAAAGTCGTTTGTTGTGAGGCGACACGTCCGCTACTCTAAATACGCGCACTAACCTGACAGGCGCGTCAAATCAAAAGCGCACCATACCGCTCCTTCGACCCATCGCGTCGGGGAAGGGCGAGCAAGCATATAAAGCGCAAGTCCTTGACGGACGATTATCAAAATTGTTGGAGACGAACATGGGATTCACCCGTAGAAACTTTCTCATCACCGGAACCGGAGCAGCCGTTGTTGCGGCGACAGGCCTCCTGGATGGTCCGTGGATTCGGCGCGCCAATGCTGCAGAATTTTCCTATAAGGTCGGGACGAACCTACCGGCAACTCACCCTCTGAACGTGCGCATCCAAGAGGCATCGGATGCGATCAAAAAGGAGACAGATGGTCGAGTCGACCTTCGGGTGTTTCCGAATAATCAGCTCGGTGGCGACCCGGACATGTTCTCGCAGTTGCGAGCTGGGGCACTGGAGTTTTATACGGTGTCGGGCGCAAATACCTTGTCGACTCTGGTTCCGAAGGCATCCATTTCTGGCGTCGGCTTCGCGTATAAAGACTATGACCAGGTATTCGCGGCATTCGATGGTGACCTTGGCGCCCATATTCGCGGGCTTATTGGAAAGGCGAATCTGGTTGTTCAGGACAAGATCTGGAACAATGGGTTCCGCCAGATCACGACCAGTACGAAGCCCATCAAGACTCCTGCTGACCTGCAGGGCATGAAAATCCGGGTGCCGGGTGGTCGTCTCTGGATCTCGCTGTTCAAGTCGCTTTCCGCCGCCCCGGCGTCGATCAGCTTCAACGAAGTCTATTCCTCATTGCAGACAAAGGTCGTCGACGGACAGGAGAACGCGCTGGCTGTAGTAGACGCCGCGAAGCTTTATGAAGTCCAGAAATACTGCTCGATGACAAACCACATGTGGGACGGCTACTGGTTCTTGGGTAACAAGACAGCGTGGGAAAAAATGCCGCCCACCGTCCGTGACATCGTCTCAAAGCACCTCAATGCGGGGGCACTGAAGCAACGACAAGACGTGATCCAGTTGAACGCCTCCCTGCAAAAGACGCTTGCGGGCAGAGGGCTTGCGTTTAACACCGCTGACACGAACGCGTTCCGCCAAACCCTGAAATCCGCGAACTTCTACACGGAGCAGAAGCAATTCTTCGGAGACGAAGAATGGAGTCTCATGGAGAAATACACGGGGAAGCTCGCATGAGAACGCAAATGCTGAAAGACGTGGATGACGCACTCGAACAACAGACCAGCGCAACAGTCCATCACGCAACGAAGACTATGCCACGCTGGCTGTCCCGTGTGGACTTTGCGCTTGGCGTAATCGTCTCTGTGCCTGCGGCACTGCTGGTGCTAGCAGAAGTTATCCTGCTTTTCAGTGGCGTTGTTGCTCGTTATGTCCTGCACCACCCGTTAATCTGGAGCGACGAACTCGCTGCCATCCTGTTTCTCTGGCTAGCAATGACAGGTGCCGCTACGGCGTTGCACCGAGGAAGCCACATGCGCATGACGGCACTTGTCAACCGCATGGGCGAGCACTGGGATCCGTTCTGGGACACCATTTCGACGGTGGCGAGCATGCTTTTTCTCGGGCTCATACTTGTTCCATCGATCGCTTACATCAAGCAGCAGTGGGACATTTTGACCCCGACAATGGAGATCAATGACGGCGTACGCGTTGCGGCTATCATCTTCGGGGTTGTGTCGATGCTGCTGATCTGCGTGGTCAAGTTGTTAGCAATCGGCTGGAGGACCGCTATCGCTGGGGTTGCGGTGTCGCTAGTAAGTGTGTTTGCGTTGGAACATGCCGGACCCGTTTTGCAATCGCTTGGAAACCTTAACCTGGTGATTTTCTTCGTTGGAGTGGTCGGCTTCACGGTCTTGAGCGGCATGCCCATCGCATTCTCCTTCGGTCTTTCCGTGTTTGCTTACCTTTCAATGTCAACCTCCATGCCGCTGGAAATCGTCGTCAGCCGCATGGACGAAGGAATGTCTCAAATCCTTCTGTTGGCGGTGCCGATGTTTATTTTCCTCGGGCTTCTCATTGAGATGACAGGGATGGCACGGGCGATGATCAACTTCCTGGCATCGTTGCTGGGCCATGTGCGCGGTGGTCTTTACTATGTCTTGGTCGGTGCGATGTATCTGATTTCGGGGATCTCCGGCTCGAAGGCAGCCGATATGGCAGCTGTTGCTCCGATTCTGTTCCCTGAGATGAAGAAGCGTGGCGAGAATCCCGGCGAGCTCGTGGCGTTGCTATCGGCTACCGGCGCGCAAACTGAGACGGTCCCACCAAGCATTGTGCTCATCACGATCGGATCGGTTACGGGGGTATCAATCTCTGCGCTCTTTACGGGCGGTCTGTTGCCGGGCCTTGTACTGGCGTTCATGTTATGCATGCTCGTCTGGTGGCGGGCTCGAAAGACTGAACCCACGTCGTCCGGGAGACCCGCGTGGTCCTTTGTCGGGAAAGCGTTTGTGGTATCGATCCCGGCACTCGCACTTCCGGTTGTCATCCGTTTGGCGGTGGTAGAGGGAGTGGCAACGGCAACGGAGGTCTCAACGGTTGGAATCGCCTATGCCGTCGTCGCCGGACTCTTGGTGTATCGATGCTTCAATTGGAAGCGAATCGGCCCCATGCTCGTGGAGACGGCTGCTCTTTCGGGAGCTATCCTTATCATCATTGGTACGGCTACCGCGATGGCGTGGGCGCTCACCCAGTCTGGCTTCTCCCATGGACTGGCCGACTTCATGCAGCATCTGCCTGGCGGCGCATTCTCCTTCATGGTCGTGTCAATCTTCATGTTCATCATATTGGGTAGCGTCCTTGAAGGAATCCCTGCAATCGTGCTCTTCGGCCCGTTACTGTTCCCGATTGCTCGAGCTGTTGGCATCCACGAAGTTCAATATGCAATGGTCGTGATTCTCTCGATGGGACTGGGGCTGTTCTCGCCGCCGTTCGGAGTCGGCTACTATGGGGCGTGTGCAGTCAGCAAGATCTCGCCGAATCTGGGCATCCGACCCATCATGGGTTATATGGCCGCGTTGTTTATTGGGATCACGATGATCGCCGCCGTGCCTTGGATTTCCACCGGCTTTTTGAAGGGTTAAGAGTCGGGGCATCATGACGGAGCCGAAGAGGCGGGGTGCAAGCCCCGCCTCTTTTTTGGTTCTTCGTGGATTTCCGTGGACGTCGCTTGCCAACCCGTTGCAGCCGGTCGAGCAGTCTCTGTCCTAAGGGTAGGTATCGGAGTGGAGCGGTCATTCCGTGCCGTCGCCTGGAGGACAAGTCATCGGCCTCTGCGGACGCTTAGACCCCTGAGTTCGTGAGGCGGCTTAAGCCGTGCAAGGATGCCTGCCTGCGCGGGCAGCCTTTGCGCTCATGTAGCGGCCTCGCGCATCAGTCGTTCGCGCGTCATCCACAGATTGCTCAAGGCGAACAGCGTGTGCAACTCTGCGGGTTCTTCATCAAGCCGCGTTAGCTCACCCTTAGATGTCACCGTGCGAGGCGATGAACATGGTGACGGCCGACCGGCAGTAGGATTCGATTTCGTTGCTGTCCTCTGCTCTCGCCTCATCGAAGCGTGCGATAAGCAGTAGATCGGATCCTTTGAAAAGCGCGGCAAACAAGCGGGCGGACCGGAGAGGATCGGGTACGTTCAGCAGCCCTTTCGCGTGCAGCTGAAGCAACACGGCCTCGATGTGGGCGATGACACGGGCGGGCCCGGCTTCGTAATGAAGCTTGCTTAACGACTTTTGATTCGTCTTGTCGGCCAAAACCATGGCTTCCACACTGCGGACATCGGGGCTCAACAGCGTGCGAAGCAGGGATGATCCCACCACCATGAGCTGATCTTCGGCCGAACCGTCGACGCCTTCAGAAAGGGCCTGCGGTGCAAACTGATCACAGCGGGCCACCATGGCCGCGCTGAACAGCGCCTCCTTGTTCTCGAAGTGCCGATAGATGCTGAGCTTGGATATCTTCGCCCGCTGGGCGACTTTGTCCATGGTCGTCGCTTGAAACCCCAATTCCACAAAGAGTTCGCAGGCGGCGTCGACAATCGTTTGGCGAAGCGCCTCGTTGGCGGGCCGGCCGCGCCGGCCGTGGCTGTTTTCGGTCACGACAATTCCAGTACTTGACAGTATTCAAATTCGAGCATTAGGATACCATGTGGTATCGCAATGTGCACGTCAAGGGCAGGTTTGAACCGGTTGTCCAGATCAGGTTTCCCCGGGCCGCCCGGCGATATCGAGCGGCATTGTCGAGCCGGTCAATACAGCATGGGCAACTTTCTCGCCAATGCCGAAGCCCTGCTCGCTGACCGTCTCAAGCGCGTATCGCCGGGCGATATTGCACACCACGCCCAGCCCCCTCCATCCACAACCCGGAGCCGATCACCATGAATGACGTCATCATCATCGGCGGCAGCTTTGCCGGTCTCGCCGCCGCCCTGCAGCTCGGCCGTGCCCGCCGCAAGGTCACCGTTCTCGATACCGGCCGGCCGCGCAACCGCTTTGCCGGGCACTCGCATGGCTTGCTCGGCCACGATCACAAACCGCCGCTAGACATCCTTGTCGAGGCGCGGCAGCAGCTGGTGCGCTATCCAACGATCCGGCTGGTCGATGCCCGGGCGGAGAGCGTGTCTGGCGCCATCGACGATTTCTGCGTCGTCACCGACGATCACGAAAGCCTAAGGGCGCGCCGTTTGATCCTGAGCTATGGCGTTGTCGACCAGATGCCTGCTGTTCCCGGCTTTGCCGAAAGCTGGGGCACATCCATCGTGCCCTGCCCGTATTGTGACGGCTTTGAAGTCGCCGCTCAGCATTGGGGCCTTGTCTGGTCTGGCCCGCAGTCGTACCAGTCTGCCAAGTTGTTCCGCGATTGGACTGACAAGTTGACTGTCTTCGCCGATGGGCATGAC
>NZ_QTQD01000005.1:0-267601 GCF_003858025.1 Burkholderia sp. Bp9004 | reverse complement strand
GAGGTCGAGGTGGACAGCGAGCTGATCGAGCTATTTGCCGACGAGAGACCCGTCGACGTGGACGACGACAGCGACGCCACCGAGCTGTTGGTCGAGCTGAGGCCCGTGGACAACGAGTTGATGCCCGTCGAAGTCGACGTGGACAGCGAGCTGATCGAGCTATTAGCGGACGAGAGACCAGTCGACGTGGAGGTCGACAGCGACGTGACCGCGCTGTTGGTCGAGCTGAGGCCCGTGGACAACGAGTTGATGCCGGTCGAAGTCGACGTGGACAGCGAGCTGATCGAGCTATTAGCGGACGAGAGGCCGGTCGACGTGGAGGTCGACAGCGAAGCCACCGAACTGTTGGTCGAGCTGAGACCAGTCGACAGGCTAGTAATGCTCGACGTCGTTGTGCTGGCAACAGCGAAAAGCTGGCTGCCGTTGATCGCGTCGGTGCTGGTCGCGCTGATCAGGCCGGCGGCGACGTTCTGGATGCGCCGCTCGGCCCCGGCCGCGCCGACGCTGACCACACCGGCGGCGGCGTTCGCGCCGGCGTAGGTGCCGAACGTCTGGCTGCCGATCGTCGTGCTGCTGACGCTACCCGTGCCACCGGTGGCCGTGTTCGCGGTGCCGGTCGTGACAGCGCCGGAACCAAGCGCGACCGAGCCCGCCACGTTCGCGTTGGCACCGGCACCGAACGCCTGCGCGTTGGTGGCGCTGGAGACCGCGGTATCGCCGATCGCGACGCCTCCGGCCGAAGTGGCCGTGCTGCTGTTGCCCAGAGCGACCGAGCCTTGACCGGTCGCGGAATTGGCATTGCCGATCGCGACGGCGCCCTGGCCGTTCGACGAATCGTTCGCACCGAGCGCGACCGCACCTGTACCGATTGCCGTATTCGGGTCACCGATCGCAACCGCGCCATCGCCCGTTGCCGTTTGCCCGAGGCCGATGGCAACTGCACCGCCGGTCGCCGTCGAGCTATTGGCTGTGGTGCCGCTGGAACCAATGGCAACGTTCTGCCCTGTTGCACCGGAAATGATGCCATCGCCCTGTGCGATGCCAAACGCGCCACTCACGGTCGCGCCTCGTCCGATCGCAATACCCGAGGTGGCCGTAGCAGCCACTTTGGATTGCCCGGCAATCGCAACCGAGTCGGCCGCAGCAGCCACGGAGCCACTTGTCCCGTTACTGCCCAATGCTGTGGCGCCAACTCCGGTAGCATTTGCAGCGGTGCCAAACGAAGTCGCGTAGCTACCGGACGATTTGGCGCCCGCGCCAATCGCGAGCGTATCGATCGCTGAGGCAACAGCGTCGCCTCCAAGGGCCACTGCGTTGCCTCCCGACGCCACGGCGCCCTTGGTGACGGTACTGCCACCGATCGCAATTGAGCCAGACCCCGAGGCGGTCACTGGCGACACGGCGCTGGAGCCAATCGCCACCCCGTACCCTGCAGAAGCAGTAGCGTTATAACCTACAGCCAAGGCAGCGGTGCCCGAAGCAGTCGCCTGGAGCCCCAGTGCCGTCGCCAAATTGCCGGCACTCGCACCCATGCCGAACGCGGCCGCACCGCTTCCGGTGGCGGTAGTAAACGACCCGTACAAGGTGACGCCGTTCAAGTTGTTGCCGTTCGCGTTACAGCCAGCAACCGACGACCATCCACCACTTCCATCGAGGGGGGCAGTTCCGGCGCTATACGTTCGCGTGCCGTCGGGGCCCGTTCCTCCACCGGCAAAGCCGCAACTGCCCCCTCCATTTCCCCCGCTGAACGTATAAATACCTGCGTAGCTGGCCTGTGCGGCGCCGGCTAACAACAAGCTGACAAGCAGCTTAACCGATGGCGAGCGCTTGCCCTTCCCCCGTGCCGAATCGTGTTCGGATACCGCGACCCAGGCGCCAAGAGCTTCGTTCCAGATATTCCGATAGGTGCGATTCATAGTAGCCAGTTGTTCAAGAGGTAATAATCGGAGAACCCGATTCCAGATGACTTATTTGGATTGGATTAATTTATTTAAATTTTATATTTCGTATAACCAATAAATCAGCCGCACAATAAATAATTGAGCATTATTTTCTGTTGATTTGATTAATTAATGTTAATCAATTTTTCTCAAAACCGGCTACGCGACATCACTTTTCCGCAACTCCAACCTCGGTTGCACACATTTCCTGGAGCGTTGCGAAATCTCACACCGGCAGCTTCCTCACATGAACAAGCCTGGCCTGGACCTTGACTCTTTCTTTGCCAGAAACACCCATTGGTCGTGGCACATCGGTGCCATTTGCTTTGTCCGCGCACCTGTTGAATCCCAGCCCATACGTGCGACAAGGCATCTCATATGACAAAGCTCTTTCGTATTTTCGCGCGCACCCGAGTTGCGTTCGGCCTGCATATGTTCGAGGGTGCAAGGCGACACATCAAACGCCCGCCCGTAGGTCCGACACTTTTACTTCACGATACAAAAAAGGTTCCCTTGCGCAAAGCTATTGCTGTGGGTAGGGCTATTGGGCTAGACGCCCGCCAGGCAAGGAAGAGACATTTAAAGGGACACAACGACAAAATGGAACCGTTTTGTCCAGTAGAATACGTAAAAAGTACGCGCGATTTTACAATTCTTAGCAATTATGCGGGGTGTGACGTAAATCTACTTATGATCTGACGGGGCGCGAGGAGAATATGTACGACCATTTCTTTCACTCATCGTGCAGTTTGACGATTACTCAAATTAATCTGGGTAGTCTGCACAGAAAGGTGATTCTTGACGTCTCTGGATTAAAGATCATGAACATCGGATATGCACGCGTATCTACGGAAGAGCAAAATCTCAGCCTGCAAATTGATGCGCTCAAAAAGGCGGGATGTCACTATATATTTACCGATCGGGGTATCTCAGGGGCAGATTTCTCGCGCCCTGGACTCGATGCTGTTCTGATACGGATGAATGCCGGCGACACGCTGGTAGTCTGGAGACTGGATCGTCTAGGGCGATCTCTGGGGAAATTAATCGATCTGGTAGCCACTCTTGAGAAACGTGACGTTCATCTTCACTCGATTACCGAATCGATCAATACGAATTCGGCAGGCGGTGTTCTTGTTTTTCACGTAATGGGCGCACTCGCGCAATTCGAAAGAAGCTTGATCAGCGAGCGAACGCGTGCCGGAATGAACGCCGCCCGCAGCCGCGGAATCCAGATAGGACGAAAACCAGCGCTTAGTCAGGAGCAAAGGAAAGAAGCCATGATTATGCTGGAGTGCCATCCGATTGCTGACGTTGCGCGTCATTTCGGGGTTCACCCCAGAACCCTGTCACGAATAAAACTCGAAGAACGATAAATATATTCGCATTGGCGAAACGTCAACCGATAGCACCTTTGGGTTTTTGTTAATCCATATGTTGCGCTTATCCGGGAGTGGGTGTTTTATGAATTAATATTCAATAAAATTATTTCGTGTCGGCGTGCGTATCATTCGAATCTCTTTGGAGCGCTCTCTCGAGCGTCCGTTTGTCGACCGAAAGAAGGCGAGCCGTTTCCTTTGCTGTGAATGTTTTCTCAAGCTCACGCGCAATCTTGATCTGTTGAGCGTTCAGTATTCTCGGTCGTCCCAAGTGACTCCCATGAGTTCTCGCGACCGCCATTCCGGCCTTGGTGCGTTCGCTGATAAGCGATCGCTCGAATTCGGCAAGTGCAGCCAACATGTGGAAAATGAACGTACCTGTCGGCGTTCCTGTATCAATTGCTTCATTAAGTGAAGCGAAATGAATGCCGCGCTCGCGCAAATCAGAAAGGATTTGAATAAGATGTTTTAGTGAGCGACCAAGTCGATCGAGGCGCCAGACAACGATGGTATCTCCCGACTTCGCAGCCGAAATGAGTTCGTGCAGGCCAGGACGCTCGTGGTGCATCCCGGACACGCCGTGGTCGGTAAAGATCCGACTGCAACCTGCCTTCCGTAGTGCAATGAGTTGCAAGTCCAGCGATTGTTCTTCGGTCGATACGCGAGCGTAGCCAAGTTTAGACATTCAGATGCCTTATCAATAGACAGACGACATTCCACGGATCCTTGCCATCGAATACCCTTGCGAGGGCGGAAGGCGGTCGACCAATCCTCGTTGGAATACCTTGCGATTTGTTGATCAGACGAGCGCCAGGCCGTGCAGGGTTCAATTTCCGGGCGGGCGTGTATTCATCGAATACGCATCGCATCGTGATCACCTGGGATAGTATTTTTACCCGCCCCTTCATTGCGTGGCGACTCCACACGACCACCGGTCATACGATGACTCAGAGACTGGGCTCATAATTCAGTCGAACATGAACCGTGTCGGCACCGTCGCGGCGTCTGACCGAAAGATCGATGCGATACCGCCCCGCCCATGGCATGTCGAAGTAGTTGCCGTACGTCACCATGCCGTTGACCGTGAATGCCGGCGAACGCTTGATTTGAACCTTCAGCCGTGCCTTGGATGCCGGTGAGGTCATCCTGGCAAGGATCATGGCATCATCGATGCGCGGGCCGGTCCGGGCGTCAAGCAGTGCAACCACGAAATGATAGCTGGCCTGGGCCTTCGTATCTCCTGGAACGCCCCCCTCTTCCAGCGCGCGTGGCGCCTTTTCTGCCGGCACGATGCCGAAACGAACGGTCAGGCCGTGCGTCGTCACGCTCCGCACCGACTAATCAGCGGCAGCCACGCCCGTCGTTGCGGCGAACAGCACCTGCGCAAGCACGATCAACATTGCCAGCTTTCGCATGATCATTTCTCCAGTCAGGTAGCGACACGCTTTGCGGTTGCGCAGGCTCAAGGCCTTTCCCGAACAACGCGGCGTCGTTTCAATGCTGCTGCCTGAAGCCGGCCCCCCGGTTGACTCATGTCAACGTGGCAGCGGCCATGCACTCGACGCGATCGAGCCGCCATTTCACCCGGCACTGCGAAGACGAACGTGCTTGACGAAGGTCAAGCCGGTAGACGGCCCTCGTGCGAAAAATTGCCGTGTACAAGACCGTCGGTTGTCACCGGGAGACATTCATGAATACCAGCACTTCACCCGTCCAGGCAGTCTCCGCCTCCCAGCGGGTATTGATCGCCGTCGACGGTTCCACCGCATCCACACATGCCCTCGCGTATGCCAAAGCGTTCCTCCCGTCGAATGCCGCGGTGCATATCGTCAGCGTTGCGGAGAATCCGCGAACGCTCGTCCCGCTCGGGTCGAAAGCCACGGCATTTCTCGAATCGGCCCGCGACGAATTGTTGCGAGACGCATCCGACGCGCTGTCGCGTGCCCAAAGCGCCATTTCGCGCGACGACATCTCGATCGACACGGAAGTCATCGACTTGTCCACGCACGGCGGGGATGTCGTGCATGCGCTGGCCGAAAGTGCACAAGCCTGGCAGGCCGAACTCATGATCGTCGGCACACGTCAGCATCATGGGCTGCTCGGATGGATCGAGGGAACGGTTTCCGGCCCGCTCGGCAAGCTCGTTGGTTGCCCGCTGCTCATCGTTCCGGAAGGTTTTGCGTCGGTCGCCGAGCACCTGCCGCGGCGGATGCTGTTCGCTGTCGACGGAAGCCCGATTGCGCTCCACGCATTGCAAACGGGGTTGAAATTCTCGCGTCCCGAGACCGAATTCCGGGCGATACACGTGCTCGATCGCCCCACATCGCTGGGTGATTTCGTCCCCGTCGAGACGCTGGAAGCCGCGTTGGTCAGCGAAGGCAATCGTGCACTGCAAAAAGCCATGGCCCTGCTCGATGGCACACCCGCGCACGCGCAGTCTCAACTGATTCAAACGGATCGCACCGGCGCGGACGTGCCTCACCTGATCGTGAACGACGCCATCGAATGGAGCGCGGACATGATCGTCATGGGCACCCATGGGCGGCGCGGCGTCACGGGCTGGCTCGTCGGCAGCGTGGCCGGACGCGTTGCGCGCATCACGAAAACGCCGGTTCTTCTGGTGAGTGCGCCGCATGCGTGACGCGTTTCAGGGTCACGCATCCGCTCCGACGGCGTGGAACAGTTCCTCCTCCTGAGCGCAATGCAGGCGTACGATCGCTTCCAGCCCGTACAACAAGCGCTGTATCGCCTGCACCTGCAGGGTGTTCGTTCCGTCGCGCGGCAGGTCCGCGACCATCTGCCTGAGCGATCGGACCATCTTGAAGATCTCCCGATGTGCGCCGCTCATCGCCGCCAGCGGGTCCTCGCCACCGAGAAGCGGGGCGAGTCGCGCGTAGACGTCCCGATCCTCGGCGCGTTCGTGCGGCAGCAGCCGTTCGTCCAGCGAGTCGATCACGTGGACAAGCTCACTGGCGATGGCTGCCCCGGATAGTTGCGGCATACGATCCGCGAGATCCCTGATCTGGTCCAGCAACGGTGACAATGCCGTGTGCTCGCGCTTGAGTTGCTCGACGTCGACATCGGCAAGTCGGGCGTCGGTTGGCCTCGGGCGAACCAGCAGCACGCGTAACGCATTGATGATGACGACGACGTCGATGACTTCCTGAATGACCGCACCGGCAATCGGCTGCAGGAATCCGGCCGCCGCAATCGTCATTGCGACGACCGACAGCGACATGCCAGCCACCACGCTCTCGAGTGCGATTCGGCGCGACCGTCGTGCGATACGTATCGCATCCACGAGTCGATCCAGCCGATCCACCAGCAGTACCACGTCGGCCGCTTCGGATGACGCGGCCGCCCCCCGCGCGCCCATCGCGATACCGACGTCGGCGGCCGCGAGCGCCGGCGCGTCGTTCACACCGTCGCCGACCATGATCGTCACGCCTTCCTTGCGCGCGGCCTGAATCGCGGCAAGCTTGTCCGTCGGCGTCTGCTCGGCACGCACGTCGGTAACACCCAGCAACTCGCCGACGGCCTGGGCAATGTCTCGCCGGTCGCCGGTCAGCATGACGAGGCGCTCGACGCCTTCTCGTTTCAACAGCCGCAATGCCCGCGGCGTTTCCAGCCGCACCTGGTCGGCCATCTGAATCGCACCGATCATGACACCATCGACGCCGACGAACACGGCAGCCCCGCCCTCGTTGCCGACCCGCTTGAGGAACGCGTCGCTCCAGGGGGCGACCGTTGAACAGGCTGAGACGTATCCGAACTTGCCGATCGCGACGGTCCGGTTGTCGACCCCGCCTGTGACGCCCTCGCCCGCCGTTTCCATGACGACCGATGGCGGCGACAGATTGATCCGGCGTTCCCGCGCGGCGACCGTCAGCGCATCCGAAATGACGTGCCCCGAAGCCTGTGCCAATGACGCCGCGAAACGCAGCACATCGCCCGCCCCGACGTCCGTGCCGCATTCGATCGCAACGATGCGTGCCCGCCCTCCCGTCAGCGTCCCGGTCTTGTCGAAGAACAGAATCGTCGCTTGCGCGAGACGTTCGAGCGCACCCCCGCCCTTGACAAGGATGCCGCGTTTCGAACAACGCGACATGCCCGACACGATGGCGACCGGCACGGCGAGGATCAACGGACAAGGCGTGGCGACGACGAGCACGGCGAGCGCGCGTGTGACGTCGCCGGTCAGCAGCCACGCGATGCCGGCGACGAGCAGCGAGGCGAGCACGAAGAATGCCGCGTAGCGATCCGCGAGACGCACGGCCGGACCGCGCTCGTGTTGTGCGCGCTCGACCATGCGGACGATGCCCGCAAACGTGCTGTCGCCTGCCGTGGTGCGGGCGACCATTTCAAATGGCGCGCCTGCGTTGACCACGCCGCTGCATGCGGTTTCGCCGGAACGTCGCCGCTGGGTGGACGACTCGCCCGTCAACATGGACTCGTCCAGTTCCGCGTCGTCGGTCAACGTGCCGTCGACCGGCGCGCATTCGCCGCTACGCACGAGCAGCCTGTCACCCGGAACGATGGTTTCCGGCGCAACGGAACGCCATTCACCGTTCTCGAACCGGGTCGCCTGCCGGGGGGCACGGCCGAGCAGCGCCGTCATCTCGCGTTGCGCGCGGTCTTGCGCATACCGCTCCAGCGTCCGGCCGCTGGCCAGCATCAATGCGATGACCGCGGCGGTCAGCGTCTCGTCCAGCGCGATTGCCAGGCCGATCGCCAGCCATGCGAGCACGTCGATGCCGGCCTGCCGCTTCGCCACGGCCTTTGCAAGCGACACGGTCAACGCGAGCAAGACCGGCACCGTACCCACCAGCCAGACGCCCCGCGCGAGTGAAAGCAGACCGAACGCCACGCACATGCCCCCCGCGGCGAGCGTAGACGCTGCAAGGACCAGCAAAGCGAGATCGATCGACCAGCGGATTCGGGACATGACCATTCTTCCGATTGCCGTGCACGGCGGGGTTCGCCGCATCCGGTTCCGGTTGCTCACGGCGTGGCATCAGTCTAGGAAATGCCGCGGTTCGACCGTTGACCTGAGTCACGGCGAAGCGCGTCACGCGAACGACCGGCACGGCGCGATGCTTGACGTGAGTCAAGCGGGCGGCGCCTTTCGTCAGCACAATCGAAGCGTGACACCGAAGCGCCTGGAGGCGATATCGTGCTGACGCTGGCGGTACTGTTTCTGCTGATTCTTCTGCTGAATCTCATGCCGGCGTTCGCCCCGCCCACGTGGATGGCGATGTCGTGGGTCGGGTTCAACCTGCCTGACGGCAATCCGCTGATCTTTGCCATCGTGGCGGCCGGCGCGGCGACGACTGGCCGCGTCATCCTGGCGACCTTCGCAAGATCGCTCGTGCGCGCCCGCTGGATGCGGCAATCGGATCGCGAGAACATCGACGTCGCCACGCACTGGCTGCGCAAGCACAGGACGCTCACCGCCGGTGCGTTCTTCTTCTATGCCCTGAGCCCGCTTCCGTCGAACTATCTGTTCATCGCATACGGCCTTTCCGGATTGCCGCTCAGGATCATTGCCGCGGCGTTCTTCGTCGGCCGCGCCGCGACCTATGCGATCTGGGCGCACCTCGGCCGCCTTGCGTCGACCCGGCTGGACGTGGAGTCCGGGCTCGAAGGCACTTATCTCGGCGGATACTTCATCGTCACGCAACTGGCGTTGCTCGGCGTCGTCTTCGCGTTGATGAAGCTCAATTGGCGCGCGCTTCTCAAGGAACGCCGGTTGACGTTCCGGCGCGGCCATCCTCCGCGCGGCGCGGAATGACACCCGGCATGCACGCCGTGCCGATCGGCCGCACCGGCTGACCGGCCGACCGGTGCCGCTTACCGGCCGCGCATCTCGGACGCGGTTTCAGCGATGCGTTCCCGCTTGCGCGGATCGACGTGGGTCATCACGTTCAGGACGCGGTGATGCTTCATCACGCGAGCACGCGCGTCCACCGCGATGTCGTGCCCTTGCGCAACCGTGAGATCGGCGTCGATGTCGAGATGCACGTCGACGAGGATCAGGTCGCCGGTCTTTCGCGTGCGCAGGTCGTGCACGTCGAGCACGCCCGGTGTCGCGCGCAGCGTCGCGCGGATCGCCTGCACGTCTTCGGCGTCGGCCGCCCGATCCATCAGGTCGTGCAAGGCGTCCCAACCGAACGTGGCGCCCATTTTCACGATCATCCCGCCGACGATCAGCGCGGCGACGGGATCGAGCAGCGGATAACCGAGCAGGTTGCCGACGATGCCGCAAGCGACGACCAGCGACGATGCGGCGTCCGAACGCGCGTGCCATGCGTTGGCGACGAGCATGCTCGACTTCACTCGCGTGGCGACCGCGAACATATAACGGAACAGGCTTTCCTTCGCGGCGAGCGCGGCGAGCGCGACCCAGAGCGCCGCGACGTGAACGCGCGCGATCGCTTCCGGATGCTCGAGCTTCTGGATGGCGGACCAGAGCATCCCGCCCCCCACCAGCAGCAGGATTGCGGCAAGTGCCAGCGATGCGCCGGTTTCGAAGCGCTGATGGCCGTAAGGATGCTTTTCGTCGACGGGCTTGCGGCTATGGTGGCTGGCCAGCAGCACGACGAAATCCGCGATCAGGTCGGACAATGAATGAATCCCGTCCGCCACGAGACCTTGCGATCGGGACAGGATGCCGATTACCACTTGCGCGATGCTCAGCGCGAGGTTGACCGCCACGCTCACCCAGGTGCTTCGCGTGGCCGCGGCGGCCATCGCGGGCGTCGATTCAGCGACGGTTTCCGAAACAACGTCAGGATTTCTTGACATCACGATTCAGGTCACCTTCCAGGGTTGAGCAAGGCCGCACGTCACGTCGAAAGCTCGTCGAACGCGATCAACGCATGTGCCGCGTACATCATCGACGGGCCGCCGCCCATGTAGACGGCGACACCGGCGACCGCCTCGATCTCCTCGCGCGTCGCCTTCAGCTTGATCAGCGATTGCATGTGGAAACCGATGCAGTCGTCGCAGCGGCACGAGATCGCGATGCCTAACGCGATCAGCTCGCGGGTCTTCTTCGTCAGCGCGCCCTCTTTGGTACCGGCCGCGCCCAGCGCGCCGAAGGCGGACATGAGGTCCGGCTGCGACTGCCGAAGCTTGCGCATCTGCTCGGCGACTTCCGCGGTTCTTTCACGATAATGCAATGAATTCGACATGGCTGGCAGCTCCGACATGACAGGAATCGAGTGCGCGCACCACGCTTCGTCGCCGTGACGCCGAATGATGCGCCGAACGTTTGACAACAGCATGATCGCCGGCACTCCGCGGGGACTTGATCTGCGGCAAAGGTTCGATCGTCATCTTTGCGTACGGTTGAAACCATGCAAACGATTTGGAGAGCGTCATGTCCGCAGTGAGCAGGTTCACCGTTTCGTGCCTGATCGGCGTCGCGGTCGCGATGACGGCCAGTCTGGCCGATGCACAGCCGCGCCAGCCCGCTGGCGGTTCCGCCGTCGAGCCGGGCGGCATGATGTACGGCAGTCAGCTGATGACACCCGCCGAGCGCAGCGCATACCGTACCCGGATGCTCGCTGCGGCATCGGACGCCGAGCGCGAGAAAATCCGCGCGGAGCATCACGCCGAGATGCAGAAGCGCGCAAAGGCGCGCGGCATCAAGTTGCCCGACGTTCCGCCCAGGTGGGGCATGCATCGGGGGCAAGGCATGGGCACGGGCATGGGGCCGGGCATGGGGCCGGGCTACATGCACGGCCAGCCTGGCGGCCCTGCAAGCGGCGCCGCCGGCCAGTAATCGCATGGCACGGCGTGCGCGGCGACGGGCACGCCGTGCCGGTCGCGATCGGCTGCTCGCGTAGCCTGCCGTGACCTGTCGAACGCGTGCGGTCTGATCGTTGATGTACATGGTTGACTAGTGCGTGGCCGCGTCCGTTGCATCGGCAACCGGCCACGAGACGACCACGCGCAGGCCGCCGAGCGCGGGCGATCGACCCACCTCGATGTCCGCGTCATGCGCGGCAGCGATTCGCCGTACGATCGACCAGCCGAGGCCACTCCCGCCCGGCCGGGCTCCCTGCGGCCGAAAGAACCGTTCGCCGAGCCTGTGCAGGTCGTCGTCGCCGATACCCGGGCCGCCGTCTTCGACCCGTAGCACGGCATGCCCTTCCCGTCGGCAAACCGAAACGGATATGCGCGCCTGTGGCGGGCTGTAGCCAATCGCGTTGTCGACCAGGTTGCGCACCATCGACTCGAGCAATGGTTCGTTGCCGCCGACGACGCATGGTGATGGCGCATCGAGTTCCAGCCGCTGCCGTTTTCCGATCGACCGTGGCGCAGCCTCCGCGACCACCCGTTTCGCCAGGGCCGATACGTCGACCGGTGCACGGTCCGTCAGTGCGCCCGCATCGAGACGCGAAAGCAACAGAAGCTGATCCACCAGGCGCGCGGCCCGATCGCACCCTTCGAGCACGCCTCGCAGCGCATGCCGGCGTCGCTCGTCGTCGGGCTCCGCCATGGCGACCTGCGCCTGTGCCTTGACGGCCGCGATCGGCGTGCGCAACTCGTGAGCCGCATCGGCAGTGAATCGGCGCTCCGCGTCCATGACGGTGCGAATCCGTTCGAACAGCCGGTTCAGCGCATCCAGCATCGACCGCATCTCGAGCGGTGTCCGATCCGGCCGAATCGGATCGAGCGCCTGCGGATTGCGCCGCGCCAGCGCTCGGCCGAAATCGCGCAGCGGCGCCGTGCCACGGCGAACCGCCCAGCCGATGGCGAGCACCAGCAACGGCAACGCGGCCGCCATCGGCCAGAATGCACTGCGCATGACGGCGCGCAGGATCGATTCGCGTGAATCGATTCGCTCGCCCACGAACACCTGAACGTCGCTGCGCACGCCGTGCACGACGAATACCCGCCACGCATTCCCGTCGATCACGACGGTCCAGAATCCGGAGGCCCGATCGCGTCCGGTCAGCTCGGGCGCCACCATCGGCTTCGCCGGTGCGTTTTCGGAATGCAGGCCGAGCCGCCCGTCATGAAACACCTGAAAGGCCACACGCGGCCCGTACGGATGAAGGATCGGCGCGTCGATCGCATTGTCGTCGTCATCCGGCCCGCGCGCCTGCTGCGCGACGAGCAGTGCCGCCGCCTGCGCGAGGTGGCCATCGAGCAACCGGTCGATCTCGCGCTGCGCATCCAGCCAGGTCAGCATCAGCGTCGATAGCCAGACACCGAGAACCACGGCCGGCACGAGCGTCAGCAGCCGGCCATGCAACGAACGCGCGGGCAGCAGGGCCTTCATGCATCGCCCCGCATCAGCACGTAACCCACGCCGCGCACCGTTCGGATCAGCTCGCTGCCGAGCTTGGCGCGCAGGCGATGTATGTGGACCTCGACGGCATTGCTCTCCACCTCCTGCCCCCAGCTGTACAGATACTGCTCGATCTGCTCGCGCGACAGAACCCGGCCGGCATTCAGCATCAGGATGTGCAGCAGGTCGAACTCTCGCGTGGACAGCGCGACCGGCACGCCGGCGCGGCGCGCGGTTCGCGACGCGGGTTCCAGCTCGACGTCCTGCGCGTGGAGCCGCTCGGTCGGCCGACCGTGGGACCGCCGGACCAGCGCTCGCAGGCGCGCACCGAGCTCGTACAGGTCCACGGGCTTGATCACGTAGTCGTCGGCGCCCGCGTCGAGCGCCTTGATGCGGTCGGGCACGGCGTCGCGCGCGGTCAGGACCAGGATCGGCGACGCCATGCCGTCGCGGCGAATGCGCTGCAGGACATCCATGCCATCCACGAGCGGCAGGCCGAGATCGAGGACCGTCGCGGCATGAACATGCGCGCGCAGCTCGCGCTGGGCCGCGTCGCCATCACGCACCCAGTCGACCTGGAACCCTTGCTGGCGTAATCCGGCGCGGATCCCGTCGCCGAGCAGGACGTCGTCTTCCACGAGCAGGATGCGCACGATCGAGCACTCCGCCGGTGGCCGTCAGTCGTCGTCCCCGCCCGCGCCGTGCGCGGGGCGGCCGGTGTCCGTCGCGACGGGCCGGTCCGCTCGAGCGGGCTGCGGTGCCGCCTGCCATTGCGTCCACCACCAGCCGATCACCGCGGCCGTCATCACGACAGCGATCCCCCACCACGCACGCCGGATGCCGTCGATCGGTGCACCGCGCTTGTAGCCGGTCACCATCGCGCCGGCCAGATTCTCACGATGCACGACGCTGCTGACGAGAACGGCGGCGACATGGAACACGACGAGCGCGAGCATGGCGTTCGCCGCACCCTCATGCAGATCACCGAACGACTCGCCGTTTCCGGTGTAGGCCCCCCAGCCGGTCACCCCCGTGACGACCATCATCGCCAGCATGGCGACGATCGCCACCGCGCCGGCGGGGTTGTGGCCGACGTGATGTTCGGGCCGGCCTTTCGCGAGGCTCAGGACGTAGCGGAAAGCGGCCGCCGGCGAACGCACGAACGACGAGAACCGCGCATGACGCGTGCCGGCCACGCCCCAAACGACGCGAAACGCGACGAGCGCCAGCATCGTGTAGCCGAACGCGACGTGCATCAGCCGCCATCGCTCGCTCTCGGCGGTCAGCCACGCGCCGGCGAAGGCAATGACGCTCAGCCAGTGGAATACGCGCAGCGGAGCGTCCCAGACCAGTATCCGTGCGGAACGCGAGGGTGCCGGTTCACCGTGTACTCGGGATGCGGACGAATCGTTCATCGAAATTTCCTTTGTCTGCTTGCGTATGACATGCGGCGCAATTCGACGGCCGCTTCACTGCAGCGCTGCGCCATACGGACGCAGGAACCTCGTCGTGCGTGGCGGCGAACCACGCCGACCGGGTAATCCTGTCTTCCGGGGGACGGCGCGCCGCGCTGCCCGTCGCCGCATGTGCCGTCAGCCATGTTTCCAGTTGCCCGATCGTTGTCCGGTCCAGCGTCGCATCGGTGCCGAAGTGATGGTCGAGACCGTTCAGGATGCGTCGCCACGATTCGGCGGGCAGCGCCCCGGGCGGATAGGCGACATGGCAGGTCGCGCACTCCTGCCGGTACTTCGGCAGTAACGGAATCGCGACGCTGCGCATTTCGTCTTCCGCCCGTGCCGCGCACGGCAGCAGCGACATCAGCAGCATCGCGAGCACGCTTGCGCGTGCATGGCGCCGCGCGGCGATCCTGCGCGGCGACTTCGTCGAGTCGATGTTGTTCATGATCGTTCGCCGTCAGGGTTTCAGACTCATGAGCCAGCTCAGGACGTCGGCCTTCTCGGCCGACGAGCATTCGCGCCCGACGACGTCCTTGCAGTTTCTGCGGAACCACTTTTCGGTCCTGGCGCCGTCCGTGAATCGGGCCGGGTTGAAAGCGGGCGCAAGCGGCTCGATGGTCTTACCGGTAACGATGTGCGTGCCTGCACCGGTCGGCGTGCCGCCATGGCAGGTCGCGCAGCTCCAGTCGCGCCCATGTCGGGACGTGAAGAACTGCTGACCGCGCGACGGTATGGCGCCGACGCCTGACTGTGCCGTGTAGCCGGCCAGCAACTGGGCCGGCGTTTCGGCACCTGCGTCGGCGATGGCGGCCACGCATATGGCGGCCCCCAGGCCTGCCCGGCATAGCATGCGAACCGAGTCGGATATGCGCATCGTGGTTCTCCTGAGCGATGCGTTCATCTTCGGGGGAATTCCTTACCGGATTCTTAACGCACGGATGCGCGCGCCGTGTCGCGAGTGCGATGCCGCCCGCCACATGGCCGTTGCGTCGCGCCCGATCGGCCGCTCTTGCAGCAAGCATCCGGCCACCCGTTCATCCCGCCTTGACGCAAGTCAAGCGTTCGATACCGGCAGACACCTAGTCTGAAGTTCAATCCGTCTCGTTGCACGGGAGCCCTGCCGAGACAGTTTTGCCGATCAGTCGAGGATGCTGGCGATGATCATGCTGCGAACACGTACATGGATTGCGTCCGCCGCGCTGGCGATCTCCTGCGCATCCGTCGTCGATGCGGAGGAACTGGCGCGCATTCCGCCACACTCTCAGCGCTACGGTGCACATATCGGCATATCCGCGTACGACGACCCGAAGCTCCACGGAGTAACGTGCTTCGTCTCGGAGCCGCACACGCGCGACGAACGACCGCCCTTGCGCGACGGACATAGCGCCGGAGCATCGGTGTCCTGTCACCAGACCGGAACGCTCGCCACGACCGCCCGCTTGCCGCGGCTGGCTCAGGTGTTCGACGAATCCGTCGATCCGGTGTTTGGATCGATACACGTGGTCCGGATTGTCGATCTCCGGCGTCTCGTCGTCGTCTACTTCTCGTACATGGAAAGCGACGTGGCGGGCGATCTCCCGGGGCATGTGGATGTCGTCCGCTTGCCGGTGCACTGGCGTGGAACGGACGCATCCGCCGAATGATGCGGCGGCATGACTCTGGCGGCAGCATGACCTGCGTCAAGCCTGCGTTTTCGCGAGATGTCAGCATGGAAGCAAGATTCCGGTCGCTTTGCGTGCGCATTGCCGATGCGGTAAATCCACCGCCGAGGAGGCCCCGATGCGATCGCGAATTTTTCTTGTGCTGCTTGCCTGGCTGGCATTGCTTGTCGGCGCGGTATCGACCGCCGGTGCGAACGACCTGACGCGCAGCGTGACGACGGGCAAGCTCGTCGTCCACTACGGTGTGGTTCCGGCGAGTCGCGCCGCTACGCCGGGCGGCGGTTCCGGCGGGGCATCGAACAACGTGAACCTGTTCCTGCTCACGGTCGCCCTGTTCGACAGGTCGAACGGAAAGCGCATTGACAATGCTCACGTCGTTGCTGTCGTGCAGGGACCGCGAAGCGAAGCCAGTGCCTTCCATTCAAAATCGACGCGGATAGCACTCGACCCGACGCAGGACGGCAATGCGGTCACGTACGGGAACGTGTTCGACGCACGTTGGAAAGGTGTCTATCACATCAATCTCACGATCACGAGAGACGGCCTCGCACAGCCCGAGCATGTCCGCCTCAACTACGATCAGCAGTTCTGACCGGTCGAGGTAGTCTCTCGTGTTCGCGTTCGTGCTGCTTCGCGCAGCACGAATGCACGCTCGTGCGCCACTCGGCAGCGGCGTGAACACCGGACTTTTCCCCGATGATGTGTGTCGACCGCTTACGTTTACATCGAGGGAAGCGTAAGAGGATAGACGAGATGGCTGATCACCTGTTTGACGCCCGGTACAGTCTGGGCTGCCACGCACACCGCTTTGCGCTCCTCTTCGCTGAAGATCACGCCCCATAGATGTACCTTGCCGTTCCTGACGATGATCTGGCCTCGCGTTAGCGCCCAGCGTTGGCCAGACATCGCATTCAGTATCGCCTCGCGTATCTCGACGTCCGCATGCGCGACCGACTTCCGTTTGTCGTTCGTCTCGCTGGCAAGCGCGCGCACGAGATCGGCTCGACTCACCAGGCCTGCCACCTTGCCGTTGTCGACGACCGGCACGCGCTTGATGCGGTGCCGTTCCAGCAATTCGGCAACTTCGGACAGCGGCGTGTCCTCGGCGACCGTGACGACGTCGACAGTCATCAGGTCCTTCACGGTCTGCGCGTGTTCCTTTACATACTCGCTGGCCAATTCACGGCTGGACGCAAGAAGCTCCAGCCACCAGGAGCGGCGCCTGGCATGCGTGCCAATTTCGACGCGGTGCACAAGGTCGCCTTCGCTTACGATCCCGATCAGCTTTCCGTCCGCATCGATTACGGGAACCGCGCTGATCGAGTGCTCCACGAGCAGCTTCGCGGTCTCCTGAACGCTCATCTCCGGACTGGCGGAAATGACCGCGGTCGTCATCACGTCACGCGCTCGCATAAGGTGCTCCTTCAATGCGTTGGCCCCTCGCCGGCTGGTCTGCGGCGAAAAGCTGCACGCACTCACTGAGACCGGCTGGCCTGCAAGATGAATGCTTCACTCGGAAACCCGAGGCAAGCTTGAGCGATGTCAACCGACAGCCGATTGCACCGCAGATGCGGCGATCCAGGCGTTCAAGCGGCGTCGTGATCCGCGATCACCGGTTCTTTGCACTTGCGACGCAAGTGTCGGCCACGGTCGAATCGGGCGTCGGACGGGCCACACATGGCGCCCCCGATCCCGGATGTGCCAGCCGCGCGCAAGCTTGCGCAGCAGCACCAGGTCGATCCCGACAGTGTGACGGGCACTGGCCCGACAGGCTCGGTGACGCTTGCGGACGTCGAACGGGCGATCGCGGCGGCGGGTTCGCCTGCGGCCGGCACGCCCCGGCGGGCGCTCTCCGGCAACGAGACGGGTTATCGCGGCTGCGTATCCGACGGCCATCGCGGTGCGCTGTTCCTGGTTGAACTGGGTGAATTGCTGCAGCACCCCGAGGAGTTGAACCGATGAACAATGCTGACATCCTTTCGGTCGTACTGGAAACGCTTGCATCCGTCGCGCCGGAACTCGACCCGTCGACGCTGCGTGCGGATCGTCCGCTGCGCGGTCAGGTCGATCTCGATTCGATGGACTGGCTCAATTTTCTGACGGGCCTTCATGCGCGGCTGAAGGTGGAGATCCCGGAGCGCGACTATGGTCGTCTGGTTACGCTCGACGATATCGTCGGCTATCTCGCGGCCGCAGACGCACACCGACCGGTGTCTTGAGGCCGGTCCATCGCGCAAGCTGGCGTTTGCGCCGACGTCGGAGCGCCCGCCACACCGTTACACGAGGGCGCACGTTTCCGTGCGCCCTCGCATGCTTCAGCGCGCCGCAGGCGTCGCGACCGCTTCCGCCAGCCTGCGCGCTGCCTGTTCGGCAAATGCCGCCAGGATCGGGCTGGCATCGCCATGCAACGTTTCGCGCGGCGTCACGCGACATTCGGCGAGCGGCGACTTGCGTGCCAGTGTCCGCATTTGCGTTAGTGCGGAATCCGCACCACGTTGCGCGAAGCTGCAAAAGAATGCGACACGCGGCAGGCGCCGCTGATTCGCGACGAGATACGCCCGCACCGGCGACGATACGCAGCCTGCCCAGACTGGGGAACCGATCACCACGAGATCGTACGCGGACGGGTCGCGCTTCGCCGCGACGATCTCCGCCGGCTTCTGGTTGATTGCCTCGACGAGCGAACGCAGATAGCCGAACGGGCCCGCGCGATCGCGCGTCACGACGATTTCCTCGACGTCGGCGTCGAGCATCTCGGCCAACGCGGACGCGGCCCGGCGGGTCGTGCCGGTGCGCGAATAGAATACGACGAGAACCTTGCCGGCATACATGACGACCTCCCTCATGCACGCTTGTCGGGTGGCGCGTGCGTCCGTTGAATCCATTCGCCATGACGCGCGGGCGATCTGAAGAAAATCGGTCCCGTGTGGGCGGATTGCACGCGACGGTGCAACCACTGGCGCAATGGCGCCGTGGCCGATATCCCGGTTATCGGCTCTGCATGCATGGCGAATGCAGGATCGCCTTTCATCGACCGTCCGAATGTCGGTGTTTCACGGCATGATCGAGCGGTCGAGAAGAAAACGGAAAGCATGTGCACCGGCATCCCGCGGCATGCGTCGGTGGATGCCCGCAACCTGTTTCAGCCCGCCTTCACCTCGATCTTCTTCTCGGCCTTGCGCGTTTCCAGCGTCTTCGGCAGCGTGACCGTCAGAATGCCAGTCTGGAACGATGCCTCGATCTTGTTTCTGTCATTCTCGATTGGTGATGACCGCGGCAATTGACAGAGATCAACGCTCAGGATCGAGAGACCGAAGGCGCTTGGGCGAGCACACGCGGTGCGAAACGCATTGCGCTCGTTGACCCAGGTCAATCGGCACGACGCGCCGGCAGGTGGAATATCCGTATCGGCGCCGGTCCGGAGACGCGTCGTGCCCGGCTTCGTCGCAGAGGAGGTGTATCGTGCCCGCAAAATCGCTTGTCTTTCACCAGGATGCTCGCCAACGGCTGCTCAAAGGCGTCAACGCGATTGCCGAGGCAGTCAAGATCACGCTCGGCCCGGGCGGCCGCAACGTGATCGTCGAGCGGACCGGCGCCGCGCCGCTGGTTGCGAACTCGGGCGTCGTCGTCGCCGGCGCTGTCGACCTGCCCGACCCGTTCGAGGAAATGGGCGCCCAGTTGTTGCGCGAAGTGGCGACCCGCACGAGCGAAGTCGCCGGCGACGGCACGACCACTGCCACCACCCTGGCACAGGCAATCGTTGCCGAAGGCATCAAGTGTGTCACTGCCGGGCACGATCCGATGGCGCTCAAGCGCGCGATCGAAGCGGCCGGCCGCGACGTGGTCGCCGAACTGCACCGCTTGTCGAAACCGTGCGCGAGCGCGGACGAGATGCGCCAGATCGCGACGATTTCCGCCAGCGGCGACAGCACGATCGGCGCGCTTGTCGCACAGGCCGTCGAGCGTGTGGGCAGGGACGGCGCGATCAGCATCGAGGACGGCACGAAGCTCGACGACGAGCTCGAGACGGTGGACGGCTCGCTGATCGATCGCGGCTATCTGTCGCCGCTGTTCGTCGATTCGGACAATCATCGCGTCGTCCTTGACGAGCCGCGCATCCTGCTCTGCGACATGAACATCAGCGCGATCGCACAACTGCTGCCGGTACTCGAGGCGCTCAGCAGCACCGGCAAGCCGCTTCTCGTCGTCGCGAACGAAGTGGAAGGCGAAGCGCTGGCGACCCTTGTCGTCAACCACCTGCGCGGCACGCTGAAATCGTGCGCGATCCGCTCGCCCGGATTCGGCGAGGCACGCACCGAGCAGCTTGCCGACCTCGCCGCGCTGACTGGCGCGACGGTCATTTCCGCTCAGGCTGGCCGGACACTCGAGCACACGACGCTGGACGATCTCGGTGCCGCGCGGCGCGTGGAGATCACGCGCGAGACGACGACCGTCATCGCCGGGCGAGGCGAACGCCAGCACATCGACGAGCGCGTCCAGGCGCTGCGTACACGCATCGCGGCGACACCGGCCGGATACGAGCGCGACGCGCTGACGCGCCGGCTGACGAAACTCGCGGGCGGCGTCGCGGTGATTCGCGTCGGCGCCGCGACGGAAACCGCGCTGCGCGAGCGCAAGAATCGCTTCGAGGATGCGTTGCATGCGACGCGCGCCGCGATGGAGGAAGGCATTGTGCCGGGCGGTGGCGTCGCACTGCTGCGTGCACGGCGCGCGCTCGTAGGCAATGGCACATACCTGACGGATGTGCAGCGCACCGGCGCGCGGATCGTGCACGACGCACTGGCGTCCCCGCTGCGTCAGATCGCCGAAAATGCCGGAGCGGACGCGCAGGCCGTCGTACACGCGGTCGATGTCGCAACCGGAGCGTTCGGCTATGACGCGGCGACGGCGACATATGGGGACATGATTGCTGCCGGAATCGTCGACCCCGTCAAGGTCGCGCGTTCGGCGCTACAGAACGCGATCTCGGTCGCGTCGCTGCTGCTCACGACCGATTGCATGATCGCGCATCGCCCACGCACGGCCGCGTCACCGGGCGCCGCGCAATCGGGAAACTGGGGCGCCGAACTCGGCTGAGCCATGCGCGTGCCGCCGGTGGATCTCGTACGACTCGCCAGCGTGATAGGCGGAATTCATGTCGGCAGCGGAGCCTCAGGCGCCACCGCTGTCGCAGGGCTGTCAATCCCACCCTGGATGCCGGTGACAGGAAACATCGAGCCGGGTGTTGATTCAAGCCACGTATTGCGTCAGTGATACTGAATAATGATTCAGGTATCCGTCAGGTCATCCAATCGTCAGATGATCGACAACTTCCCGCACGCCCTTGACCGACCATGCCGCACCGCACGCGGCGCGCTTCTCCGCCATCGAATCGACCGTGCCGGTCAGCGTGACGACACCGTTCGCCACCTCGATGGCGATCGCCGCACCTTTTCGCTGTGCACGGCGAGCCAACGCATCGGCAATCTCGGCGCAGATGTCCTGCGCGGTATGGGCGGCGCGCACTTGAATGCGGTTCGCGACGTCGACAACGCCGGCCATCCGGCTCACCAGCGCCTCTGCCGCTTGACGCTGAAAACCCCACTCCACTTCGCCGTCGAGCGTCACGCGGCCATGGTCGACCTCGACACGGATCGACTGGTCCTGCAACGCTTCCTGCCAGTCGAGCGCGGACATGATCCTGGCTTCCAGTTCCGCGTCCGAGCGACTGGCTGCCGGCGCGGCGATTTCGAGTTCCAGCAGCAGCACACGCACGCCGCCGACGCGCTGGACCGCCTTCTGCGCCGCGAACTTCTGCGCCCAGCTCGGGACCATGCCCAGCAGCGTCACTGTACCGTCGCGCACCGTGACCTCGATCTGGCGCGCGTCGACAGCCGGATCCCGGGACAGTTCCTGTTCGACATCGTGTTTGAGTTTCGCGTCGGACTTCATGTCGGTCTCCTGTGGGATTGCAGGTTCAGCGGATCGGTTTCGCGTCGATAGCACGATCGGAATTGCTCTCTTCCAGCCGATCACGGGGCGCTCATGTCGCCGATCGGTCGACCGATGCCGGTCGTAACCGCGTCAGGCTCCCATTCACAATGAAGGGCGCCGTACGCACGCCGTTGATGTTGGTCAAACCTTGTCGTCCGCGTTACGCCCTGGCCTGGACACTCTCTCGATGAAATCGTCGCGTTTCCGCGGGCCGACGCGGTCTATGAAAGTCGCCATTGATGCGTGTCAAGCGGCGGTCGCCCCGGAAGCCTAGGCTGAAAACGTGGACGACATCGTCCTGACGTACGCGCTCAGGTTGGGAGGCAACCATGCAGACCGGACATCATTTCCTACCCGAGTTTCGGCATGCGACCTTGCCGACCTATTTCGTTTCCTACGTGTTTCCCCTGCTGCTGGCCGGCTACGAGGTGTATCGGATCAGCTATTGGGTGAGCCGGCATGGCTGGAATTTTGCGCAACTGCCGCAGGCCGGCTACGAGTTCACGCTGATGCTGTTCGTATTTGCATTGCAGGTGATTCTCGACGGGTTGTTCTTCATTACGGCATGGTCAGGCAAGCATCCGGACGTCGGGCATCGGCTCGCGAACATGACGCTCGGTGTTCTGTGCTCGGCAGTGGTCATCGCGTTCGATGTCGCTCTTCAGATCGCCACATTCTGAATCGGAATCTCTGGACCGCCGGCACGACGAGGCACGACCGGCATTCATCAACCATCAACGGATCAAGCAATGAAGCCACCTTACGAACTGGTATTTCAAGGCATGCCGCGCTCGGACGCGCTCGAGGCGGAAGCCGCCCGCCATGTATCCAAACTCGATCGATTCCGGCAGGACATCTCGCATTGCAGGGTCAATGTCGTGCTGGACGAGAAGCGCGATCATCAGGGGAAACCGTTCAATATCCGGATCGAAATCACGATTCCCGGACATCAACTGGTATCCAGCAAAGAACACGACGAGGACGTCTACGTCGCGCTGCGCAATGCCTTCGGCAACGTCACGAGAATGCTCGAAGACACGGGACGCAAGCAGCGAGGCCGCGGCAAACGGCACGATGAACATCCGGCCGGTCCTGCCACGCAATCCGAGGCGCACGAATAGCGTGCAGTTGCGCTAGCGTGCGCCCGTGGACAGCCGCGCGACGCGCACGCCGATCGGTGCCTGCCACGATGGTGCGCAGACGCTCCACCGCGAGTCCGACCGAAACGAGCACCCGTTCCGGCATTCTGCCGCCCATTCTCTGCACGTCGCGCCATGGCATGCGTCGCGCATGCCAAGCACGTCCGCCGCCTGTTTTTCCTTCCGTTCAGTACAGCAGAAATGCTGCTCTCTCAGGCGCGAACGCCGCATCCTGCGCGACAACCACGCGCTCGATCTCGTCGAGCGACCGCCCCGCCTCCAGCATGTCCGCCACCTCGCGCGAACCGACCGAAGCACGGATCGCATCGATCCGGAACCGCGCCGGATAACGCCGGTGCAGCGCCAGCGCGAGCGCCAGGCCGATCTCGCCCGGCCGCGCCGCGTCGGGCGGCCGTTCGATGCGCACCCCTTCGCATACCCTGCCGCGATACGGCCCCTCCGCAGGCACGAAGCGGACCGCCGAGAACGTCGCGTCCAGCCGCATCGCGCGAAGATCGCCCGCGAGGACGCGCCCGTCGATCCACGGCGCGCCAACCACGCCGAACGGCGTCCCGGTGCCGCGCCCGACACTGACCGCCGCTCCCTCGATGAGCCCCGTCTCCGGGTACAGCGACATCGCGGCGCCATCGCGCAGGTTCGGCGATGGAGGTACCCAGCCGAGCCCGGTATCGCCGAAGCGCATCGCGCGCGCGTAATTCGCCATCGGCACCACGGTCAGCGCCGCACCGATATGCAGGCGGTCATTGAACAGTCGCGCCAGTTCGCCGAGCGTCATGCCGGGCTGGAGCGGCAACGGGTAATAGCCGGTAAACGTGGCTGGCCCGGCATCGGCGACGGGGCCGCCGACCACATCGCCGCCCAGCGGGTCCGGGCGGTCGAGCACGAGCACCGGGCGATGCGCGGCGGCGGCGGCCTCGAGCGCGTAACCGAGGGTGGCCAGGTACGTGAAGAAGCGTACGCCTGCGTCTTGCAGGTCGAGCACCACCACGTCGGCATCGGCGAGCAGTGCGGGCGCGATCCTGCGGCGATCGCCGTAGAGACTGTGAACGACCACACCGGTCGCGGCGTCGACCGTGTCGCCGAAGGTCTCGTCGACGTCGGTGCCGAGCCCGTGCTCGGGCGCGAACAGGGCGACGAGCCGCGCGCCCGGTGCCTGCGCGAGCAGGTCGACCGTGCGCCGGCCGAACCGGTCGAAGCCGCTGTGGTTCGTGATGAGCGCAATGCGCTTGCCTGCGACGGCCGCGAAGCCGCTCGCCGCGAGCACGTCGATGCCGGCCAGAACCGGCCCGCGCGATGCCGGCAACCGGGCGACCTGCGCGAGCGCCGCCGCCATCGCGGGCACGCGCGTCGCGATCCACGACGACGTCACGGGCGCGGCCTCGCTCGAGACGATGCCGAGCACGAGCGCGCGCAATGGCATGGCCGTGCCGGTTTCGTCGGGGTACAGCCGGCTCGTGAGCACGATCGCGAAGCGGCGCGTCACGGGATCGATCCACAGCGCCGTGCCCGTGTAGCCGAGGTGTTGCAGCGCGCCGACCGGCGGTAGCCGGTAGCGGTTCGCGACGAGCGGCGGCCCGACCGCCCAGCCGGGCGTGTGCAGGTCGCCTTCCGCGTCGAGCGTGGCCGGCGTCTCGAGCGCGGCCACGCTGCGTCGCGTCAGCACGCGCACCGGGCCGAGCGAACCGCCGTTCAGCAGCATGCGCGCGAAGCGCGCAAGATCGTCCGCACTCGCGAACAGGCCCGCATTGCCGGCAACGCCGCCCATCGCGGCCGCGATGGGATCGTGGACGCTTCCCCGGAGCAGACGGCCATCGCGAACGGTGGTGGGTGCCACGCGCGCGAACAGCGGCGCCGGTGGCCGGAATGCGGTGCTCGCCATCCCGAGCGGCGCGAACACATGCGCGGCGCACCACGCGTCGAGCGGCCGATGCGACACACGCTCGACGATCTCGCCAAGCACCACGTAGTTGACGTCGCTGTAGCGCACCTGTGTGCCGGCCGGCGCGCCGGGTGTCATCGCGACGATGTCGGCCAGCACGGCGGCGCGGCTGCGCAGCGCCCGGGACGACGACACGCCGGCCGGCAGCCCCGACACATGCGCGAGCAACTGGCGGATCGTGATGCCGGCCTTGTCGTGCGCGCCGAACGCGGGCCAGTAGCGCGCGGCCGGCGCGTCGAGGCTCAGCATGCCGCGCTCCGCGAGCTGCATGATCGCGACCGCCGTCGCCACCGGCTTGGTCAGCGACGCAAGATCGAAGACGGTATCGGCCGTCATCGCCTCGACGTGCTCGCCCGTCATGCGCAGGCCGCGCGCGACGCGCACCCGCACGCCGTCCGCGTCGCCCGTCACGACCACCGCGCCGGCAAGATGGCCATCGGCGATCTCGGCGGCGATCGCGGCGGTCTGCTGCCGAGCCGCGGCCGTGTCGGATTCCGCGTGCGCACCGGCTGATGCAAGCATGAACAGCAGCGCGCCGGTCAGCGCGGCAGCACAGCGGGATCGTAGCGATCGAGCCTGTTCCACTGCATCCATTCCTTCGTGCCGAGCGCATCGGCGGAGTCGAGCTGCGAGCGGAGGCCCGCCACGTCGATGACGCGAGCGCCGCGCATGGTCGTCGCGCGGCGCCTGAGCGAACGCGCGGCTAGCGGGCCGGTTGCTCCTGCGATCCGGAACATTCGCCACACAGACGTATCGCGCCCTGTCGTTCGGGGTCGTGCCAGTAAAAGCGCACATCGACGGCGCCGCGCGCGGGTACGACGACGTGCCGGACTTCCTGAACGGCCCTGTCGTGCGCGGACACGGTATATCGCCCCGGCGGCACGCGCGCGAACAGGAACGGGCCCATCGTGCGTGCGTCGAGAATCGTCGACTTGCCGGACGACAGCGTGACATCGACATCGGAAAGATAATGGCCCCTCTTCGATGCGAACGTGATCCTCAGGTTGTAGCGAGGCGCGACATCGCGAAATGCAGTGACCTCGTCCTGGCCGATTCCGCCGGTGATATAAGCGACACCGTTGCGCACGATCGGCTCGGTCGACGTTTGAGCCAGCACGTTCGCACCGATGTTCAGCAGACAGGCTGCCAGCAGCATCTTCACGGTTCCGGTCCACATCTTCACTCTCCTGATTGAGCACGCATGGCTGCGATGCCGCCCGTCCGGTCGCGGAACGGGCTGCGTGCGGTGACGTCGCGCATTGGTGTCGACGACGATGTCAGCGTCGCGCGGAACGTCGATTTCCCGTTGACTCAAGTCAAGTGCGCGCCTGTCGAAGCCGAACGAGTAGTCATCGCGCCTCATCTGCCCGTGCGGCACGGCTGAAAACAGGGGGAGCGGGATACCGACGGCGCAATCGTCCGTGACGGCTGTCAGCCGATATTGCATGCCCCGTCGGAAATTTCCGACACGGCGGCCCGATGTCGGACAGCAAGTTCAGGCCACGCTGATTGTCCCGTGCGGCTTCACTGTCAATACTGGAGACGTGACAGGACGCAACGTCTTTCGCGGCCGGCGCGTGACGCTTCCGCCCCGCCGCCGCAGGACCGAGGAGCTCGCGATGATCGATTCGACCGCAGCGCACGCCGACGACGCCACGCTGGATGGCGAACCGCCGGTCGGTGCCCACCTCGTGACCCGCCGCCCCGGCTATCTCCATCACGGGATCTACATCGGCGACGGCAACGTGATTCACTACGCGGGATGGTCACGCCATGCGAGCGTCGGACCGGTCGAGGTCGTCACCCTGGACGGTTTCCGTGCCGGCTTCGGGTTCGCGGTCATTCGCCACGCGCGCACGCTGTACGACGGAACGGAAGCCGCGCGCCGCGCGGCCTCGCGCCTTGGCGAATGCCAATACCGGCTGCTCACGAACAACTGCGAGCATTTCTGCCTGTGGTGCCTGTTCGGTGTGGGGAGAAGCGAGCAGGTCGCGTCGTGTCTGCGCAACCCGGCGCACGGCATCGCGGTCGCCGTCATGCTGATGGCGTGCGTTCTGGCCGCGCGACTGCATCCGGCGATGGCCGGGCGCGAATGCCCGGCACGGTATTCGGCCTAATATCGACGGCAGGGCCGTCGCTCAGTCATTCGTCGACTTGACCATCACCCGCGACCACGAAAGACGGCACGCGCACGCCCCCACCGTTTCGCCTGCGCGATCGCAATGCGGATCGCGCTGCCCTCGGTGCGCCCCTGCCGCAGCAGCGCGTTGGCAATCTCGATCGCCTTGCCGCGAACCGGCGGCGGCAGATTCCGCATCGAGGGCGGATAACGCTCGTCATTCCACGGCATGATCGATTCGACTCCTGCACGTTCGCGCCCGTCCGCACCTGCCGCTCAGCGCGGCAACGCGGCAGGATCGTAGCGATTGCGCGGATTCCACAGCATCCAGCCGTCCGTGCCCGCCGCATCGGCCGCATCGACCTGTGCGCGGATCTCGTCGGCATCGAACGGCCGGCGATCGAACGCATAGTCGCGAAACGCCTGGAGCCACGGCCGAAACCGGACACCGTCCAGTCCGGTCCGGCGCTTCGCCTCGGCCAGCGACCGTGCGACGATCTCGCCGGAATGTTCGGTGGGCTTCCGGCAGCCGGGCAAGCCCCACGTAAAGCCCGATGGATAGAGCATCGGCGACACATAGTCGACGACCGGTCCGAGCGCATCGAGCCGCTGCCCGATCGAGGTGTCGTCGCTGTTCCAGCAGACGTACCCGAAAATGTCCGCCGACACGTAGAGGTTGTACGGACGCAGCCGTTCCCGCGCACCGATCAGGAATCCGGTGATCGCCGCGACCCGGTTGGCCTCGGTATTGGGCTCGGCGAACCGAAGGCCGTTGGCGTCGGGAAAACGCAGGTAGTCGAACTGGATTTCGTCGAAACCCATGCGGGCGGCCTCTTCCGCGACGTCGTAGTTGTGTTGCCAGGCCGCGCGCGACGTCGGGTCGATCCAGCGCTGATGCTCGCGGTCCTGCCAGATCTCGCCGGCCGCATCGCGCACGGCCCACTCGGGGTGAGCGCGAGCCAGCGGGTCGTCCTTGAACACGACGATGCGGGCAATCAGGTAGAGACCGCGCGCGTGGAACGTCCGCAGCAGATCCGGCAGATCGGGCGGACGAACGATGGCACCGGCGACATTGCTCGCGGCACCGGAGATCTCACGCGCCAGGCTGCGATATGGTGTCACGCCGCTGTCGCCCTTCACGTCGATGACGAGCGCGTTGATCGCCGTCTTGTCCTGAAGTGACAGCGCCGCCTCGCGCAGCGTGCGGTCCGCGACGCCGTAAGCGGACAGATAGACGGCTTTCGGACGCATCGGGGTCATGCGGATCGTTTGTGCGCCCACGGCGGGTGCCAGTGTGACTTCGGTTCGCGCGTAGCCCGGCGCACGCACGCTCAGGCGTGTAACCGCCGCGTCGATCTCCAGTGAAAACGCGCCATCTCGATTCGCGGTACGGTTCGCGCCCGACGCATGGCCGATCGCGCCGGCCAGCGGGCGCCCGTTCGTCGCATCGACGACGGTGATCGTGACGGGCGCCGCGTGGGCGGCGAATCCGGCGAGCGACACGAGCAGACAGGCGATCAGGCGTTCAATCATGACTTCCCCCGGCGGTTCTCAGCAATCCGTTCATGCATCGTGTGTCGCAGGCGTCCGTAATCAAATAGCGTGGCAGCGCCATTGCCGGGTCGGTGATGCGCACGGGGCGCGCATCGAGCGTGAATGCCGCGATGTAGCCCTCGCGAGCGGCCAACTGGTCGGTCTGCGCATCATGGACGCCGAACGGCCAAGCCAGCATCCGGATCGGCTGGCCGGTTTCGGACTCGAGCCGTTCGCGGGACCGGCTCAACTGGAACGACACGAAGCGCAGATAGTCGTCCGCCGTGAGCCGGGCGCGTTCGGTGCGGAAATTCGGATGCCAGTACGTGTGGGACTCGATGTCGAACCCGCCGGACTGCCCGAGCATGCGCAACTGGTCCCATGTCATCGCATAGCTGGCGTTGGAAATAGCCGAGGGATAGATGAACAGCGTGACCGGCATGGGATGTGCGGCCAGCAATGGGCGCAGCACGTCGTAGACGGAGCGATGGCCGTCGTCGACGGTGATCGCGACCGCTCGCGCCGGCACGGCATCGGCCTGGCCGCCGTGCCAGCGCACGACGTCGGCGAGCGGCACGATGCGGTAGCCGTTCGCCTCGATCGCCTGCAACTGGTGGCGGAACGTTTCGGTACGGACCGTCATCGAATCCAGTCGCGCGGTGGCGAACCGGTGGTAGACCAGGATCAGCACACGCTGAGATGGCGAATCGACGGTCGCGACGTCGGCGGACGAAACCGGCGGCACGCACGACAACAGGAGCAGGCAGGCGAGCAGGCGAAAGGCCATGGAAGATCTCGTGGAATGGCTGCCCCATTTTTCGCGATCGCGGCGCGAAAACCGCTGAGCCAGATCAACGATTGATCGTACGGGGACGCGATCGTGCGTGCGTCAGGCCACCTGGTCGTCAGCTTGCCTGCGCAACCAGTTCGGCATGAATCCGTTCGACGTCGTCGCGCGTGCACAGCGCCGTGCCCGGGTGCTCGACCGACGCAGCCGATGCCGCCAGCGCATAGCGGCACGCTTCGTCGAACGGCACGCCGCGCGCCAGCGCCCAGACCATGCCGCCGACGAAACTGTCGCCGGCGCCGACCGTGCTGCACACCGCTGCCGGCCTGCCGGGCAGGCGCAGCGCGCCGTCGCGCGTGACGACCCATGCGCCGCGCGCACCGAGCGTCAACGCGACGATGTCGGCTTGCCCGCGCGCCACGAGTTCGCTCGCCTTCCGGCATGCCGACGTGTCGTCGAGCGGTTCGCCCGCCAGCGCACTCAGTTCGCCGAGACTGGGCTTCACGAGATGAACACCGGCCTCGAGGGCCGCTTGCAGCGCCCGGCCCGCCGCATCGACCACGACCCGGCTGCCCCTTGCCCGGGCCGTCCGCGCGAGCGTTGCATAGAGGTCGTCGGGCGCGCCGGGCGGCAGGCTGCCGCTCAGCACGAGATAGCGCGGCGCAGGTTGCATGGCGTCGATGCGGGCTGCGCAGTCGCGCCACTCGGCCTCTGTGACCAACGGCCCCGGCATCAGAAACCGGTATTCGCGCCCGGTCGCGGTCTCGGTCACGCAGACGTTCTCTCGCGTCTCGCCGGCGATCCTGATGCGCACGGCCGGCAGGCGCTCGGCTTCCAGCAGCAGCGTCAATACGTCGCCGGTCGGGCCGCCTGCCAGGTACAGCGCGACGCAGTCGCCCCCGAGGCGGTGAATGGTTCGGGCGACGTTGATCCCGCCGCCGCCGGGGTCACGCCGCGGGCGTGCGCAGCGCAGCTTGTGCGTATCGACGATGTGCTCGACGGACGTCGCGACATCGACGGCTGGATTCAAGGTAACGGTAACGATATCGGTCATGTGCGTGGTTCGCAGTCGATGGCTGGCGCGACGGCGCGGCGATTCGCGGCAACCGCCGCGTGCCGGCCGTGGCTCCACCTTACGTTCGACGCCGGTTAAGGCGTTGACCGCCGTCAAGCGATGTCGCGAAGGGACACGGTTGCGCTCGATCAACGACACGTTCGGGCAGGCTCCTACAGTGAGTCATTCATCGTCGCCGAGCCCCGTCATGGACGAGCAGCCGCTTTGCACCACCGTGTTTGCCGAACGCTACGCGCAGCCCGGCGAGACGTCTCGCGCGGCCGTTTTCCATCGCGTCGCCCGTGCACTGTCGCTCGCCGAGCCGGCCGAGCTCCGTGCACAGGTGGAGCGCGCGTTTTTCGTGAACCTGCAGCGTGGCGCGATCGGCGCGGGCCGCATCCTCGCGAATGCCGGCGCGCATACCGGCGGCACGATGATCAATTGCTTCGTCCATCCGCTCGCGATTCCGGCCGACACGCCCGTTCATGACCTCGACGCAGCGCTCGCGCATGCGCTCGACGACGCACGGGTCACGCTGGCGATGGGCGGCGGCATTGGCTACGACTTCTCGCCGGTGCCGCCCGCCGACGCGTACGAACGGCGCCTGTCATCCGGGCGCGGCGCATGCGCGGCGATTGACCGCTTCGATACGATGTGCCGGGCGCTGCCGTTTTCCGGCCCGCGCCGGGGCGCACAAATGGGTGTGCTGCGCTGCGACCATCCGGACCTCGTCGCATTCGTCGCGGCCAAGCGCGGGCGCTCGCGCTGGCCGACGTTCAACCTGTCGGTCGGCGTCACGGACGCATTCATGCAGGCGGTCCGGCACGACCTGCCATGGGCGCTCGTCCATCACGCACCGCCAGGCTACGTATCCGGCACACCGCCCCGGCGGCCGGACGGACGTTACCTTTACGCGACGGTTCAGGCCCGCACGCTCTGGCACGAGATCGTCAACGCCGCGCGCGACAGCGCCGAACCCGGGCTGCTGTTCCTCGACACGATCCGCGACGCGAATCCGCTGCGCGAGCACGAGCGGATCGACGCGACGAACCCGTGCGGCGAACAGCCGCTGCCGTCGTACGGCAGCTGTGTGCTCGGGCCGATCGACCTGTCGCGGTTCGTTCTACATCCGTTCGGTGTCGACAGGAAGCCGCGCTTCGACTTCGCGACACTCGCCGACGCGGTGCGCATCCAGGTCCGCATGCTCGACAACGTGCTCGACCTGACCGCATGGCCGCTCGCCGCGCACGAGCACGAGGCGCGGCGGACACGGCGCATCGGGGTCGGCGTGACCGGGCTGGCCGACGCGCTGACGATGCTGCGGCTGCGCTACGACAGCGTGGAGGCACGCACGCTCGCACGCGGGATCGTGCTGACGATGCGCGAGCATGCGTTTGCCGCATCGGCCGCGCTTGCAGCCGAGCGCGGCGTGTTTCCGGCCTACGACCCGGCCGCCTATCTGACCGGCCCCGCATATCGCACGCTGTTGCCGCTGAAGGTGCATCACGCGATCACGCGGCACGGGCTGCGCAACAGCCATCTGCTGTCGTTCGCGCCGGCCGGCAGCGTGAGCCTCGCGTTCTGCGACAACTGTTCGAACGGGATCGAGCCGGCCGTCGGCTGGACGCAGCGTCGCATGGTCCGCACCGCCGACGGGCAGGTCCGGTCGTTTCGTGCGGAGAATCACGCTTACCGGCTGTTCCGCGAGCTGCATGGCGAGAGCGTCAAGCTGCCGGGCTGTTTCGTCACGGCCGCGGACATCGCGCCGGAGGATCATGTCGCGATGCTCGCGGCGCTGCAGCCGTGTGTCGACGCCGGCATCTCGAAGACCGTGACGATGCCCGGCCAGTGTTCGCTCGCGGAGGTCGACGCGTTGTTCTTCCAGGCGTGGCGCGACGGGCTCAAGGGCATCACGGTTTTCCGGCCCGATCCGCGGCTCGCGTCGGTCGTGACCGATGACGCGGCGCACGCGCGGCGCGACGGCCCTGTCTGCATCGGTTGTTGAACGATAGCCGACGGCAGGCGTCCGGTGCGATCGCGGCGGTCGTTCCTTCAGGCGGAGACGCCCGTGGTCGTTTCCGAGTCGGTTTCCGCCGGCCGGGGTGTGTCGCCGGCATCGTCCGCCGGCGCGATGAGCGCCACCAGCATGTCGTGATCGATCGATTCGTGCTGCAGCAAGCTGCGCGCGATCCGTTCGAGCGCATCGCGCTGCTCGCCGAGCGTTACCGTGACCCGCGCATGCGCATCCTCGAGCAGCGCGCGCACCTCTTCGTCGATCAGTTGCGCCGTGTGCTCGCTGCAGTGACCGTCGCCCGGCGTCCACACGCCCGGCGCCGCGCCCTGGCGTGCGCCATCGTCGAGCGTCACGAGGCCCACCTTCTCGCTCATTCCGTATTGCATCACCATGTGACGCGCCAGCGCGGTCGCCCGTTCGAGATCGTTCTGCGCGCCGGTCGACACGTCGCCGAATATGATCTCCTCGGCCACGCGTCCGCCGAGCAATACGTCGAGCCGGTCAAGCAATTCGCTCCGGCGCAGCACGTAGCGATCCTCGGTCGGTACCTGCTGTGTGTAACCTAGCGCCGCGATTCCGCGCGGGATGATCGACACCTTCTTCACGGGATCGCAGTGCGCGCGGCTTTGCGCGACGAGCGCATGCCCCGACTCGTGGTACGCGATGGTCCGCTTTTCCTGTTCGTTCATCACGCGGCTCTTGCGCTCCATGCCGGTCATCGCGCGATCGATGGCTTCGTCGAAATCGGCCATCCCGATCGCGGGCTTGCCCAGTTCGGCCGCACGCAACGCGGCTTCGTTGACGACATTCGCGAGATCGGCGCCGACGAAGCCCGGCGTGCGCTGCGCGAGCTCGGCCAGGTCGACTTCCGGCGCGAGCTTCACGTGCTTCGTATGCACGGCCAGGATCTGCTTGCGCCCGATCAGGTCCGGCCGGTCGATCGCGATGTGACGGTCGAAACGCCCGGGGCGCAGCAGCGCGGGATCCAGGATCTCCGGCCGGTTGGTCGCGGCCATGATGATGACGCCCGAATTGGCCTGAAAGCCGTCCATCTCGACGAGCAACTGGTTCAGCGTCTGCTCGCGCTCGTCGTTGCCCGACATCAGGCCGACACCGCGCGCCTTGCCGAGCGCATCGAGCTCGTCGATGAACACGATGCACGGCGCGCTCTGCTGGGCCTGCTCGAAGAGATCGCGCACACGCGCCGCGCCGACGCCGACGAACATCTCGACGAACGCCGAGCCGCTGATCGTGAAGAACGGCACCGCGGCCTCGCCGGCGACCGCACGGGCCAGCAGCGTCTTGCCGGTACCGGGCGCACCGACGATCAGCACGCCCTTCGGGATCTTGCCGCCGAGCCGCTGGTAGCGTTCGGGGTTGCGCAGGAACGCGACGATCTGCTGCAACTCGGCCTTCGCCTCGTCGATGCCCGCGATATCGTCGAACGTGATGCCGGTTTCCTTCTGCACGTACACGCGGGCGCGGCTTTTGCCCATGCCGCTCAGGTCCCTCATCCCGCCCGGCCTTCGCATCATGAAATTCCAGATCAGGACGAAGCCGATCAACGGGAATATCCATGACGCGAGCGTCCCGATCCAGCCCGTATCCGTCGCGCCGCGGTAGCGAATCCCGGCAGTCGTCAGCGTGGCGACCAGGCCTTCGTCGCTCACCCGATTCGTCGTGAAGCGCCACGGCGGGCCGGCTTCCTTCACCTCGGCCGCGTCGGACGCGGGCAGCGCGGCGCCGGCCGCCGGCATGCGCAGCGTGCCAGAGATCGACGATTGGCCGATCTCGAGATCGTCGACGAGCCGTGCGTCCACCAGGTGGTGAAAATCGCTGTAGGAAATCGACGTCGCCGCCGGCTGGCGCGCCAGCAGTTGAACCGCCACCAGCACGGCGAACGCGATCGGGATCAGCAGCCCGGAGTAGTCGAATGCTTTTTTCATGGGATCGAACCTGACCGGTGGACTACCACACGCTCACGCGTCGTCGCGCTTCCAGTGCGCTCGCAGCACGTCCTCGCCGTCGCGATAGTTGATCTTGAGATCGCCGTGGTGCGCGTGCAGCAACGCTTCGCCGAGGCGGCGGACCATATGCATGCCCGTCGTTCGAACGATGAGCGAATCGGCGGATTTCTCGATGTCCATGATGCGTTCGAGCGCGTGCTCGCTCGTCTCCAGATCGGCCTGACGCTCCAGCAACTCTAGAATCGTCGACTGGTGCGCGCGCAGATACTCGCCGTTCAACACCAGCTCGCCCGCTGGCACGTTTTCCCGCATGCGCTTGCAGGCCGGGCATTCGAGCTGGCGCCGGTCGAGCGTGGTCGCGGACCAGGTCCAGCGGCCCGCCTCGCAGACCGCGCCGCAGCCTTCGCAGATGTGGTCGCCTGTCGGCCGCTTCGGATCACGGTAACTGTCCTTCGTATGCGGCTGCATGCGCTTGTCGCGGCGCAGATGGTTTCGGCCGGGGCCGGTATGCGAACGGTTCATCGCTGTTTCTCCTGGTAGTAGACAGCACGTGCAAGCGGGTCAGGAAACGGTCAGCCGGTCGACGACCTGCCGGACCCCCTTCACCGACCCGGCCGCGCCGCATGCGGCGCGCTTTTCGGCCAGCGACGCGACCGTGCCCGTCAGCGTGACGATGCCGTCGGTTGCGTCGATCGAAATTCCCGCGGTTTCGCGCTGCGCACGACGCGCAAGCGCCTCGGCGATCCGGACGCCGACGTCCGGCACCGTATGGTCGGCGCGCACCCGGATGCGGTTCGCCACGCCGACGACGCCGATCATCCGGCTCACCATCGCTTCCGCCGCCCGGCTCTGATACGCATGATCGACTTCGCCGTCGAGCGTCACGCAGCCGTGATCGACCTCGACGCCGATCTTGTGATCGCGCAGCGCATCCTGCCATCCGAGCGCGAACGTGATCGCGATCGCCAGTTCCTGGTCCGCGCAGGCGTTCTCCGGCGGGGCGACATTCAGCTCGAGCACCAGCGCACGCGCATCGGCGATGTGCAGTGCCGTTTTCTGCGCCTCGAGCTTCTGGGCCCAGCTGTCGACCGTGCCGCGCAACGTCACGATCCGGTCGCGGACCTCGACGTCGATCCGGCGCGCGTCGATCGCCGGATTCCAGAACAACGCCTGCTCGACATCCTGCTTGAGTACTGCGTCGGACTTCATGTCGGTCTCCCGTCGGCCCGTGCCGGCCGCAAAGCTCGCGAGCGAATGCGTGCGACACCGTGTTCAGCATCGCGCACGGCCGCGCCGGCGGCTTGACGAGGATCAATCAAAGGCCGGCTGGCGGCAGAGTCTGGCGGGCAGGCGATGGCCGGTTTGCCCGTTGACGCAGATCAACCGCGCGACGAGGCGCGACGCGATCATGAATCCGCAGACGTCGCCAAAACCGCAGCAACACGAACGTTTCGCATTCGTATGACCGTCGACGTCCATCGCTTTCCGGGAGACCGTCATGATCCACAAGCAGTACCGCATCATGCTCGCGACGCTCAGCGTGTTCATCGCGATTGCGTCGCTGGTCGGCATCGTTCACGGGATGCTGTTCGACGAGGAGGTGTTCAGGTACTCGATCGTCACGCTGATCTCCAGCATCCTCGCGTTCGTCGTGCTGCTCAATCTCAGGCCGGGCGACCGCCCGTGACGGGCACCGCGTGGTTCCGTCCGGCACGCCATCACGAAACCGGCCGAGGCACGCGGCGACCCGCGCGTCAAGCGAGGGGCCGCTCGAAACGCATTCCCGCCCAAGTGACACAGATCAAGGGGAAACCCGGCATTCGTCGGATATAAGTGAATCCGAATCGGCGACGCCTGGAGGGCTGCGCCATCCCGTATTCCTGCATTTTCGTATTCGACGAGGCATCCCATGCGCGCTGCCGCGCCTCCCGTTCGCTTTCATCCTGCCGCCATGCGGCGCCTGCGTGCCATTGCGCTCGCGGCGGGCATGGGGCTGCTGTCGGGCTGCCTGTCGCTTGCGCCACCGGACGAGCGTCCGGTCGCGCCGATTCCCGCATCCTTTCCGGATCCTTCCGCCGACGCGACAGCGGCGGCGCCCGTGCCCGAGTGGCAGGCTTACTTCGTCGACGCGCGCCTGCGCGCGTTGATCGGGCAGGCGCTCGCCAACAACCGGGATCTGCGCGCGGCGGTTGCACGCGTCGAGCAGGCTCGCGCGGTCTACGGCATCCGCAGCGCGGATCAATGGCCGACGATCGGTGCGGGCGCGGCCTATGCACGGTTTCGCACGCCGGGCGGCTTCCTCTCCCCGGCGCCCGTCATCGGCCAGGTCTATGAAGTCCAGCTGGCCGAGACGCAATGGGAGATCGATTTCTGGGGCCGCGTGCGCAACCTGAAAGCAGCGGCGCTCCAGCGCTACCTCGCGAGTGATGCGGCCCGGCAGGCGGTGACGCTGAGCGTCGTCACCGGCGTAGCGGACGCGTATCTGACGCTGTGCGAGATCGACGAACGCATCGCGCTGACCCGCGCGACGATCGACACACGCCGAGAATCGCTGCGGATTTTCCGGCTCCGTCACGCGGCCGGCGCGATCTCGCGCCTCGACCTGACGCAATCGGAGATCCTGCTGCAGCAGGCGGAATCGCTCGGCGTCCAGTTGCAGCAAGCCCGCGCGGCGGCGGCCGATGCGCTGGCGTTGCTCGTCGGTGCGCCGCCCGCGCTGGCCGCCACGCCGCTCGCGCTGAACGACGGTGCGGTGCTGCCGTCGCTCGCCCCCGGCCTGCCTTCGTCGCTGCTGACCCGGCGTCCGGACGTGATCGCGGCGGAGCATGAACTCGAGGCGACCCGCGCGAACATCGGCGCGGCGCGCGCGGCATTCTTTCCGCGCATCGCATTGACGAGCGCGATCGGTTCGGGAAGCAGCGCGCTGCATGACCTGCTGTCGTCCGGAGCGGGCGTGTGGTCGGTGATTCCCAACGTCACGCTGCCGCTCGTCGACGGCGGCCGCAATCGGTCGAATCTCGCGCTCTCGCACGCGCAACGCGACGAGGCGCTCGCGCAGTACGAGAAGACGCTGCAGCGCGCGTTCCGTGACGTGTCCGATGCGCTCGCGGCGCGCCACTGGCTGGCCGATCAGGTCGCCATCGAGCGCGCCACGCTGGCGTCGCAGGCCGAGCGCGCACGCCTCGCGAAGCTGCGCTACGACAGCGGGGCGACCCGCTTCCTCGAAGTGCTCGATGCGCAACGGGACCTGATGAACGCCGAGCAGCAGCTGGTCATGACCCGTCGTGCGCTGCTCTCGAGCCGCGTCGCGCTGTACGGCGCGCTCGGCGGCGGCGTGATCGACACCGGCAAGACCGCCGCGGCAACGGTTCCCCTTTCGACAGACTCGGACAACACACCATGAAAACCATCCCGCGCCCTCTTCTGATCGGTGTCGGTGCGGCCGTGCTCGCGATCGGCCTCGCGTACTACGGGTGGACGCGCTGGCGCGACGGCCAGACGGATGCGGGGCTCGTCAGCGGCAACGGCCGCATCGAGGCGACCGAAATCGACGTCGCGACCAAGCTGCCGGGACGCGTCACCGCCATGCTCGTCGACGAAGGCGACTTCGTGACGGCCGGCCAGCCGCTCGCCCGCATGGACGTCGTCGTGCTGCAGGCGCAGCTCGACGAGGCACGGGCGCGGGAGCAGCAGGCGGTGAACACCGCGGCAAGCATCGACGCGCAGGTCGCGCAGCGCCGCAGCGACAAGGCCGCGGCCGCGGCCGTCGTCGTGCAGCGGGAAAGCGAGCTGGATGCGGCCTCGCGGCGGCTCGCGCGGTCCGAAACGCTGTCGCGCGACGGGGCGTCATCGATGCAGGAACTGGACGACGATCGCGCGCGCGCCGGCAGCCTGCGCGCGACGGTGAACGCCGCACGCGCCCAGGTGGAAGCGGCCCAGGCCGCCGTCGACGCAACCCGGGCCCAGCTCGTCGCGGCGCGCTCGGCCGTGACGGCCGCGCAGGCGACCGTGGCGCGCGTGCAGGCCGACATCTCGGACAGCGAACTGACGTCGCCGCGCGACGGGCGCGTCCAGTACCGGATTGCCGAGTCGGGCGAAGTCCTGCCGGCAGGCGGCAAGGTGCTCAACGTCGTCGACCTGTCCGACGTCTACATGACGTTCTTCCTGCCCGAAGCGGTCGTCGGCCGGGTCCCGCTCGGCGCCGACGTGCGGATCGTGCTCGATGCGGCACCGGAATACGTGATTCCCGCGCGCGTGTCCTATGTGTCGAGCACCGCGCAGTTCACGCCGAAGACGGTCGAGACGGCCACCGAGCGGCAGAAGCTGATGTTCCGGGTCAAGGCGCGCATCGATCGCGATCTGTTGCAGCGCCACCTGAAACTCGTGAAGACCGGGTTGCCGGGCGTCGCGTGGCTGAAGACCGATCCGCACGCGGGCTGGCCGGATCGCCTCGCGATCAGGGTGCCGCAATGAATGCGACGACGCCCGTCGAGACGGATGCGGGATCGATCGACGGTTCGCCGGTGTCGGCCGATCCGCGCATGGTCGCCCGGCTGTCCGGCGTCTCGCTGCGCTACGGCGACAAGTACGCGCTCGACGACGTGACCCTCGACATCCCCGCCGGCTGCATGATCGGGCTGATCGGGCCGGACGGCGTCGGCAAGTCGAGCCTGCTCGCGCTCGTGTCCGGCGCGCGCGCGATCCAGCAGGGCCGCGTATGGACGCTCGACGGCGACCTGTCGTCGCGCCGTCATCGCGCACGCGTATGCCGGCGCATCGCCTACATGCCGCAAGGCCTCGGCCGGAACCTGTACGCGACGCTGTCGGTCGAGGAAAACCTGCAGTTCTTCGCGAGACTGTTCGGCCACGATGCCGCGGAGCGCCGCCGCCGGATCGACGCGCTGACACGCAGCACCGGCCTGCAGCCGTTCCTGGATCGCCCGGCCGGCAAGCTGTCCGGCGGCATGAAGCAGAAACTCGGCCTGTGCTGCGCGTTGATCCATGATCCCGACCTGCTGATCCTGGACGAACCGACGACCGGCGTCGATCCGCTGTCGCGCGCGCAGTTCTGGGAGCTGATCGGACGCATTCGCGCCGCCCGCCCGGCGATGAGCGTGCTGGTCGCCACCGCGTACATGGACGAGGCTCGACGTTTCGACCGGCTGATCGCGATGGACGCGGGCCGCGTGCTGGCAACCGGCAGCCCCGGCGAGCTGCTCGAACGCACCGGTTGCGACACGCTGGAAGCCGCGTTCATCGCGTTGCTGCCGGAGGCCCGCCGGCGCGGACACCAGCCGGTCGTGATCGAGCCGTTCCAGCCCGATCAGGCGGCCGGCTACGCGATCGAGGCCGACGCGCTGACGATGCGGTTCGGCGATTTCGTCGCGGTCGACCACGTGAGCCTGCAGATCCGCCGCGGCGAAATCTTCGGCTTTCTCGGCTCCAACGGCTGCGGCAAGTCGACGACCATGAAGATGCTCACCGGCCTGCTGCCCGCGTCGGAAGGTACGGCGACGCTGTTCGGCCGGCCGATCACCGCGAACGACATCGACACGCGCAGGCGCGTCGGCTACATGTCGCAAGGGTTTTCGCTCTATGGCGAACTGACCGTCCGGCAAAACCTCGTGCTGCACGCGCGCCTGTTCGGCGTACCGGAATCGGATGTACCCGCACGCGTGACCGAAATGATCGCGCGCTTCGGACTCACGGACGCACTCGACGCGCTGCCCGAGCGCCTGCCGCTCGGGATGCGGCAGCGGCTGTCCCTCGCGGTGGCGATGGTGCACAAGCCCGAGTTGCTGATCCTGGACGAGCCGACGTCGGGCGTGGACCCGGTCGCGCGGGACGACTTCTGGCGGCTGATGATCGAGCTCGCGCGCAACGATCGCGTCACCATCTTCATCTCGACGCACTTCATGAACGAGGCCGCGCGGTGCGACCGCATCTCGCTGATGCATGCGGGCCGCGTGCTCGCGAGCGCCGCGCCCGAGGAACTGGTGCGCCTGCGCGGCGCGGCCACGCTCGAGGACGCGTTCATCGGCTATCTGAGCGACGCGCAGAAAGCGGATGGCGCGGGCGGTTCGGACGGCACGGCGGCCGATGCGCCGTCCGACGCCGGCTGGCTCGCCGCGCCGCCCGCTGCGGCCGGCGCCGGCCATGCGGCCGCATGGTTCAGCCCGGCGCGCGCCGGCAGCTATCTGTGGCGCGAAGTGCTGGAACTGAGGCGCGACCCGTTGCGCGCGACGCTGGCGCTGTTCGGCTCGCTCGTGCTGATGTGCGTGATCAGCATCGGGATCAGTCTCGACGTCGACAACCTGACGTTCGCGGTGCTCGACCGCGATCAGTCGATCCTGAGCCAGGACTATGCGCAGAATCTCGCCGGTTCCCGCTATTTCGTGCCGCGCGCACCGCTCGCGGACGACCGCGACATCGAGCGCCGCATGCGCAACGGCCAGCTGTCGCTCGCGCTCGAGATCCCGCCCGGTTTCGCGCGCGACGTCGCGCGGGGCCGCCGCGTGGAGATCGGCGCATGGGTCGATGGCGCGATGCCGATGCGCGCGGAAACGATCCGCGGCTACGTGGCCGGCATGCACGAAAACTGGCTGCGCGACCAGGCGAAGCGCCGGCTCGGCGTGTCGCTCGTCCCGGCCGTGGACATCGCGATCCGCTATCGCTACAACCCCGACGTCAAGAGCCTGCCGGCGATGATTCCGGCGATCATGCCGATGCTGCTGCTGATGCTGCCCGCGATGCTGACCGCGCTCGCCGTCGTGCGGGAACGCGAGCTCGGGTCGATCGTCAACCTCTACGTGACACCCGTCACGCGGGCCGAATTCCTGCTCGGCAAGCAGGCGCCGTACGTCATGCTGGCCATGTTGAACTTCCTGCTGATGGTCGTGCTGGCCGACGTCGTGTTCGGCGTGCGGATCAAGGGCAGTTTCGCGACGCTGGCGGCCGCGGTGCTGATATTCAACGTCGTGGCCACCGGCATCGGGCTGTTCGCGTCGACGTTCACCCGCAGCCAGATCGCCGCAATCTTCATGACGATCGTCGGCACGCTGATTCCCGTCGTGCAGTTTTCGGGCCTGCTCACGCCGCTGTCGTCGCTCGAGGGCAGCGGCAAGTGGATCGGCACCGTCTATCCGGCCACCTACATGCTCGCGATCAGCCGCGGCGTCTACAACAAGGCGCTCGGGCTGGCCGACCTGTCGTCCCAGTTCTGGCCGATGCTCGCGGCCGTGCCGGTCATCCTGGTCATGACCGGCGTGCTGTTGCGCAAGCAGGAGCGCTGACCATGTCCCGCCTGCTCGTCGTTTTCCGGCTCGGGGTCAAGGAACTGTGGAGCCTCGCTCGCGACCCGATCCTGCTCGCGCTCATCATCTATACGTTCAGCGCGTCGATCTACGTCGCCGCCACCGCCCGCCCGGAAACGCTGCACAAGGTGCCGATCGCGATCGTCGACGAGGATGCGTCGCCGCTGTCGGCGCGCATCGCGGCGGCGTTCTTCCCGCCGCAATTCGCACCGCCGCCGATCGTCGACGCCGGCGCGGCCGATCGCGGGCTGGACAACGGCGACTACACATTCTCGCTCGACATTCCGCCCGACTTCCAGCGCGACGTGCTCGCCGGCCGCCACGCGACGGTCCAGCTCAACGTCGATGCGACCCGCATGACGCAGGCGTTCACCGGCGGCGGTTACGTCCAGCAGATCGTGGCGGGCGAGATCGATGCCTTCGTGCGGCGCCATCGCGGCACGTCCTTGCCGCCCGTCGATCTCGCGATGCGGATGCGCTTCAACCCGAATCTCGACGAAGTCTGGTTCGGCGCGCTGATGGAGCTGATCAACAACGTGACGATGCTGTCGATGATCCTCACCGGGGCCGCGCTGATTCGCGAGCGCGAGCACGGCACGATCGAGCATCTGCTCGTCATGCCGGTGACCGCGGCGGAAATCATGCTCGCGAAGGTCTGGTCGATGGGGCTCGTCGTCGCGGCGGCGGCAGTCGCGTCGCTGACGCTCGTCGTGGGCGGCGCGCTGCACGTGCCGATTCCCGGGTCCGTGCCGCTGTTCGTGGCCGGCATGGCGTTGCACCTGTTCGCGACCACGTCGATGGGGATCTTTCTCGCGACGCTCGTGCGCAGCATGCCGCAGTTCGGCATGCTGCTCGTCCTCGTGCTGCTGCCGCTGCAACTGCTGTCGGGCGGACTGACGCCGCGCGAAAGCATGCCGCCCGTCGTGCAGGACATCATGCTGGCCGCGCCGACCACCCATTTCGTCGAGCTCGCGCAGCGCATCCCGTATCGCGGCGCCGGGCTCGATGCGGTGTGGACCCAGTTTGCCGCGCTGTTCGCGATCGGCTGCGTGCTGTTCCTGCTGTCGCTCACGCGATTCCGCAAGACGATTGGTCAGATGACTTGATCGACGCGTCGCGCCCGTGACACCGGAATTTGTCCGTTGATACAGATCAATCGTGCCGGAGCGCGGCACGCGATCATGACGCCATGTCTTGCGCAACCAGTGGCAGCTACGTTGACGGCAACGCCGTCCACGGCGGCCGCTTCCCGGGAGAACGTCATGATGGGCCTGCCATACCGAAGCGCGCTTGCGACGCTCTGCGTGTTCATCGCGCTCGCTTCGCTGCTGGGCGTCGTGCATGCGATGCTGATCGACGAGACGGTCGTTCCGTACGCGATCATTGCGCTGGTGTCGGGCATCGTCGCGTTCATCGCGCAGCTCGATCCCGCGTCGTCCGGACATCAGCGGCACGGACCGGACGCGCTGGATTCGTCATCGTGAACGGTATCCTCCGTCTCGCGTTCAAGCTGCTCGTCAACGACAGTGCGAAATTCACCGCGTTGACCGTCGGCATCACCTTCTCGGTGCTGCTGATGATCGAGATGACGTCGCTATTCGCCGGCATCCTGAACAAGTCGTCGGCGTCGGTCATCAATATTGGCGCGAAGGTCTGGGTGATGGACCCGGCCGTGAAGACGATCGCGAACAGCATCGGCATGCCCGACTACGTGCTCGACGCCGTGCGCAGCATCGACGGCGTCAAGTATGCGGTGCCGCTCTATTCCGGCGGCGCGCTCGTCAAGCTGCGTTCCGGCACCTACCAGGCCGTGACGGTCGTCGGCCTCGACGACGCCAGCCTGTTCGGCCGCCCGACGATGCTGCAGGGCCGCATCGAGGACATCTACGCGGAAAACGGCTTCATCGCGATTCAGGATCCCGAGTTTCGGAAGCTCGAGAATCCGTCCGTCGGCACCGATTTCGAACTGAACGACCATCGCGGCGTGATCGTCGGTATCGCGAAGGTCGCCGCGAGCGGCCTGTTCGGCACGCCGACGCTCTACACCACGTACGCGCGTGCGATCCGCTATATTCCGTCGCCGCGCTTCACGACCTCGTACATCCTCGTCGAGCCGAAGTCGGATGCGGACGTTGCACACATCAAGGCGGTGGTGACGTCGCTCGGCTATCGCGCGTACACGCGCGACGAATTCATCGCGCAGATCGCGCGCTTCTACAAGTACGAGACGGGCCTCGGCACCAACATCATGCTGATGACGATCATCAGCTTCATCATCGGCCTGTCGATTTCAGGGCAGACGTTCTACGCGTTCATCCTCGAGAACCTGGACAAGTTCGGCGCGCTGAAGGCGATCGGCGCGAAGAGCCGCGAGCTGGTCGCGATGATCCTGTTCCAGGCGACCTTCACCGCGCTGACCGGCTACGGTATCGGCGTCGGGCTGTGCGTGCTGATGATCACGGTCGCCAAGCTGAGGATTCCGGACTACGCGGCGCTCATCACTTACGGCAACCTGTCGCTCGCGTTCGGCATGGTGGTCGTGATCGCAACGATCTCGAGCTATCTCGGCGTGCGGCGCGTGCTGCGCATCGAGCCGTTCGACATCTTCCGGGGCTGACGATGGCCGGCATCGCGATCGACGCGCGCGGCGTCAGCAAATGGTTCGGCGAAGGCGATGCACGCACGCAGGCGCTGCGCGACGTATCGATCCAGGCGAACTTCGGCGAGATGCTGCTGATCGTCGGGCCGTCCGGTAGCGGCAAGACCACGCTGCTCAGCGTGATCTCGGGCATCCTTCGGCCCGACGACGGCTCAGTGTCGATCGACGGCGTCGATCTGTGGGCGCAGTCGAACGATTCGATCGCCGATTTCCGGCTGAACCGGATCGGCTTCGTGTTCCAGGACTACCACCTGTTCCCGCGGCTCACCACTGCGGAAAACGTCGCGATCCCGCTGATCCTGAAGCGCCGGCCGTGGGACGACGCGATCAAGGAAGCGCACACGTACCTGGATGTCGTCGGGCTCGCGAACCGCGCGCAACTGCCGCCCGTCAAGCTGTCCGGCGGCGAGCAGCAGCGCGTCGCGATCGCGCGCGCGATCGTCAGCCAGCCCGACCTGCTGATCCTCGACGAGCCCACCGCGTCGCTCGACGGCGACACGGGCCGCATGATCATCGACTTCGTCAAGCACAAGGTACTGAGCGACACGCGCTGCATCGTGATCGTCACGCACGACGCGCGGATCTTCGAATACGCGGATCGCATCCTGCGGATGGAAGACGGCAGGCTGAACGGAATCGAGCGCGGAGGTGCGCGATGAAGCACCGCCTCGTGTTCGTGCTGGCCGTGCTCGGCTTCCTGGCAAGCGTCGCCGCCGCGTGGCTCTACAGCCGCCAGGAGCCGCCGCAGCCGCCGGTATTCAAGCCGGCCGCCAATCCGTACGTGCGCGGCGTCTATGCGAACGGCATCGTCGAGAGCGAGCAACCGGCCGGCGCGAACGTGAACGTCTATCCGGACGTCTCGGGCGCAGTGACGCGCATCCTCGTGCACGACGGCGATCCGGTGAAGGCCGGCGACGCGTTGCTGACGATCGACGACGCGATACAGCGCGCCACCGCCGCCCAGCTCGCGGCGCAGGCCGACGCGGCCGTCGCCCTGCTCGACGAACTGAAGGCACAGCCGCGCCGCGAGGTGCTCGACGTGGCCAGTGCGCAGACCGCGGCCGCGCAGGCGAGCCTGAAGCTCGCCCAGGACCAGTACGACAAGCAGCGGCACGCGTACGACATCGATCCGAAGGCGGTGAGCCGCGACGCACTCGACACGGCCGCGAACGCGGCGCGCGTCGCGGCGGCCAACCTGGACGTCGTGACACGGCAGTATCGCCTGACGAAAGCCGGTGCCTGGGGCTACGACGTGCGCAACCAGGAAGCGCAGGCCATCGCGCTGCGACGCGCGGCGGATGCGGCGGCCGCCCTGCTCGCCCGCTACACGCTGCGCGCGCCGGCCGACGGGACCGTTCTGGCGATGAACGCGGCGGTCGGGGCCTACCTGAACTCGCAGGGGCTCTACGACACCTATACGCGGGGCAGCACACCGGTCGTGGTGCTCGGCACACCGGCCGACCAGCTGCAGGTGCGCTGCTACATCGACGAAATCCTGATCCACCAGCTACCCGATCTGCATGCGTTGAAGGCGCACATGTTCGTGCGCGGCACGTCGGTCGAGGCCGATCTCCAGTTCGTGCGCGTGCAGCCGTACGTCACGCCGAAGATCGAGCTGTCCGACCAGCGCACCGAGCGCGTCGACGTGCGCGTGCTGCCGGTCATTTTCCGTATCGTGCCGAACAGGAACGTGCGGCTGTTTCCCGGGCAGATCGTCGATGTCTACGTCGCAGGCAAATAACGGAGCGCGTCGCGCACCCGCGCTGCGCCGCGGAGCCGGCGCGCTGGCCGTCGCCGTGCTGCTCGCCGGATGCACGGTCGGGCCGAATTTCGTCCCGCCGCCCGCGCCGCGCGTCGCGCACTTCGTGCCGCCCGACGATCCGGGCGCGGCGTCCGGCCCCTGGACCGGCGATGGACGGACGCAGGCCTTGTCGGCGGACACGGCGCTCACGCGCGACTGGTGGACGCGCATCGGCAGCCGCGCGATCGACTCGACCGTCGACGAAGCACTAACCGGCAGCCCGACGCTCGATCTCGCCGAAGCGACGCTGCGGCGCAGCGAGCACGCGCTGCGGGCCGGCCAGGGGATCTTCTTTCCGCAGGTGGATGCACAGGCCGGCGCGTCGCGCCAGCGCGCCACGCCGCTGCGCACCGGCCAGGCATTGCCGGCATCGATCTTCAACCTGTTCACGCTGTCGGCGACGGTCAGCTACACGCTCGACCTGTGGGGCGGCGAACGGCGCCAGGTCGAAGCGCTCAAGGCCGACGTCGATGCGCAACGGCAGGCGCTGGCGGGCGCGTATCTGATGCTGACCGCGAACGTCGTCAATACGATGGTCGCGCGCGCGGCCTATCACGACGAAGCCGCGGCGACGCGCGAGATGATCGGCCTGCTCGACGAGCAGATTCGTCTGACGCGCGTACAGGTGGCGGCCGGCGCGGCGGCCTACGTCGCGGTGCTGACGCTGGAATCGCAGCGGGCATCGCTCGAGGCGACACTGCCCGCGCTCGACCAGAAGCGTGCGCAGGCCGACGATCTGCTCGCGCTGCTGGCCGGCCGCTACCCGGTCGACTGGCGGACGCCGGACCTGTCGCTCGACGGGATCGAATTGCCCGCCAGCCTGCCGGACACGGCGCCGTCGTCGCTGGTGCGCCGCCGCCCCGACATTCTGCGGGCCGAAGCCGAACTGCACGTGGCCAGCGCACAGGTCGGTGTCGCGACGGCCGCGCTCTACCCGAACCTCACGCTGTCCGCATCGGGCGGGTTCGAAAGCGTCGTCGCCGGCACGCTGTTCGCGCCGGCCAGCCGCGCATGGAGTGTCGGCGCCGGGCTCGCCGCGCCGATCTTTCATGGCGGCACGCTGCTGAACCAGCGGCGCGCCGCGCAGGATGCGTACGACGAAGCCGATGCGACCTATCGGCAGGTCGTCCTGTCGGCGTTCTCGCAGGTGGCCGACACGTTGCGCGCGCTTGCGAACGACGCGGCGGCGCTCGATGCGCAGGCGCGCGCAATGGCCGCGGCCCGTGACGCGCTGAAACTCACGCAAGCCGGTTACGACGCGGGGATCGCCGGCTACGTCCAGTTGCTGGTCGCCGACGTGCAATACCATCAGGCGCGGATTGCGTGGCTGCAAACGGTCGCGCAGCGCCTGCAGGACACGGTCGCGTTCTACGTCGCGCTCGGCGGCGGCTGGGGCGACGCGGGCTGACACGCGCGCCGCACGGGCATTCAGCTCCGTTTTCAGGCCCATTCAAGCCCGTCTGGCCCCATTCAGCCCGTCTGCGCCGCGACGTCGGGCCGCTGCCACGGCGGCAATTCCGCCCAGCCGAGCGGCCCGTAGACGGTGCCGCCGGCGGCCTCGATCCTTTCGACGAACGTGGCGAGCGTCGCTCCGGCCGGCACGGTCAGCGTCAACGCATCGACGAAATCCTCGCTGCGCAGCCATGGCGCCGCGCCGTGGTTGATCTGCTGGACGCTCCACGCGTGCCCGTGCCGCCCGGCCTCGGGCGGCAAAAGACTCGGCGCGTCGAACGCGACCCGGAGCAATTGCGCGCGCGAATAGCTGTACGGCGGTTTCGCGGCATTCTGGTACGGCACGTCCGCCCAGCGCTCGCCGCATTGCTCGTCGAGCGGCAAGCATGTGAACCACGCCCACGGCGAGCGGACGAAGCACAGCCGGTAAAGGGGCCCGGCGCCATCCAGATTGGCGATCAACGTCATGATGGGTTCATCCCGAAAGACTCGTGATGCCGATACGCATCGCGCGCACGGCATGCGCGGATAACGGGTCACGACACGACACCGCATGCGCGCACGAAATCACTATCCTGCCGCCGCCGCGGCTCGCAGTTGATCGTCGTCAAACCGGGCGCCGTCGGGGAATCTCGCCCGGACGGCATGGTGATCCCTCAATTCCTGATTTCGGTCAACCGCTGCCCGCGCGTTCGGAATCTAATCGACTTACTGTTCCGTCGACTTCCGGTGAGGCAATCCATGAAACTGACATTTCTCGGCGCGACCGAGACGGTGACCGGCTCGAAGTATCTGGTCGAGCACGGCGGCCGGCGCGTCCTGGTCGATTGCGGCCTGTTCCAGGGGACGAAGAACCTGCGGCTGCGCAACTGGGGAGCGCTGCCGCTCGCGCCCGACACGCTGAGTGCGGTCGTGCTCACGCACGCGCACATCGATCACAGCGGCTATCTTCCGGTGCTGGTACGCGAAGGCTATCGCGGGCCGGTGTACTGCACGGCGGCCACGGCCGAACTCTGCGACATCATGCTGCGCGACAGCGCGCGGCTGCAGGAAGAGGAAGCCGACTTCGCGAACCGGCACGGTTACTCGAAGCATCATCCGGCGCAACCGCTCTACACGCTGGACGATGCGCAGCGCGCGCTACGCCTGCTGAAGCCCGTCGCCTTCGACGAATGCACGGCGCTTGGCGGCAGCCTGTCGTTCCGCCTGCTCCCGGCCGGGCACATCCTCGGCGCGGCGAGCGTCGTGATGCACTGGGACCACAAGGTGCTCGCGTTCTCGGGCGACCTCGGCCGGTATCACGACCCGATCATGCAGCCGCCGCGCCCGCCCGCGCATGCGGACTATCTGGTCGTGGAATCGACATACGGCGACCGGCTCCATCCGACGTCGGATCCCGAGAACGAACTGGCCGCGATGTTCGACAAGACCTTCGCGCGCGGCGGGGTCGTCGTGATGCCCTGCTTCACCGTCGGCCGCGCGCAGGAAATCCTGCACTACATCGCGCGGCTCAAGGCGTCCGGCCGCATGGCGCGCGTCCCGGTGTTCCTCGACAGCCCGATGGCGACGGACGTGACCGAGATCTATCGTCACCATATCCTCGAGCACCGCCTGACCGTCTCCGACGCGAATGCGCTCGGCCACGCGGCGACGATGATCCGCTCGGTCGACCAGTCGAAGGCGATTGCCGAACACCACGGCCCGATGGTCATCATCGCCGGCAGCGGGATGGCGACGGGCGGGCGCGTGCTGCATCACCTGACCCGCTATGCGCCCGATGCGCGCAACACGATCGCGCTGGTCGGCTATCAGGCCGCCGGCACGCGTGGCGCGGCGCTGGCGGCGCACGAGCCGACGCTGAAGATTCATGGCGAGTACGTCCGCGTGCGCGCTCAGGTCGAGTCGATCACGACGCTGTCGGCCCATGGCGACTACGAAGAGATTCTGAAGTGGCTCGGCACGATGCAGTGCGCGCCCGTGCGGACGTTCGTCACGCATGGCGAACCCGCTGCTGCGGACGCCATGCGCCGCCGCATCTCGGAGAACCTGCACTGGCGGTGCGAGGTGCCGACCTACGGGCAGTGCGTCGATCTGGACGAGGCTGAATCAAGCAACACGCAGGAACCCGCCGCGCTGTCGTCCTGACTGCCGGCGAATTGCCGACGAATCGCGGGCGAAATGCCCGCCGCGCGTGACGGGAGGCGGAGGCCACCGGTTCCCGCCGCGCACGGCCCGGCAATCAGCCGACTTCGATGATGACCTTCAACGCATGGGTTTGCGCGGCGCGCCCGAACGTGTCGTACGCGCGTTCCACGTCGTCGAGCGAGAACCGGTGCGTGATCAGGCGCGCCGGATCGAGGCGTCCGGCGCCCACGGTTTTCAGCAGCATCGGCGTGCTGACCGTGTCGACGAGCCGCGTCGTGATCGAGATGTTGCGATCCCACAGCTTCTCGAGGTGCAGGTCGGCCTTGACACCGTGCACGCCGACGTTCGCGACGACCCCGCCGGGTGCCACGAGCGACGTGCACATCTCGAACGTCGCCGGAATGCCGACCGCTTCGATCGCGCAATCCACGCCCACGCCGTCGGTCAGCTTCATGACTTCCGCCACCGGGTCGCCGCCGCTGCCGTCGAAGCAGTCGGTCGCGCCGAAACGCCGTGCAACCTCGAGCCGGTTGCTGTCCGGATCGATCATGATGACCCGCGCGGGCGAATAGAACTGCGCGGTCAGCAACGCGGCCAGCCCGATCGGCCCCGCGCCGACGATCGCGACCGAGCAGCCCGGCTGCACCTTGCCGTTCAGCACGCCGCATTCGAATCCGGTCGGCAGGATGTCGGACAGCATCACGAGCGCGTCCTCGTCCGAACCGGCCGGAATCCGGTACAGGCTGGTCGGCGCATGCGGGATGCGCACGAACTCGGCCTGCGTGCCGTCGATCCGGTTGCCGAGTATCCAGCCGCCGGTCGTGCAATGCGAATACAGTCCGCGACGGCAATACTCGCAGCGGCCGCACGACGAGATGCACGAAATCAGCACGTGATCGCCCGGCTTCAACGAATCAACCGCGGCGCCGACCTGCTCGACGATACCGACGCCTTCATGACCGAGAATGCGGCCCGGTTCGCACGTCGGCACGTCGCCCTTGAGAATGTGCAGATCGGTGCCGCAGATCGTCGTGCGCGTCACGCGGACGATCGCGTCGGTGGGCGACTGCAGTTCCGGTTTGGGCCGCCGTTCGAGCGCCTTGCGCCCTGGGCCGTGGTAAACGAGTGCTTTCATCGCGATTCCTCCATCGAAAGGGGGGCCTGTTCAGGCATGGGGGCGGCGTCAGGCCGGACCTGTGCCAGCAACACCGCGAGCGCACACGAGGCGACCCGGACGGCGACGCCGTCGGCGCGGCTCGTCAGCACGATCGGCACGCGCGCGCCCACGACGACGCCCGCGTTGGCGGCACCGCCCAGGTATTCGAGCTGTTTCGCGAGCATGTTGCCCGCTTCGATATCGGGCACGACCAGGATGTCGGCACGGCCGGCAACCGGCGAGTCGATTCCCTTCTCGCGCGCGGCCCGCAGCGATATCGCGTTGTCGAACGCGAGCGGGCCGTCGACGATCGCCCCCGTGATCTGCCCGCGCTCGGCCATCTTCGCCAGCGCCGCCGCGTCGAGCGTCGAGCGCATCGCCGGATTGACGGTCTCGACCGCGCACAGCACGGCCACGCGCGGGCACGCAACGCCCAGCGCATGCGCGACGTCGATCGCGTTCTGCGTGATGGCCGCCTTCTGCGCGAGATCCGGTGCGATATTGACGGCCGCGTCGGTCAGCAGGAACGGGCGCGGATAGGCGGGCGCCTCGATCAGGAAACAGTGAGACATGCGCTTGTCCGTGCGCAGGCCCGATTCCGCGGCGACGACCGCGCCCATCAGCTCGTCGGTATGCAGGCTGCCCTTCATCAGCGCGCCGACGCGGCCCGACTTCGCGAGCGCCACCGCCCGGGCCGCCGCCGCGTGGCTGTGCGGCACGTCCTCGATCGTCCATTTCGACAGATCGACGCTCGCCTCGTCCGCCACGCGCAACACCTTCGCACGCGGCGCGACGATCAGCGGCTCGATCGACGCGCCCAACGGCGACGCATTGATCGCGGCAAGCGCGACGAGACTGGCCGTGTCGCACGGATGCACGACGGCCACCGTCAGCGGCGGCGCGTGGCGCGCACGCTCGATCAGTTCGGGAAGTTCGCCGTCCGCGCGCGGCAACAGCCCGGGCAGGCACGCGCCAACGGACACATCCGGATGCAGGTTCATGTTCATGTCTCGAGCACGTACGTGCCAGGTGCGGCGCCGAAGCCGGCGGCCGGCACCCGCGCCGGCACGTCGCCCGACGAATGCGCGCGCAACCAGTCGCGCCAGCATGCCCACCACGAACCGTCGACCGCGGGTGTTTCGCTCACGAAATCGTGCCGGCTGCGATAAGGCGCGCCGGGCGCGCGCGTCGCGCAGCGATAGTGGCGCCCCGGATGCCCGGGCTCGGACACGATGCCGGCATTGTGGCCGCCGGAGGTCAGCACGAACGTCAGCGCGTGGTGCGTGAGCAGATGCAGCTTGTAGACGGAATGCCAGGGCGACACGTGATCGCGTTCGGTCCCGACCACGAACGTCGGCACGTCGATATCCGACAGCGCGACCGGTCGCCCGTCGACGCAGTAGCGGCCGGCCGCGAGATCGTTGTCGAGAAAGAGCCGCGTCAGGTATTCCGTATGCATCCGATACGGCATGCGCGTGGTGTCCTCGTTCCACGACATCAGGTCATTCGGCTTGGTGCGCGTGCCGAGCAGGTATTCGCTCATCATGCGCGACCAGATCAGGTCGCGCGCGTTCAGCAGCTGGAACGCGGCGGACATCTGCGCGCCGTCCAGGTAGCCCTGCCGCCACATCAGCGCATCGAGCGCGGACAGTTCGCTCGCGTCGATGAAGAGGCCGAGTTCGCCAGGTTCGCTGAAATCGGTCTGCGCCGCCAGCAACGTGACGGACCGCAATGCGTCGTGCTGCCGCCCGTCGCGCGCGAGCGCCGCCGCAGCGATCGCCAGCAGCGTGCCGCCAAGGCAGTAGCCGACCGCGTGGACGGCTTCGCCGCAGGTCGACCGGACGGCGTCGAGCGCCGCCATGCACCCGTCACGCAGATAATCGTCGAGCCCGAGCTCGCGCGCCTCCGCGCCCGGATTGCGCCACGACACGGCAAACACCGTGTGGCCGGCATCGACCAGGAAGCGGATCAGCGAATCGTGCGGCTGCAGGTCGAGGATGTAGTACTTCATGATCCACGACGGCACGATCAGGATCGGCTCGCGTGCCACGGTGGGCGTCGTCGGGTCGTATTGCAGCAGCTCGCACAGCGCGTTGCGCCACACGACGCGGCCCGGCGTGATCGCCACGTCGCGCCCCGGCAGATAGCTGCGAGTGTCGCGGGCCCGCGTGCCGCTCGTGCGATCGAGCAACGCATTCGCGTCGTCCAGCCAGTGCCGGAAGCCTGCCGCGAGATTCGCGCCGCCGCTGCGCATCGTCGCGTCGAGCACGACCGGGTTGGTCGCCAGGAAATTGCCCGGCGAGCACGCGTCGAGCCACTGTCGCGCGATGAATCCGACCAGTTCCTCGTGGTGCCGTTCGACACCCGGCACGCCGCGCGTCGCGTCGCGCCACCAGCGCTGGATCGACAGGAAGACGTCGCGATACGCGCAAAACGGCCATCCGGCCCACGCGGGCGCGGCGAAGCGCGGGTCGGCCTGCCCGGCGTGCACGGCCAGACCGCTCGTGTCGGCCTCGTCGGCCTCGCCCTCGCCCCGGCTTGCGGCCGGTGCAGCGGCAGCCAGCCACGCCTGCGTCGCGAGCTCGAAGCATTTTCCCGGCGACACGGCCAGATGCGCGCCCCAGTCGAGCATGGCCAGCGCCATCGACGCGGGCGACAGCCCGAAGGTCATCGCGGCCACGTTCGCATGCGCGGCGCGGTTCCATTGTTCGGTGGGCGACGTGCGGACCGGCGTGCATTCGGCCGCGCGCGACGCCGGTTCGCTCGTACCCGTTGGCCGCATCGATTCGTGCTCGATCGGCAAGTGCATGACGGATGCTTTCATCGCATGTGCATGCCGCCGTTGACGTCGAATTCCGCGCCCGTCGCGAAAGCCCCCGCGTCGGAACACAGGAAGGCGACGAGCTCGGCGATTTCGTCAGGATTGCCAAGGCGGCCGACCGGAATCTGCGGCAGGATCTTCGTGTCGAGCACTTCCTTCGGCACCGTCTCGAGCATTGCGGTCGCCAGATAGCCAGGCGCAACCGTGTTGACCGTGACGCCGTGGCGCGCTAGCTCGAGCGCCAGCGCCTTCGTGAAGCCGTGGATGCCAGCCTTCGCGGCCGCGTAGTTCGTCTGCCCGTATGCGCCGCGCGAACCGTTCACCGAGCCGATGTTCACGATCCGCCCGAAGCCGGCCTCGATCATTCCCGGCACGAACGGCTTCGTCATGTTGAACATGCCGTCGAGATTGGTGCGCAGCACCGCATCCCACATGCTCTTGGTCATCTTCACGAAGGTGGCGTCGTGCGTGATCCCGGCATTGTTGACGAGCACGTCGACGCGCCCGAACTCGGCCAGCACGCGGGCCCCGCAATGCTGGCACGAATCGTAGTCGGCGACGTCGACCTCGAACGCGTGGAACGTCCTGCCCGCCTCGCGTTCGTGCGTGAGCCACGTCGCGACGTGGTCGTTGCCTTCGGTGTGCGACACCGCCACCGTCATGCCGGCATCGTGCAGGCGACGGCTGATCGCGGCGCCGAGCCCACCCATGCCTCCCGTGATGAACGCGACACGTTCAGCGCGCATGGCCGTTCTCCCGTGCGCCAGCCATGCCGTTCAGGCGGCGGGGGGCACCCGGCGCCGCGCCGGCCACGTCCTCGATCCCGCGTTCCAGTGCCGTCATCCAGTCTGCCCACGGCATGCTGGCTTCGTTGACCACGGCCAGTCGTTCCAGATCGGGCAACCAGTCGGTCTGATAACGCGACAGCGCGCCTGCGCCGCATTCGCGCGCCCAGGTGCGCCATGCGCCGGCGCTCTCGTATTGCGCTCGCATGCACAGCTCGGTGGCATCCTGCCAGATCGCGACGCTCGCGATCGCGTAGTCGCTCATCACCTGCCGGGCCGCCTCGCCGAAGGCCGTCCACTCCTTCGTGTCCGCAAGCGCCTGCTGCAGATGACGAACCGCGTCGCGGTCGCGCTCGATGCGCCGCCCTGCCAGCGCATGCCATTCATGCTGCCAGTCGCGGTTCTGCGCGACCATGCGCAACGCGAGATCGCAGCCCGCGCGGCAAACGTCATTCGGTGTCGTCAAAGCGTACGTACTCATCGGCTTTCCTCTTTCGATCCGGTCAATGGGTTGGCATTCCGCCACATGCCGCCTGCCCGGGATCGGCATCGCGACCGCTTCACTGTGCGGGCATCGCGCAAGGGGGCCGTTGATCTGAGTCAAGTACGCGGAAACCCTGCTCCGTAGACTGGATTGCACTGGCGGTTCCCCCGTCGATGGAGCGATCCCGATGAGCTACAAGAGCATAGTCGTGCACCTCGATTCGAGCGCCCGCGCGCATTCGCGGCTCGAGCTCGCGTTGCGTCTCGCCCGGCGCTTCGGTGCGCATCTGACCGGCCTGTACGCGGTCTACACACCGGAACCGCATTCGTTCTACGTGATGGCCGGGTCCGCCGATTACTTCCGTGAACACCGCGAACAGCGCGACGAACGGCTCGCCGCGCTGGAACGCCTGTTCCATGCGGAGACGGCCCGCGCGAAAGTGCAGGCCGCCTGGGTGCGTGCCGACGATCGCGCGAACCTGGCCGTGCCGCGTGCCGCACGCCTGGCCGACCTCGTGATCGCGGGCCAGAGCGACCCGAACGATCCCGAGACCTTCATCGACGACCAGTTTCCTGAAAACCTCGTGTTGTCCGCCGGTCGCCCGGTGCTGTTCGTGCCGTATACCGGCGAATTCCCGTCGATCGGCGAACGGGTGTTCGTCGCGTGGGACGGCAGCCGGGAAGCGGCCCGCGCCGCGCAGGACGCGATTCCCTTTCTCGAACACGCGAAGCGCACGACGGTCGCCGCCGTGATCGACGGCAATTCGGAAGCGGCAACCACGCGTATTCCGGCCGCCGACGCCGCGCTGATGCTGGCGCGCCATGCACGCGACGTGAACGTGCTCGATATCGATGCCGGCGCCGGCTCGGCGATCGGCGACACGTTGCTGTCGCGCGCTTATGAAACGGGTTCCGACCTGCTGGTGATGGGCGCCTACGGCCATCCGCGCTGGCGCGAGCTGGTGATGGGCGGCGCCACGCGCACTGTGCTGGCGTCGATGACGCTGCCAGTGCTGATGTCGCACTGAGCCGGCCGATGCGTACGCTCGCACTGCTCGTCGTGAATGCCGGTTCGTCGAGCGTCAAGTTCTCGATCTTCGCGTATCCGCCGCACGGCGATCCCGTGCGGCAGCCGTTGCACGGCGGCGAAGCGGTCGCGGCCGGCAACAGCGTGTCGATCCGGTTCGATGCCGATTCGGACGGTTCGCTGCCGCTCGTCGGGGGCGATCCCTACCGCGCCGTGCTCGCGCAGATCGCGATGTGGATTCGCGTACGGTTGCCGCACATCACGCTGGGCGCGATCGCACATCGCGTCGTACACGGCGGCGCGCGATACGTGGAGCCGATGGTCATCGACGGTGAAGCGCTGGACGCGCTGCGCACGCTGACGCCGCTGGCACCCTTGCATCAGCCGCACAGCCTGGATGCGATCGACGCGCTGCGCGACGCGTTTCCGGATGTCCCGCAGATCGCCGTGTTCGACACCGCGTTTCATCGCACGCTGCCGCGCGTCGAGCAGCTGCTGCCGTTGCCGCATGCGTGGTTCGACCAGGGCGTGCGCCGCTACGGATTCCATGGGCTGTCGTACGAATACCTGTCCATCGCGCTCGCCGAATCGTTCGGCGCACGTGCGCATGGCCGCGTGATCGCCGCCCATCTCGGCAGCGGCGCGAGCCTGTGCGCGCTGCGCGACTGCCGCAGCGTCGCGACGACCATGGGCTTCTCCGCGCTCGACGGATTGATGATGAGCACCCGCTGCGGGACGCTCGACCCTGGCGTCGTCCTCCACCTGCTCGAGGTCGGCAAGCTGTCCGGCGACGCACTGGGACACCTGCTGTATCACGAGTCGGGGCTCAAGGGCGTGTCGGGGGCATCCGGCGATCCGCGCGTGCTGCTCGCTTGCGAAGCGGCCGGCGACGAGCCGGCCCGCGACGCGCTGGCGCTGTACGTCCATCGCATCGTGCGTGAAACCGGCGCGCTGACCGCGCTGCTGGGCGGCCTCGACATGCTGGTCTTCACCGCCGGCATCGGCGAACACTCGGCGGAACTGCGCGAGCGGATCTGCGCGTCGCTCGGGTGGCTCGGCATCGCGCTCGACGCGCGCGCGAATGCCGCCCACGCGCATGTCGTGTCGTCCGCGTCGAGCGCGGTCACCGTGGTCGTCGAGCCGACCAACGAAGCGTGGGTCGCGGCGCGCGCCGCGGTGCGCGTGCTGCGCGGCAACCGCGACGGTTGATCCAGATCAGCGCGATCGGCGTGCGCGCGCCGATGATGATTGCATCAACATCCGTTCAGGGGACACGTCATGTACTCGAACATTCTGGTTGCGCTCGACGGCAGTGATACGTCGTCCCGCGCACTCGACGCCGCGCTGAACCTCGCGTCGGAGACGGGTGCACGGCTGACTCCCGTCTATGTCGTCGATTTCCTGGTGCCGGCGTACGACACGTACGGATACGACCCGTCGATCCTGATCGATGCATTCCGCGAGGAAGGGCTGCGCGTCACAGAAGACGCGGCGAAACGCATGAAAGCGCGCGACGTGGCCGGCACGCCGAGGATCTCCAATGTCGCGCCGGCGGGTGAAGACGTCGCGCAACACATCGTCGGTCTCGCCGGCGAGATCAACGCCGACCTGATCGTGATGGGCACGCACGGCCGGCGCGGTTTCCAGCGCCTCTTCCTCGGCAGCGTGGCCGAGCGCGTGCTGCGTCAGGCCAGGTGCCCGGTCCTGATGATTCCGGCGAGCAGCGCGGCGAAGGCGTCCGCCGAGACCACCGCGGCATCAACCGAAAAGGAGCCGTCATGAGCTACAAGACCCTGCTCGTTCATCTCGACGACAGCGAGCGCTGTGCGACGCGCGTCGACCTCGCCCTCGAACTCGCGGGACGCTGGAACGCCCATCTGATCGGCCTCTACGTGGTTTGCCAGGACCTCTTCGAGCCGTTGCGACGGCCCGACGAACCGCTGAAGCTGGCGGTCTACGAACGCCTGTGCGACCAGCGGCGCAAGGACGCGGAAGAAAGGTTCCTGATCGCCGCCGAACGCGCCGGGCGCAGCGTCGAATGGCAGGCGCCGACCGGCAACGTCACCGAGGCCGCGGTCCTGCATGCGCGCCACGCCGATCTGCTGGTGCTCGGCCAGGAGAACCCCGACGACCGCCTGACCTACGTCGCACGGCATTTCGTCGAGGACGTCGTGATGGGCAGCGGGCGCCCGGCGCTCGTCGTACCCTACGCGGGCGACGTGCGAACGCTCGGCGAGAACGTGCTGATCGGCTGGGACGGCGGGCGCGAGGCCGCGCGCGCGATGGCCGACGCACTGCCGCTGCTCACCCGCGCGCGCTTCGTCAACGTCGAGACGGTCGCCCGCGGGCAGCCCGATCCGGACAAGACGCCGGCGGGTGTCGACGTCGCCGCGTATCTCGAACGGCACGGCATTCGCGCCTCGTTCTCGACCACGCCGCGCGAACGGTCGGTGAGCGTGGGTGCGACGCTGCTGAACCGGGCGACCGACCTGCACGCGGATCTGCTGGTGATGGGCCTGTACAGCCATGCGCGCATGCACGAACGCGTGCTGGGCGGCGCGACGCGCACGATCCTCGAGACGATGACGGTGCCGGTCCTGCTGTCTCACTGAGCGAACCAAAACGGGGTCGGCCACTCGCGGCTGCCCCGTTTCCTGCTCCGACCGTCACAACATGCTGGCGCAGGCGCCCGGCCCCTCCCGTACGACCAGCACCGGCCGATTTGCGATTCGCACCAGCGATTCGGCGACGCTGCCGAGCAACGCACGGCGCACGCCGCGCCGGCCATGCGTGCCCATCACGATCAGATCCGCATCGCATTCGTCGGCGGCTCGCGCCAGCACGTCCGAGATGTCCTCTCCGCACGCGTCGATCGTTTGCGCGATGCCACGCACGCCGGACAGCTGGAACGCGGTTTCCGCGTCCGAGACCGCGACAGCGGCCCTGTCCGCGTCCAGTCCGGCCGGGTCGCGCTGGTCGATATAGCCGCTGTCGACGTCGGCCAGCCGCGGCGCATCCGATACCACGCACATGGCGATGACCAGGCTGCCCGAATCGCGGGCGAGCGAAATCGCCTCGTCGAGCGCGAGCCGCGCACTGCGGCTGCCGTCGAGTGCCACAAAGATCCTTTGGTACATGGTGCCTCCCTGCCGTCGTCCGGGTTCGACCGGTTCGTGAAACCAGTCTGATCCCGGCGGGCGCCTTTCCGTTGACACGGGTCAAGCACGCACGGTGCCGCCCGTACGCATCGGTCCTGATTGGCGAACGTAAGGAAAGCGCGCACAATCCGGGGCGATATCGCAGTTGCGGCCCGCCCCGCTGTTCGTGCCTCGCGTCCGGCCCGCCGCCAGCCAGCCACCGACGAAGTCCGTCAGGATCAACGGCAATGACAACGAATTCGCCCCCCTCCAGGGCCGGGCCGGCGTCGCACCGGACTCGGCCTGCGCGATATGCAGCCATGGCCGCGCTGCTAACGCTGGCGCTTGGCCTGACTGCAACGTTTGCGGCGTCCCGGGCACTGCAGAACGGGGCACGGCACGTCGCCCAGGCGAGGTTCGAGCAAACCGCGATACTCGCGACGGCCGACCTTCGGCGCACCCTCCTCGGCGCGGCTGCCGTATTGCGCAGCGCGCGCGGCTTTGCGTCAACCCTGCCCGCGCCGCAATCCGGGGCTGCGTGGCGCCGCTATCTCGCCAGTCTGAATCTGGACGGATTGCAGTCGCCCGTCCGCAGCCTCGGGAGAATCGAGCCGAGCGCGGCGGAGGACAATCAGGCGACCCGGCAGGCGCTGCAGCGCACGGCGGAAACCGGCAGGGTCGCGCTCGCCGCGAACGCGATCCAGGACAGCACTGATTCAATGATTGCCCGGACGGACCTGACGCTGTACCTGCCGATTTATGGGAACACTCAAGATATCGCTTCGTCCGGGCCGCAGCACGCGACGGCCACCGGGTACGTTTTTGCGGCGCTGAATCCGGATCGCCTCGTCGATTCGTCCGTTCTCGACCGCTTGCACCTGGAAATCACGGCCGACAATCCGGCCGCGCCGGTGTACTCCGGAGGCGTCGGCGTCGGCGACTCGACTGCCGCACGCGACATGCTCCAGCGAACCGATACGCTGACGTTCGGCGGCACGCCGCTCTCGCTGCGCTACAGCGCGCCGCGCGCCGACACGTCCGGCTTCATGATGGCCGTCCTGCTGGCCGGCACCGCGCTCTCGCTGACGCTGGCCGCGCTCGTGCAGCAGGTCGTCGCGAAGCGAGGGCTCGCCGGTATGCCCGCCGGCGACAGCCAACCCACCGAGGCGCGGATGATGGGCATCATCCGGTCGTCGATGGAGGCCATCATCACCGTCGACGAAAGCCAGACGATCGTGATCTTCAACCCGGCCGCCGAACGCGTGTTCGGCGTCTCCGCGATGGAGGCGGTCGGTGCGCCGCTGTCCCGCTTCATCCCCGAGCGCTTCCGCGCCGCGCATGCGCGACACGTCGAGCAATTCGGCGTGACGGGCGTGTCGGAGCGCCAGATGGGGCGGCAGCGCGTGCTGTTCGGCTTGCGCGCCGACGGCACCGAGTTTCCGATCGAGGCGTCGATCTCGCAGATTCGCGACGGCACCGGCAAGCTATACACGGTCATGCTGCGCGACGTGACCGAGCGCATGCGCGCGGAAAATGCCCTCAAGCAGTCACGCGAGGAACTGCGCGACCTGTCCGCCAACCTGCAGAACGTGCGCGAGGAGGAGAAGACGCGCATCGCCCGCGAGTTGCACGACGACCTCGGCCAGCAACTCACCGCGCTCAAGATGGATCTCTCGGCCGTCGAGCTGGGGCTCGGTGGTGTTGTCGCCCCCAATACCGGTGTGCGCGAGCAGTTGGGCGGCATGCATCGCCTGATCGATTCGATCGTTGCGTCCGTGCGGCGCATCGCGGCCGATCTGCGGCCGGTGATGCTCGACGACCTGGGCCTCGTCCCGGCGATCGAATGGCTTGCAAACGATTTCACGCGCCGCTACCGGATCACGGTCGACCGGGACATCGCGCCCGTCGATACCGCGTTCACCGGCACCGGCGCGACCACGCTGTTCCGCATCGTGCAGGAGGCGCTGACCAACGTCGCGCGGCACTCGGACGCCACGAACGTGAAGCTGGCATTGAAAGTGGAAGACGGATATTGCATGCTGCGCATCGCGGACAACGGTCACGGCGCGCCGGAGCACACCCGCGATGCGCAGGAACGCCCGTCGTTCGGCCTGATCGGCATCCGCGAGCGCGCGCACATGCTCGACGGGACGGTGACGATCGACAACCGGCCAGGCGCGGGATTCACGATCACCGTGGCGCTGCCGCTTCACGCCATCCAGCAAGGAGATGTGCTGTCATGATCAGGGTACTCATCGCCGACGACCACGCACTCGTCAGGGAGGGTCTTCGACACATCCTGCAGAGCGCAAGCGGTTTCGAGGTCGTCGGGGAAGCGCACGACGGTGCCTCGACGATCGCGCTCATGCGCGACAGGGACGCCGACGTGCTGGTGCTCGACCTGTCGATGCCCGGCCGCAACGGTGTCGAACTCATCAAGCAGGTCAAGGACGAGAAGCCGGGATTGCATATCCTCGTGCTGACGATGCATGCCGAACAGCAATATGCGGTGCGTGCGTTCCGGGCGGGCGCCTCGGGCTACATGACCAAGGAAAGTGCCAGCGCCGAACTGGTCGCTGCATTGAGCAAGATCGCGGCCGGCGGCGTCTACGTCAGCCTGACCATGGCCGAGCAGTTCGCGCAAAGTCTGAACGAGCCGACCGATCTCCTGCCGCACCAGCGCCTGTCCGACCGCGAGTTCGACGTCTTCCGGCGCGTCACCATCGGCGAGTCGATTTCCGAAATCGCGCAGGCGCTCTGCGTCAGCGTCAAGACCGTCAGCACGTACAAGACGCGGATCCTCGAGAAGATGCAGATGCCGAACGACACGGCACTCGTGCGCTACGCGATGCGCCACAAGCTGTTCGAGGACCCGGACGACCTCTGACAGCGGCATCCGGCATGGCCGCGCCCCGGTCTTGATGCCCCGAAAGTCTCGCTGACGACGGCCATGCGGGCGCGGCGACGCTCGCGACAAGTTGCCGCGCCTTTGTAGGAACCCCCCTACAAGACTTCCATCTCACCTACGCCAACTTCAATTCCGGCTGATTTTCTTGACGTTGCGCAACATCCATACTGCACATCAAGAAAAGCGAACACACGTGCCTCCCGGAGCCAAGGCCGCATCATCGACGAGACCGGCATATCGGTCTCCCGGCGCGTCCGGTGGGGTTTTCCCGACAGGAAGGCGGCAGAGACCAAGGCCGCCGGTACAACGGTCAGCGCACCCCGCCCGACGGCGAGCCGCCGCTGCCCCCGAACTGGAGCCGATCATGCAGAGCAGTGCAGAAGTCTTGACGACCATGCCGTTACGCCCGTTCATCCCGCTGCACGCCGTCGAACCGACGGATCAGCCCAAGCGCGCCGCGTCCCGTTGTTCGACGTGTGCATTGCGTACCGTCTGCCTGCCGCCCGATCTTTCGCCCGACGATTTCGTGCGCGTCGACGCGATGATCTGCACGACGCGCCACGTCAGGCGCGGCGAAACGCTGTTCCGCGCGGGCGACGCATTCAACAGCATTTATGCAGTGAGAACCGGATCGTTCAAGACCATCGTGATGCATCGCGACGGCGACGAGCAGATCACCGGCTTTCAGATCGTCGGCGAATCGCTCGGGCTGGATGGCGTGCACACCGGGCACCACAACGGCGACGCGATCGCGCTCGAGGACAGCACGGTCTGCATCATCCCGTTCGGCCAGCTCGAGCAGATGTGCCGGGAAGTGCGTCCCATGCAGCATCACGTGTATCAAATGATGAGCGGCGAGATCGTGCGCGAATCCTCCCAGATGCTGCTGCTCGGCACGATGAGTGCCGAGCAGCGGGTGGCCGCGTTCCTGCTGAATCTTTCCGCGCGCTTCAAGGCGCGCGGCTACTCGGCCGCGGAATTCGTGCTGCGGATGACGCGCGACGAAATCGGCGAATATCTCGGCATGAAGCTCGAAACGGTCAGCCGCATGCTGTCGAAGTTCCAGCACAAGGGGCTCCTCGCAGCGCAAGGCAAGCAGATCCGGATCGTCGATTCGGACGGCCTGCGGCAGATCTGAGCGCGCCCCGAAGCCGTCGAGGCGATCAACCGCGCATGCCCAGCACGGCGGCGCCCGATACGCGCCCGCCGCGCAGGTCGTCGAGTGCGCGGTTCGCATCCGTCAGCGCGTAGCGCACCGCCTCGACCCGCAGCGGCATCGCGGCGGCGATCCGCATGAATTCGACTGCGTCCGCACGCGTCAGATTGGCCACCGATGCGATGCGGCGCTCGCCCCACAGCCACGCGTACGGAAAGCCCGGGATGTCGCTCATGTGAATGCCGCCGCACACGACGATCCCGCCTTTGTCGACCGCGCGCAGCGCGGCCGGCACCAGCGCGCCCACCGGCGCGAAAATCAGCGCGGCATCGAGCGGCTCCGGCGGCGCTTCGTCGCTGCCGCCGGCCCACGCGGCACCCAGCGACAGCGCGAGCTGCTGTGCCGCCATGTCGCCGGGCTTCGTCAGCGCGAACACCTTGCGTCCTTCGAAATGCGCGACCTGCGCGACGAGATGGGCCGCCGCCCCGAAACCGTAGATGCCGATGCGGCGTGCGCCGCCCGCCATGCGCAAGGTTCGATAACCGATCAGGCCGGCGCACAGGAGCGGCGCCGCCTCCAGATCGGAATAGCGTTGCGGCAGATGCACGCAATAGCGGTGATCGGCGACCGCGCACTCGGCATAGCCGCCGTCGATCGTATAGCCGGTGAATCCGGGGCTGTCGCACAGGTTCTCGCGGCCGGACGTGCAGTACGCGCAATGCCCGCACGTCGACCCTAGCCACGGAACGCCTACGCGGTCGCCCACGGCGAAGGCCGTCACGCCTTCGCCCAGTCGGCGAACCGTTCCGACGATTTCGTGCCCTGGAATCAGCGGCAGCTTCGGGTGCGCGAGCTCGCCGTCGACGACGTGCAGATCGGTCCGGCAGACGCCGCATGCATGTACGTCGATCAGCAGCTGGCCCGCCGCGGGCGACGGATCCGGCACGCGTGCTTCGCGCAAATGCGGTGTCGTGCCATCAAACATCATCGCAAGCATGCTCGCCTCCCTGCGCGACCGGTTTCGCGCGATTCGCTTCCCAAGCGTAGTCGTCGGGGACCGCCTGCGTTGGCCCCGATGAAGGGCGCTTGACGTGGGTCAACGGCCGCCGGACGGTTGCTGACACGATGAAGTGGCGTGACGCCGCCCGCGCGGCAACCTGGAGATGATCGATGATATCCGTTCCCCCGCTTGCCGCAAGCGCCCGTCCCGAGCATCAGTTGAGGGAGTTGCTGGGCTATGCGGTGCTGGCTCCGTCCAGCCACAATTCCCAGCCGTGGCGCTTCCTGGTCAACGGCGCCACGATTTCCTTGTGCGCGGATCGCGTTCGCGCGTTGCCCGTGGTCGATCCGTTCGATCGCGAACTGATCATCAGCTGCGGCGCGGCGTTGCTCAACCTGCGTGTCGCGCTCGATCACGCCGGGCTCGCCCACACGATCAGCACGTTCCCTTCCGAAGTCGACCCCGATCTCCTTGCGACGGTCCGGATCTGCGACGACGGCTATTCCGATGCGTCCCTAGGCGCGCTGTTCGATGCGATTCCTGACCGCGTCACGACGCGCGCCCCTTTCGAATCGACGACCGTGCCGGACGAGATCCAGAAAGCGTTGATCGCGGCCGGTGTCGCGGAAGGCGCCGACGTCGCGTGCGTCGACTCGATCGCGCATCGCGCACGCGTCGCGGAGCTGGTCGCCGAAGCCGACCGTCAGCAGTTCGCGGACCCGCGCTTCAGGCGGGAGCTGGCGAGCTGGATCGATCCGCGCCGGCACGTCGACGGCATGCCGGCATTCGCGGCAGGCGTGCCGACGTTGCTGGACTTCGCCGCGCCCGTCGTGACGATGGCGGTACGGACCTTCGATCTCGGCAACGGGCTGGCCGCGCTGCATCACCAGCTCGTCGGCGCATCGCCGTTGATCGTGTGCATCGCGACCTTGCGCGACGATCGCGAAGCGTGGCTCGCCGCCGGCCAGGCGCTGGAGCGCATCCTGCTCGTTGCGACGCGCGCGGGCTATACCGCGTCGTACCTGAACCAGCCGATCGAGACGGCCGGGTTGCGTGCCCATCTCTGCCATATGCTCGGACTGCGCGGCCAGCCGCAGTTGCTGCTGCGCGTCGGGCGCGGTCCGCATACGCCGCATTCGCCGCGTCGCCCGCTCGACGAAGTGGTCTCCTTCTCCTGATCTCGACGAGGAAACGAACATGAGCATCATGCGTTACGCCGCCCTCTGCGCGATCGCCGTGACGACGGGCATGGCCGGCATGGCCGCCGCGCAGACGACCGTGCCCGAGCCGACCGAGCTCGTCAACGCGCAGCACTGCATGTTCTGTCATACGCAGGACATGACGTTCCTCGGGCCGTCGTTTCACGAGATCGCCGAGCGGTACCGCGACGATCCGCACGCCGCCGCGGAGCTGGAGAGCAAGCTGCGCGTCGGCGGTCGTATGCATTGGGGCGACACGCCGATGCCGTCGGCCATCGATCGCGGCGGGCCGCTGTCTGCCGACGACGCGCACCAGCTCGTGCAATGGGTGCTGAGCCAGTGACCGTCGCACGGCGCTTCCGTTGATGTCGACCACCGTCAAACGCGCTCCCGCCGGCATGGCAAAAGGCAACGCACGCCGCCGTCCCGCCCCCGTCGCGACCATCGCGAAGGCGCCTGGCAAACGGCTACGCACGAGGCCCGATGCCGTCGTCCGCATGGATGGCATCCAGCGCATCTCACGCCGCGCGCGGCGCACCGCCAAAATCCCGAACCGCACCCGGGCCAACGACGATGCGACCGTTCTGGAAGGCTCCGGCATGCGCGGTATCCGGCTGCAATTCGATTACTGGAAGGCCGAGGAGCGCCTGCAGAACGAGCGGATCGGCCATGCGGTCGTGATTTATGGCAGCACGCGTATCGTCGCGCCGTCGGTCGCCAACGCGCGGCTGGACGAAGCGAATCGCCTGCTCGCGGAGCGTCCGCACGACCCGAGCCGGCGGCGCGCCGTCATGATTGCCAGCCGGCTCGTCGAATACGGCGTGTATTACCGCGTCGCGCGCGAGTTCGGGCGCATCGTCGCCCATGCCGACCGGTGCACGCGCACCGCGCGGCTGGCCATCGTCACCGGCGGCGGCCCCGGCATCATGGAAGCCGCCAACCGCGGCGCCTACGAGCGCGGCGCCCCGAGCATTGGCTTCAATATCGAGCTGCCGCGCGAGCAGGCGCCGAATCCGTACATCACGCCGGATCTCTGCTTCCGGTTTCACTATTTCGCGATCCGCAAGCTGCACCTGCTCGAGCGCGCGAAAGCGGCCGTCTTCTTCCCTGGCGGCTATGGCACGTTCGACGAGCTGTTCGAGGTGCTGACCCTGTTGCAGACGCGCAAGATCGCGCCGCTGCCGGTCGTCCTCGTCGGCGAGGCGTACTGGCGCCGCGCGGTCGACCTGGCGTTTCTCGCGGACGAAGGGATGATCGACCGCCGCGATCTGGAACTGTTCACGTATTGCGAATCCGCCGCGGCGATCTGGCACGCGATCGGAAGCTGGTATGCGCGGCGTCGGGAACGCGCGCCGGCACGCTGCAAGGCGTCTGCGAAGCCCCGCGCAGTGTAGGAATCCGCCGACGACGCGGGCGTGTTTCCTACCGCGACTTCAGGGCCGGCTGATTGAATCGGGGGTGCGCGGCAACGATACTGAAACTACGGATACCGGCCGACCGGCACACCGATCGCACAACAACCTGGGAGAGACGTCATGTCACACGCCGACTATCGTTCCGATTCGGAGATGCGGGCCGCCACATCTGACACGTCCGACACAGCCGCGCTCGACACGGTGGCACTCGTCGCGCTCGCTCGAGACGCCGGCATGCTCGTGATACTCGACGGGCAGATCGGGCGCGAGCGGTACGAAAGCGTGACGGGATCGATCGCCACACTGGCCCGCTTCGCCCAGGCGCTGCAGCTTTCCACGCTCAAGGTGGCGTGATGCCCGGCGTCGTGGCGTCGTGCCTCGGCCTCCGTCGCCGCTGCGACGGCCCCTGTTGCTGCGCGGTTTCACGCGTCTATTCGGGGGCGGCCACATTCCGATGAACGTCTGGCTGTCGGGGCAAGGCAACCCTTTCGTCCCGACCTTTCCGCGATGAACCGCGCGTTATCCGGACGGATCACCCGCATGCTCCCGGGTGTAGCGCTGCTCGCGCACTATCGTCGTGCGTGGCTTTCGCGCGACCTGTACGCGGGGATCGCGCTTTCGGCCGTCCTAGTGCCGGTCGGCATGAGCTATGCGCAGGCAGCCGGGCTGCCCGCCATCACGGGCCTCTATGCGTCGATTGCTGCATTGCTCGCCTATGCGCTGCTCGGCCCGAGCCGGATTCTCGTTCTCGGCCCGGATTCCGCGCTGGCGGCGCTGATCGCGGGTGCCATCGTCCCGCTTGCCGCCCATGATCCGCAGCGCGCGATCGCGCTTTCCGGCGCGCTGGCGCTCTCGGCCGGCGCGATCTGCATCCTGCTCGGCGCGCTCGGTCTCGGCTTCGTCACCGATCTGCTGTCGCGCCCGATCCAGTACGGTTACCTCAACGGCATCGCCATCGCACTCGTGGTCGGGCGGCTGCCCGAACTGTTCAGCATGCCGGTGTCGGGCAGCGACGTGTTTTCCACCGTGCCGCACATCGTGCATGCCTTCGTCGACGGTCGTTTTTCCACCGCTGCCGGTTTGCTCGGCGTCGCGGTGCTGGCGACCATCATCCTGATCAAACGCGTGACGCCGCGCTGGCCCGGCATATTGATCGCCGTGCTGGCGGCAACGCTCGCCGCTCGCCTGCCGTCGTTGCACGGCATCGCCACGGTCGGCGCGTTGCCGGCCGGCATGCCCGCCCCGCACCTGCCGGCCGTCTCGCTTGCCGACGTGGGCGCACTTGCGTCCGGCGCGATCGCCGTCGCACTGGTGTCATTCGCCGACATCAGCATGCTGTCGCGCGCGCTTTCCGCACGGGCAGGCGATGCGCCGGACCGCAACCAGGAGCTGATCGCACTGGGCGCGGCCAATCTGCTCGCCGGCGTGACGCAGGGCTGCGCGGTCAGCAGCAGCGCGTCCCGCACACCGGTCGCGATCGCCGCGGGCGCGCAAAGCCAGGTCACGAATGTCGTCGCGGCCGCGTGCATCGCGATTCTGCTCGTTGCCGCGCCGATGCTGCTCACGTTCGTCCCGCGCACGGCGCTGGCCGCTGTCGTGATCTATGCGGCGTTCGGCATCGCCGACGTGCGCAGCGTCGTGCGGCTATACCGGATGCGCCGCGGCGAATGTCTGATTTCGATGCTGTGTTTCGCCGGCGTGATCGGCATGGGCGTCGTACCCGGCATCCTGCTCGCCAGCGCGCTGTCGCTGCTGTCATTCGTCTGGCGGGCCTGGCATCCGTACGACGCGTTGCTGGGCCGGCTGACGGGCGTGCGCGGCTATCACGACGTCGCGCGGCATCCGGACGCGGTGCAAACGCCCGGGCTCGTGCTGTTCCGCTGGGATGCCCCGCTCTTCTATGCGAACGTCGAGATCTTCTGCGAGCATCTGCTCACGGCGATCGCGCGAGCGGCGGATCCGGTCACGCGAGTCGTGGTCGCCGCCGAGCCCGTCACCGACATCGACGTCAGCGCCGCGGATCGGCTCGTGGCACTCCACAAGGAACTCGGGGACCGCGGCATCGCGATGAATTTCGCGGAGATGAAGGGGCCGGTGAAGGACCGCCTGCGCGCCTACGGCCTGTTCGACGTGTTCGGTGAGGCCAGCTTCTTCCCGACCGTGACCGATGCGGTTGCCAGGCATGTTCGACGGCCGGAGCGACATACGCGTGGCTGCAAGAGAAAGCGCGCGCAGCGCCGGCGCGTCTCGCACAAGACGCGGTAGACGACTGCGGCGCGAATCGATTTGGCGCTCGCCGCATCGCGCGACGGGACCGACGCCTTCGTCGACCTGCCCCGCGCACCGGTTCAGAACGTGAAGGTGTTCGACTTCTTCATCTCGATCCACGTCATCCCGGCGCGCAGCGCGTCGATCGCGGCTTCGCGCTCGGTTGCATGCGTCCTGCTGTGCGAGAACGTTCGCTCGCAAGCGCCGTCCGGCGATTTGAGCGTGACGTGGATCCGGCAACAAAAGCCGCCGGATTCGGCCGCGACCGTCTCGATCGCGACCGACCAGTCCGCTTCGTGAAGTTCACCCGAAAGTGTCATCCGACCGCCCTCCTGACCCGCCGCGAATCGCACATCCGCCAGCGGGATTTACTCGACCACCAGATCATCGACGACGGCACGCACGCCGCGCGCCGACCACGCGGCACCGCGCACGGCCTTGCGCTCGGAAAACGAGCCGACCTTGCCGGACAGCCGCACGGTGCCGTCGTGCACGTCGATGGCGATGTGCTTCGCCTCGCGCTCCGCGTGACGCATGATCGCGCGCTTGATGTTCCCGCCGATGTCGTCCGCACCGACCGTCCCCTGTACCGCGATGTGGTCGGTCACGCCCGTCACGCTGCGCATCTGCGAGATCGTGCGCACGGCCAGGTGGCTCTGGTACGCCCAGTCGACCCTGCCGGACAACGTGATCCAGCCGCGTTCGACCTGGACCTTGACCGCGTCGTCATGCAGCCCGACCGTCCAGTGCAGCACCGAGCGCACCGCTTTCGCGATGTCCTCGTCGGTACGCACGTCGTCGTCCGGCAGATGCACGGTCATGTCGACGACGAGCGCCTTGACACCGGCCACGCGGTTCGCCGCGCGCTCGATCGCCAGTTTCTCCGCGTAGCTCGGCGGGTGCCCCGAAAGCGTCACGATCCGGTCGGTCACCTCGACGCCAATGCGTGTCGAGTCGATCGACGGGTCGGACTCCAGTTCGTCCTCGACATCCTGCTTCAACTGCTTGTCGGTTTTCATCGTCTGCTCTCCTGTGAGCCACGGCGTGCCTGTCCGCCGCACCTAGCCAGATTTGCACATGTGCGGCGCCCGATCGCTGATGCAGGTCAACGGATGCCGCGCGCCGCACATCGTGGCCGGCCGGTGCACCACTTGACGGAAGTCAAGCCGCTACGGCCCGGCCGTCTTATCGTGAAATCGCCGATGCGCGCCGTTCCAGGCACGCGCAATCACGCTTCAAGGAGACTCGAATGACCGAACAGCAGCTGTTGACCTATTCGCCGGCGCCCGTGATGCAGCCGGCGTCGCCCGAGGGCGACTCGCCGGCGATCGTCGATCTGCCGCGCCCGATGCTCGACAACGACGTGCCGCTGATGGCGGCGCTCGCGACCCGAATGAGCACCCGCGAATTCGCCTCCACACCGCTCCCGCCGATGACGCTCGGCACGATGCTGTGGGCAGCGGACGGCATCAACCGCCCGGCGAGCGGCGGTCGTACCGCGCCGTCCGCGCACGCATTCAATGAAATCGACATCTACGTCGCGCTGCCGTACGGTGTCTATCGCTACGATGCGCCCGCGCATCGGCTGGTGCTGAAACACGCGGTCGATGCGCGCAACCTCACGGGCTATCAGGACTTCGTCGGCCGCGCGCCGCTGGATCTCGTCTACGTCATCCGGACGGGCGCGATACTCGACATGCCGCCGCAGCAACGCGACGTGTTCTCGGCGATCGCGGCCGGCGCCATCGCACAGAACGTCTCGCTGTATTGCGCGGCGGCCGGCCTCGGAACGGTCGTGCGCGGCTGGATCAATCACCGCACGCTCGCCGACGCGCTGCGGCTGAACGAGGACGAGCTGCCGATCCTCGCGCAGACGGTCGGCTATCGGCCCGGCAGTACGCCATCGCATGCGTGAGGGAAAATGCTTGCGTTCCAACGAAACAGCGCGCGGATCGCTCCGCGCGCCGGGTTCTCCCGATGGGCGATGCGTGCCTGCATCGCCCGTTGCCCGTCGTCCGATCAGCTGATCGTGAGTTTCTTCTGCCCGACCTGCGCCTTCTTCGGCAGCGTCAGCGACAGCACGCCATCCTGATACGTCGCCGTCGCGCTGGCGTCATCGATGTCGCCGGGCAGCGAGAACGTGCGGCTGATCGCACCGCTGTAGCGCTCGCGCCGGATCACGCGTTCGCCGTTCTTCTGTTCGGTGTTGCGCTCGATCTTCGCGTTGATCGATACGGTATTTCCCGTCACCTGGACGTCGATGTCGTCCTTTGCGACGCCGGGCAGTTCCGCGTTGACCGTATACGCCTTGTCGTTTTCGGAGACGTCGATCTTCATCGACGCAAGATCGGGCTCGTCTGCCAGTGCCATGCCGCGTAGCGGCCTGAACAGCCCCTGGAACAGATCGGACACGGGTTCCATCGAAAACGGATCGTAACGCGTCATGTTGCTCATGGTTCGTACTCCTCATACGGTGACATGCGACCGGCGCTTTCGTCCCGACAGCATCGGCCGCAATGAAGATCGGATGGCGCGACACCGACACCACATGCCGCGCATGGGACGAATGATCTTTCGAAATCCAGCGTACCCGCACGCCCCGGCACGCGCTTGATGCGCGTCAAGGGTGGCGGTCGATTACGTACAGAACCGGAAATGGCCGCTGTGGAGCAGGATCGGCCGTCCGCCGATTTCCTCGAGCAGCCAGCGGGCAGTGCGCTCGATGGCGGGACGATGTCGCGCAAAGGCCTCGACGAGATCCTGCTCGCGAGGCGACGCCGCGCGGAAGTGGTCTTCCAGCGCGGCCGAGGTGATCGCGCAGCGCACGCGGCGACCTTCGACGAGCGCCGGAAAGCTCAGCGCGGAATCGAGGTCGCAATACGTCGGATGTTCGGAAGGAAACGATATCTGCATGATGATCACCTGCACAGGTGGCGCACTGGCCCTAGGCCGCGACCGTGGCGTGTGAGGTGTCCTCGCCGCGCACGAGCATGACCGCGCAACTCGATGCGCGAAGGAAGCGTTCGGCGACGCTGCCGAGCACCAGCCGCCGGACACCGCGTCGACCGTGCGTGCCGACCACGGCCAGATCGATCGAACGATCGACGACGTAGCGCTGCAGGCGCTCCGCGACGTCCTGACCCAGATCGGTCTCGATGATTTCCGTCTCGCCGTTGACTGCGGCGCGCGAGATCGTCCGGTCGGCGTCTCGCAAGATCGCGGCGCCATGGCGCCGGATCTCGTCGAGCAAGGCTTCCGGCTCCATGCGGCCGCCGTAGGCGAACAGCGTGGATTTGTCGACGACGAACACGGCAAACAGGCGGGCGCCGCATAACCTGGCCATCCTGAGGCCTTCGTCGAGCGCCTGATTCGCCGAAGGACTACCGTCCGTGGCGACCATGATATTCGTGTACATGCGAACCTCGCGGAGAAGCGACGCGCCGGCGGCGTCCGGATTCGCTTCCATCATCGGTGCTCGCCGCAAGCAGGCGTTGACCGAGGTCAACGGTTTGGAGCCGCGGCGAAACCGGTACTAGAAGAAACGAGCGCCGTTGGCCGGCATCCGGCCGACCGAGAGGCGAGACGCCGCATTACCGACGGCTGACGGAATCTGTCGCTAGCCCGGCGGTTTCTCGTCTGACCGGAAGTCTTGCTCGATTTGAAGGATTTTCCTGGCGCACACATCGTATTGCCATCCCGGGCCGCCGTTGCTGTCATACATGCCCTTGCACATCGCCTTGAGCCGGATCACCGAGCCGCCGCCCGATTCCGCGCGTGATGCCCACAGATAGACTTCTCCAGCCAGATACGGTTGCGCCGTTTCGATCCGGTCCGCACTGAATTGCGTGATTCGGGTTGACGAATGATCCTGGACGTAGCGCCGCGTGCGGCTCCACGCGCGGTCGCATTCGGACGGGGTCGAACACTGCAGCGATGCGGCCTGACGCATCGCAAGTAGCTGCGTCTCCGTCGACCTGAAGGTCGCGAGCCGGTCCGGTCCTGCACACGCGCCCAGCGCAAGCAGCACGCCAACCATCAACATCCGTCGTTTCATCGCCAATGCCTCGCGAGGCTGTGAGTTCCGCTCGCAACGGAACGGCATGATCGCGCTCGGCATCGAGCCGACCGCATCGCGACTGGCATGCGGCATTTCGCATGCAGTCACGCGCCACCATTGCGCAAGCGCTGAATTCGACTGTATTGCCACTCCGCCGAACGCGGTTGATGTGTGTCATCAGACGCGTTCGCGCGCGACGGACAGCGCATCATCGCGGCCGGTGTGGAGGCGGCGGGCGGCCGACGCAGGCCGCCCTCCCAGTCAGCCCTGCTTGACGGACATCAAGTCGAAACATGCGTGGGTCGGCTGCAATAGGGGGCGTCGAATCGGCAATCCTTGGCCGGTCAACCCGATCCAGTGACATCGAGCTGGCGAGAACATGCCATGCCCGATGCTCGTTTCGAACCCACTCCAGCGGGTGCGGCAACCCGAACGCGCGCCCCGTATAACCGATCCGTTCATCATGCCCCGATCGCCGCATGTTCCGTTCGCGCTGAGTCGCGGAGATGCCCGACGAAAGTCGACGCAATTCGATCGCGCAATGCGCCGACCCGCCACCTATCCCCACCCCGCGGGCCGGATCGAGCGGATCGAAACCCATCTGTCCGTCATTTATCTGGCCGGGCGCTACGCGTACAAGCGCATCAAGCCGGTGCACTTCGCCTTCGTCGATCTCATGCGGCCCGCACTGCGGCGCCGCTGCGCGCTCGCGGAGTGCACGCTCAATCGGCCGTTCGCCGGCCCGCTGTACCTGGGTGTCTGGCCGCTCGTCTCGCACGGCCGGCGATGCGCGTTCGCTGCACCGGTGCCGACCGGCGGGCGCCGGCGCCGGCAGCAGACGGTGCCTGGCGAGTACGTGGTGCGCATGCGCCGGTTCGACGCGCGGGCGATGTTGTCGGTTCGCAGCGCATCGCACGACGACGGTCTGGCGGATGCGGACGCCCTCGCCGATACGCTGGCCCGCCATCATCTGCACGCGTCGCGCCGTGCGCCACGCGGCCGTGCCGGCAGCGCAGCGAGCGTCGCCGCCCAGTGCCGGCCCTTGCTCGACACGCTCGACGTCACCGTGCCGGACGAAGCCGCGCTGCGCGCCTGGTACGAAGCCGAACTGACCCGCATCGCACCGCTGCTCGCCGATCGGCATGCGCTCGGTTTCGTGCGCGCGTGCCATGGGGACCTGCATCTCGACAACATCGTATGCTGGCGGAACCGGATCCTGATGTTCGACTGCATCGAATTCGACGACACGCTGCGCTGGATCGACGTGGCGAGCGATCTTGCGTTCGCGCTGATGGATTTCTCCGCTCATGGACGTGCGGATTGTGCCCACCGCCTCCTTTCCGGCTGGCTGGCACGCACGGGCGACCATGCGGCACTGGGCGTGCTGCCGTGCTACTTCGTCTACCGTGCGCTGGTACGCGCGCTGACCGCCCGACTGCGCGGCGACGAAGCGGCGCGCGCCGGCTACTTGCGCATTGCGTCGGCGATGGCCGATGCGCGACGCGAAGCGCAACCGGTGTTGCTCCTGTGTCACGGGGTTTCCGGCTCGGGCAAATCGCTGGCCAGCCGGGCGCTGGCCGCGCAACTCGGCGCCATAAGGTTGTCCAGCGACGTCGAGCGCAAGCGCCTGGCCGGTGCATCGACCGACACCCGCCTGTCCCCCGGCGCGTATTCGGACACGGCGATCGACGAGGTTTACGAAAGACTGCTTTCGGAGGCGCGTGTGGTCCTCGACAGCGGCTACACGGCGATCGTCGACGCGACGTTCCTGCGCCAGCACAACCGTTCGGCGTTCGTCGCCCTCGCCGCACGGCTCGGCGTGCGCGTCGCAATACTCGATTTCACCGCGAGTCGGGCAACGCTCACCGCGCGCGTCGCTGCCCGCGCTGCACGCGGACACGATGCCTCCGATGCCGACACCGCCGTGCTGGCCCGGCAGATCGGGCATGCCGACCCGCTCACCGAAGCCGAAGCCGCGATCGCGATTCGTTTCGACACCGATTGCGATGCCGCGGCGTACGAAAGCCCCGCGTTCTGGGCGCCGTTGCTCGCCACGCTGCGCACATGAGCGCGCGGGGCGCATGCCTCGGGCAAGCGGCCCGGCCGCGCCGGGCGCCGGCCCCGCAACGTCACGCGCGGAAACGCTGCTCCTCGATCTGCTGCAGCTTGCCGACTTCCACGACGCCGCTGAGCAACCCCGCGAGATGCTCGACGATATCGTCGAGCGTCACGATACCGACGAGGCGGCCTGCATCGTCGACGACCGGCAGTCTCCGAATGCCCGACCGGCGCATCTCTTCGAGCGCGACGCCGATCTCGTCCGTGTCGGACACGACGACGAGACCCCGCGACATGATCTGGCCGGCCGTCACGTCGCCCGGATCGTCGCCGCGGGCCATCACCTCGATCACCAGGTCGCGGTCGGTAATCAGGCCGATCGGAATGGCTTCGCCATTGCGGTACTCGATCACGACGATGTCGCCGACATGCGCGTGCCGCATGCGATCGGCCAGTTCAAACGCACTGCATTCGGCCGTGCACGTTTCGACCGGTTGGGTACTGATTCTTCCGATGTGCATGATGAAGCTCCCATTGCCCTTTGCATGGACGATACGCATGCGCACCGCCCCGCGGCGACGCATGTTTCCCGAGTTCAGGGTAAGCGCGGCGCCCCGGGCAGGCTTGACGCACGTCAACCTGCCGCTCGCCGTCGGTGCCTGACGCGGCGCGGACGGCGAGGCGGCGAGGCTGCGAGGCTGCGACCGTCCATGATCTGCCTCAACGGCCACGCACGTGCCACCGATAACGTGGCGGTATGTCGTGAAATTCGATTCCGGTCGCACCGCTGGCCGGCAACGCCACCTCCGTCCCGCGGATTCCGTCGCCATGACCTACGCATTGATTCTGGTGAACTTCGCCGTGTTCATCGCCGAGGCGAGCGGCGGGCCGGTGCTCATCGATCTGTTCGCGCTATGGCCGCCGGCACGACCGGGCGTGCCGGCGGCACCGGGTTTCCACGTCTGGCAGTTGCTGACCTACAGCGTGCTGCATGCCAGCCTCGCTCATATCGCGTTCAACATGTTCGGGCTCTACATGTTCGGACGCGACGTCGAACGCGTGCTCGGGCGCGCGCGCTTTCTCGCGCTCTATCTGGCGAGCGTGCTGGCCGGCGCGATCACGCAGCTCGTGGTGATCCGGGCCCTGCCGCCCAGCGACGCACCGACCGTCGGTGCGTCGGCCGGCGTTTTCGGCGCGCTGATCGCCTATGCCGTACTGTTTCCGAAACGACGCGTCATGCTGCTGTTTCCACCGGTACCGATGCCCGCATGGCTCTTCGCGACCGGCTATGCGTTGACCGAACTGCTGTCCGGCCTCAGCGGCGACACGAGCGGTGTCGCGCATTTCGCCCATCTCGGCGGAATGCTCGGCGCGCTCGCGTGCCTCGCCTTCTGGCGAACACGCGCGGACGAGCGCGCGTGACGCCGGTTCCCGCCGATGGCGGGAACGCACTCTAGATGCTGAGATATCCCTGGAACAGCCACGGTGGACCGGCTTTCTCGCCGGTCGCGCAACCGCTCGCGGCGGGCGCGCAGACGCCCGAGAAACCGGGCGACCCGTCCTGCCAGAACGACGGCACGAAGGAAAATTCGCCGTTGACCGTCACGACGAAGTCGCAATTGAACTGCGACGGCGCGAAAATCGTTACCTCGCGGAAGAACGACGTGGCCTCGTCATGCGCCGTGCTGCGCGCGGCAAGCAGCCCCCTGGAGTCATAACGTGCCGGCAGCGTATAGATCTTCCCGCCGCGCTCGACCGCCTCCGCCGGTGTGAAAACGAGTTCCACGCCCGGGTACGGCAGGCGGTAAGGCTCCCGACAGATCGGGCCGTCGGGCCCGAGCGCGAGCGGCGGATGGACCCAGAGCGAAAGCGCCAGCGGGCTCGTGCGCTGGGCGAAGTATTCTGAAAGCCAGTTCATGGTCAGTCCTCCCGTGAACGGTCATTGACGTCGAGTTGCGGAGCGTGTCTGCCGGATCGACGCGGTTGCGTCGACGGTTCGTCCAGCGTCGCACGCCCCGCCGTGAGACGCTTGATGCCGATCAAGCACGCGACCGACATGCAGCCCGAGCGGTCAGCGGCCGAACGTGCGGGTATGGTCGTCGTAGTCGAACAATCCCGCGTAGCGGCCCCAGTCGATCACGCCCCGCAGCGCCTGGTCCGCGCTGCGCGGATCGAGATGATCGTCGAGTTCGAGCTCGAAACGCTCGCGCGGCGCGCGATGCCCTTCGCGTTCGCCCAGCACTTCGTCGATATGCTCGGCGAGCGGCACGAACCGGACGACATGCTCGCGAAACAGACACCGCCGGGCATCGTCGTCGCTTTGCGCGAGTACATGGCCCGCGGCACTTAGCCGGATGGACCGGTCGCGCCATTCGGCAAACGCGAGCAGATCGAGCGCGGCCGCCGTCGAATACAGCGCGTCGGTCCGGAGCGCGAGCGCCGATGCAATCGTGCCGAGCAGCGCCCGCCGCGCACTACCTCCGCATGGTGCTCCACGACGCCTCTCCCCGCCGATGATGGCGGCTCGTCTTCCCGGGCGGGGCGGCCGGCAGGCTTGACCTGCGTCAACCGCCCGGCAATGCGCGGCGCCACGATTGCAGCGAGTCCTGCCGCGCAACGGCCACCGTTCAGGAGCGTCCCGATGACATCCGTTCCGGCTACGCCGTACCGCACCGACGAGCGCGCCTGCGTCGGCTCACGCGGCGGGGTACGCGTTCGCGAGCGCCTCGACGAACGCGTCGAGGCGCTCCGGCGCGAGCCGGTTGATGCCGGCCGCCCCTTCCCGGCCACCGCCTTCCGGAAATGCGCGACAAAGACGATCGGCGCCATACGGCGCGGCGACGGGCGCGCGAACGCTGACGGTGTACCCACCCGAGACCGCCAACGTCAGCACCGCGTGAGCGCGTGCCGCGTCGCCACGCGCGAGCCGATTGGCGAAAACGCCGCGCACGCGACGCGCCCAGCGCGTGGCGGGGAGGATATAGACGTCCGCCCCCGGCAGTGCGATGTTCGCGCGCTGTCGCTCCGCCCGCGCGATATCGCGTCGCCGGTTGGCGTCGAGCCGCCGCGCGAGGGGCGACCTCGCGAACTCGAGCGGGTTCGCATATTGCCGCACCGCCGCATACACGGCCAGCGGTGCCATGAAGAGATCGTCCGGGCGATCGCCGTACCCGTTGTAGTTCACGGATTCGCCAAGCACCTGCAGACGGTAGGCATCGGCATCCGTCAGGCCGCAGGCGGCGGCGAGCTTGCCGGCCGCGCCGACGAGATTGTCGCCATAGGCGCCGACCACCGCCCAGAGTCGCTGCCGGCCCGCCAGGTACCGGTCGACGATGATGCTCGTACAGGTGTCCGGCGCCGTGTCGATATGCGCGCGAAGGTGCGGATGAGTGGGCACGGCGCCGGGCATGTGGTGATCGAAATAGTCGACGTCGACCCCGCGCGCCAGCAGCGCATCGAGTGCCGCGCGGTTCGCGTCGAGCGAAACGTCCAGGACGGTGACGATGTCGCCTCGGGCGGCCGGCACGCGCGCGAGCAGCGCGATGTCGCGCTTGGGCCCCGTCACGAGCACCGACTCGGCCGGCATCTCGAGCCGGAGCTGCTGAAGCGAACAGATGCCGTCCGCATCACCGTTGAACACGTCAAAGCGCGTCATGATTCGCAACGCCCGATAACTGCATGAATCGAGGTAGCCATGCCATGGAACGACTCCCTTTCAGCCTGTTTGCCTTCGCCTCGTGTCGCGCCTTCGGTGAACGAATCGCGGCCCGTCTCGGCGTCACGCTCGCCGCGCACGAGGAACGTCCGTTCGAGGACGGCGAACACAAGACGCGTGCGCTTGTCAGCGTGCGCGGACACGATGTCTACGTCGTGCAGTCGCTGCACGGCGAGCCAGGCAGTTCCGTCAACGACAAGCTGTGCCGGTTGCTGCTGTTCATCGGCGCGTTGAAGGACGCGTCGGCCGCACGCGTTTGTGCGGTGACGCCCTACCTGTGCTACTCGCGCAAGGACCGCCGGTCCCAGCCGCGCGATCCGGTATCCACGCGCTATGTCGCCACGTTGCTCGAAGCGGTGGGCGTCGATCGCGTCGTCACGATCGACATCCACAACATCGCGGCGTTCCAGAACGCGTTTCGCTGCCCGACGGAGCATCTCGAGGCGAACGGCATGCTGGTCGAATGGTTCGCCGGGCAAGCCGGCGACCGGCCGGTCGTGGTCGTATCGCCCGACGCAGGGGGCGTGCGGCGAGCCGAGGACTTCCGTGCACGGCTGGAAGCGCGCACCGGGCGCCCGGCCGACGCGGCGTTCGCCGGCAAGCTGCGCAGCGGCGGCATCGTGACACCCAAGCCGATCGTGGGCGAGGTCGCCGGCCGTTGCGCCGTCATCGTCGACGACCTGATCGGCACCGGGACGACATTGGCCCGCACGGCTGAGGATTGCCGCACGCTCGGCGCGCAATCCGTCTACGCGGTCGCGACGCATGGGATGTTCTTTGAAGACGCGGCCGACCTGCTCGGCGGCGACGCGCTCGCCGGCATCGCCGTGACCGACACGGTGCCGCCCTGGCGCGTGCCGGCCGGGCCGCTCAGGGACAAGCTCGCGATACTCGACAGCGCGCCGCTGTTTGCCGAGGCGATTGCGCGTATCCATCGCGGCGGCTCGCTCACGGACCTGTTGCGGCGCTGACATGGCTTGCCACCCAAGCAAGCTCGCAGTCGTCGGCGTGCCGCCGGGCGAGCGCGACGTACGTGCTCGCGCGATCGCGCCAGACCGGCGTCACCCTGAATGCGGGCTCGCGCAGGTGCCACGCGGCGAGCCGCGCGCGCGTCATGGCCCGGCAGCTCTGGTAGAAATTCACGCATCCGTCATCGACATCGTCGCCGCTCGCGGAGCGATAGGCATTGACGAGCGCGTCCGCGAAACCCGGTGTGCCGAGACGCTCGCATTCGAGCGCGAGAAAGCCGACCTCGTCGGCCGCATCCTGGACTCTCAGTCGTCTGCAGAATTCGAGGCAATCGATGATCGCGACCGGATCGTCGATGCAGACGTGTTCGGGACGCAGATCGCCGTGCCCTTCGACGACATGCCCCTGTCGCACACGCAGGTCGAAGCGCGCGGCTTCACAGACGAGCAACGATCGCTGCCGCGCGCAGAGCGTCCGCACGGTATCGGCGGACTGGCCCGCGAGTGGCTTGCACAACGCGCGTTCATTGGCGTCGATCGTGCAACGCAGCGCTTCGCGATAAGCCGAACCGTCGATTCGCGCGGGTGCCAGGGTATGGTAGAACGCGCTCAGGCGAGCCGCGATGCGACACGCATCACCTGCCGTAGCCATGCCACGCGACAACACGCGGTCGAGCATGCGTGCAGCCGGCAGGCGCCGCATCCTGACCAGCCAGTCGACTATTTCGCCAGGTCCGCCCGCATGCAAGCAACCGCGGGCGTCGATGACGAGCGGCACCACGTCGAGATAGACGTCGGCCGCGAGCCGACGGTTCAAACGCACCTCCTCGCAACAGAAGCGATGCCGCGCGGCCAGCGTTCGAAAATCGAGTTGCGGCGCGCGCACGGGCTTCTTGAGCTTCCACGCGTACCGGTCCGTCAGGAATACCCATGACATGTGCGTCTCCACGGCCTCGACCGATCCCGTGCCGTCTGGCCAGGCTGCGGGCATGCGCAACGCGGCCACCTTGTCGCTCAGCGTGATCGCGCGGCCGGCCGGGAGATGGGCATCGATCATGCCGCTTGCTGCCCAGCGGGCGTGTCCAACCTGGCATTCTCCTGCGCGACGAGTGCCGACAGCGCCGGAGAAATCGCCGGCTGCAGCGGCATGACGGGCATCAGCGCATGCATCGGATCGGGTAGCGTGGACAGTTCGCGCATTGCGTGAATGCGGCTCTCGCCGAGCGTGGGGGCAGCGAGTCGCGCCCCTCCGATCATGACGGGCCGCAACAGCGGGGTTCCGTCGATGTGTTCGCCGTCGAGTCCGATGCTGTCGGCGGTGATTCGCCCGTCCGGGCCGTATTCCCGAAACACCTGCTTGCGGCCGGGCAGCGTGGCCTTGCCCTCCGAGCGTTTGCAGCGCGCCCGGCCCGCATACTCGACGAGCTTGTACGCGCAGTCGAGGCACGGTGCGTCCGCCGACGTACTCATCTGTGTGCCGATTCCGAAACCGTCGATCGGCGCATGCTGGTGAACAAGTTCCTGCAGCCGGTGTTCGTCGAGATTGCCGCTCGCGAAGATCGTCGCGTCCGTCAGGCCGCCGTCGTCGAGAATCGCGCGCACGTTGCGCGCGTGCGCCGCCAGATCGCCGCTGTCGATCCGGACGCCCTTGATGCGCACGTTCTCGGGCGCAAGCCGCCGCGCCAGTTCGACTACCTTGTGCGCCGCGTGCTCCGTATCGTACGTATCGATCAGCAGCAACGCGTTATCCGGCTGCGACCGCGCGAAATGCTCGAACGCAAGCGCTTCGTCGTCATGCGCCTGGACGTATGAATGCGCCATCGTGCCATAGACGGGAATGTCGTAACGCAAGCCGGCGAGCAGGGTCGCCGTGCCGGAAAATCCTGCAAGGTAACTGGCCCGCGCGGACAGCATCGCCGCCTCCGCGCCATGCGCGCGCCGCAGGCCGAAGTCGACCAGCAACCTGCCATGCGCGACGAGCGTGGCGCGTGCGGCCTTGCTGGCAACCAGCGTCGCGTAATGGAGCAGGTTCATCACGCGGCTCTCGACGAACTGCGCCTCGCGAAGCGGCGCCGTGATCCGCAGGATCGGTTCGTCGCCGAAAAACACCGTGCCTTCCGGCATCGCGTCGACGGTGCCCGTAAAGCGGAAGCCGGCGAGCGACGCGAGGAAATCCGCTCGCAAGCGCCCGGTCGCGGCCAGTCGCTCGAGGGTGGCGGCCGTAAAGCACAGGCCCTCCAGATAGTCGAGCACGTGCTCCAGTCCCGCCGCCATCAGGAATGCCCGATGCTCGGGCAGCGCCCGCACGAAGAACTCGAAGCTGGCCGTGTCGTTCATTCCGGCATCGAACGCGGCCTGCATCATCGTCAGTTCATACCAATCCGCCAGCAGCACGTCGTCGACGTCAGCGTCCGGCCAGAATCCGTTCATCATGTGCCCTCCCGCGTCGCTCGTGCGCAATCGTGCAGCCGGTATCCGGCCGCTTCGTTGCGGACAAGCGTCGCTTCCGTCATTGCGGCGCGGGGCCCGGGGTCGACGGAACCGCGGTCCACACGCCATTGCACGACGCGACATACGGATAGTATCCGCGCGGGTCGTTGCAGTAGTACCACGTGCGTGCCGGCGGCAGCCGGGCCGGGGTCGGTGGCGGCCGCTGAACGACGATCGCCGGCGGAATGTAGGTCGGATACGGATACATCGGTTCAGGATAGATGTACCAGTAGCCGTCGACGATCCACCACCACGCGTAACGCCCGCCGTGCCAGTCCTGCACCCATCGACCGCCCTGCCATCGCGCACGCTCCCTCGGCGCGAAGTGGCGAAAGTCCCGCCCGTGGAAATCCCTGCGGTGAAATTCCTGGCGGGGGACATGACGCCCATGCTGGGCATGTGCCGGCTGCGTCGGAACGCAGCACGCCGACGCGCACAGCACGAGCACGCGGCATGCGCGTCTGAGCCTGTTCATGGTTGTCATTCTTCGCGGAGATGCGATCCATCGTATTGAGGCCGTGCCGCGCGGCTTTGATCGGGATCAACGCATGCCCGCGGCCCGGCGGAATGCCGGCGACGCGGCATTCGCAGGTCTCAGGTCATGCCTCGCGCAGGGTTCGTATCGCCGTGCTCGCCGGTTCGAATACAGCGCAGATGACGGTGAGCACCGCCGTCCGTCAGTACGTGAAGGTGTCCGATTTCTTCATTTCGATCCATGTCATTCCGCTGCGCAACCCCTCCAGCGCAGCCTCGCGCTCGGTCGCGAATACCCGGTGATGCGGAAAGACATGCTCGCACTTGCAGTCGGGCGAGCGGACCATCACGTGGACCCGGCAGCTATAGCCGCCGCTCGCGACGCCAACCGTTTCGATCGCCACGGTCCAGTCCGCCGCGTTCAATTCACCGGAAATCGTCATGATTACCCCCTTGCTTGCCGTGCGAGCGCATGCCGCTTCGATCATCGGTCGCGCCACGCCGCGAGGCGCGATGACGATATCCGGCCTGCCGCCGGAAGATCCATATCGGACCGGCAACGAGGCCCAGGATCGCGGCCCACAGCAGAAGCACATAGCCGAACAATTGCCAGAATTCACCGACCCGCTGCTGCAGGATCCAGGTGCGGTACGACGCGACGTCGCTCGCGGCATCCGGATACGATGCGCGATAAACGAACAGCGGCAGGCAGACGTCGTATTCGGGAATCGGTGTCATCAGCAGCGATCCAGCCGGCCGCGCGCTCACGCGCCCACACTCCGGCGCGGTCATGCCGGTCAAGACACCGATGCTCACCGGATGGTCGTGGATCGCCCCGAGCCACGTCGTCGCGCTCGACAGCAGCAGGCAGAGACCGATTGCGCCGAGCCACCGGCGCATCGGGGTGCGCAGGCCGGTATGCCGGCCGCGTGTCATGGGATCGCGCGCGGCCGAGGGGCGCATCGCACCGGCATCGAGACCGCCGCTGCGTCATGCCCGGCGCGACGGAAGCTGGAACCGACTGGATCAGCCACGCTGTTTCTCCTCGAAATACGGCTGGCGGGCCGCCACGAGCCGCAACTCGTCGAGCAGCGCCGCGGCCGCGCGCAGCAGATCGTCGAGCGAGACAATGCCGACGAGCTCGCCGTCGTCGCCGACGACCGGCAATCGACGGACGCCGTGCTGGCGCATCCGCTTCGCGAGCAGCCAGATGTCGTCGTCGACGTTCGCGGTCGCGACGGGCGCCGACATGATGTCACCGACGAACAGCGAACCGGCCTCCGCATCGGGGCTGACCACCGTCAGCACGATGTCGCGATCGGTCACCATGCCGACCGGCACGCATCGCCCCTCCTCTTCGCGCACGACGATCAGATCGCCGGCGTGCGCGTCGCGCATCATTTCCGCCGCCTCGACGACGGTTGCGCGTGCCGAACACATGGCGACATCGCGGGTACAGAGCATCGCGGCATTCATGTTCGTTCTCCCGGCCGGGGCAAGGCGGACCATCGATCGATGTCCGCCGCCACCCGAACCATCATGCAACGGTAAGTTGATCGACCACGTCGCGCACGCCCGGCGCCGACCACGCGGCATCGAAGGCAAGCCGCCGTTCGCTCGGCGAGCCGATCTGACCAGTCGACGTCACGATGCGTTCGTGCACTTCGACGCCGATGCGCACCGCATCGATCGACGGATCCCACTCGAGTTCCTGTTCGACGTCCTTCTTCAGCTCGCTGTCGCTTTTCATGGCCATCGACTCCTGTCCGCAATCGATGAAGACAACGGTAATTCCCGCTGCGCCGCGCGGAATTGATACAGGTCAGCGCGCGGCGTGGAGCGCGATCCCGGCCGATGTTTCCGCCGCGATCGCGCGAAATGCAGTCGTGACGTCGACGTTGCGCCCTTGCCTGGTGCGATCGCTTCTGGCGAGTCGCAACACCATTTGGCGCCCGTCGGCCGACAGGCAGGCGGGCGCCTCGGCAAGCGATGCTGCATCCAGTCGAACGAGACCGCGATCGACGAGGCAGCGCAGGTCGACGGGGTCGCCCTGCTGGCGGCGCGGCTCGCTGGCGAGCACCATCAGGATCGCGATTTCGTGCGGACTCAGCAGCCGGTCGCCATCGGCGTCGATCCGGTGATGCTGGTGAGGCGTAGCAGCTGACACGCTCGGTGCCGATGCTTCGGAACGGGAAATGATCTGGCGATTCAACGTGTTCGTAAATAAGGCGGGCATGATGGTGTCCGTATCATGAACGTGAAGACGCAGACGGCACGGCACATGTAGAGGTCGACATGCAAGAACATCAATATTCGCTCCTGCCGGGCAATCGTTCTTGATGCAGGTCATCCGGCAGACGCGAACGATCGAAACGTTCCCCGATTCGTCTGATGCAGGCCCATCGAAACACCGATGCGCACGCCTCGCGGGACAGCCCCGGATTGCTTGCCCGGTCTTCGCGTCGAACTTCCCGTCGCCCGGTGCGGCGTGAAATCCCGCTCTGGCAATACGCGCGCTGCTGAGGCCACCGTCGCCGATATGCCGAACGGTCCTGACTGCTGTGATTGACCGCCATCAACGTTCTCGCGCGACATCGCTCATAGATTTCAAGGAAACACGCGGAGCAATCCGTTCCGCCAATCCGGACGCCACCCATGCCAAACGAAGCCGAAGCTCGCCGCGCCTTGCTCGTGCACCTGGGCAGCATCCTGCGAACGCTCAGTTGCGTGCTCGAATACGAACCGGATGACAGGACGCTAGATTCGCTGCTGGCCGCGCAGCCGATGCTCGCGGACATTCCACTGCTGAATCAGGTATTCGCGCACATGACCGTGCGTGAATTCACGCGCGCGGTCCTCCACGCATACTGTCTGTGGCCGCAGCTGTTACTCGACGAGCCGCTCGATCGCGATGCCCTCGCGGAGCCCGTATGCGCGTGGCTGTTCTCCGACAACCCGGGAGGCTGGGCACGGTATGTCGCCTCGCTCGGTGCCGAGATTCCGTGGTTCGGGCAAGGCATGGGGCCGTCATCGTCGTCCGCGAGGCGACCGGCTCGCAAATCGCAGGTCGTGTGATCGACCGTCACGCATCGGGCGACGCGCGCGTCGTCCGCGCCGTCACGTTGCCCGCTACGCGCTCATGTGCCGTTCGCGGTCGGCAAGCCGCCGCTCGACCGCCGCCGTCGTTTCACTGCGCGAGTAGAAGACGACGAGTATGCGTCGAGACGTGTCCATGTTCCACTCCGTGCTTCCGTCCGGGATCCGTACACCAGCTCATGCACCGGCGATCGGGGCGACGCTGATGCAGGTCAACCCGTCGCCGCACGATCCGGCGACAGTAGGCTTGTCCGAATTTCACGCGACTTCCCGCCCATGCGCCATGTGGTATGACCTGATCGAACAGCAACGGCAATGGTTGCGAACGTGGGACACGGCGGCGCGGTTCACATGCGGCCTTTGGCCCGATGCCGCGTCGTCGTACTACACCGACCTGTTCGAACCCCTGCTCGACCTGCAGCCCGACGCGCCACGGTTCGCCATCGAGTCGATCGACGTAGGCGGCCGTCGCATCGACCTCGACGAAACGATCGTCGCGCACACTCCGTTTTGCACGCTGCGCCGCTTCTCGCACGCGGGTGCGCAACGCGTGATCCTGCTCTGCGTGCCGCTGGCCGGCCATGTGGCCGTGATGATGCGGGAGACGGTCGAGACCCTGCTGGCCGACGGCGACGTCTGCATCACCGACTGGATCGATGCGCGCGATGTGCCGCGCGACGCGGGCCGATTCGGCCTCGACGAATACGTGTCGATGCTCGACGGTTTCATCGATACCCTGCTTGCGGACGCGCGCCCGGTGCACGTCGTCGCGGTCTGTCAGGCGACGTTTCCGTCGCTCGGCGCCATTGCGCTGCGCGCACAACGCGGTGCCGCGCTGCCGGCGAGCCTGACGTTGATCGGTGGCCCCCTCGATGCCCGCATCAATCCGAGTGCGCTCGGGATCGCGGCCCGCTCGCATTCGCTCGACTGGTGTCGCGCCACGCTGATCGAGACGGTGCCGCACAGCTTCGCCGGATACGGACGACAGGTATTTCCGGCCTATCTGCAGCGTGCCGAGATCGCGCTCGCCTATCCGCAACACTACGTGGCGCTGGTCGATCGCTATCGACGAGCGGTGTCGAGCGGCGACGCCAACGCACTCGCAACCGCACGCCGCGCGCTGCGGGAATACCTGACGCTCCTCGACATGCCCGCCGAGTACTTCCTCGATACGGTCGACATCGTTTTCCAGCGGGCATGCCTGGCAAACCGGACTTGGCACGTTCACGGCCAGTTGGTCGATCCCGCCGCGCTGCGCTCGATCGCGTTGATGACCGTTGAAGGCAAATGCGATGCCGTCACCGGTGCCGGCCAGACCCATGCCGCGCTGGCCATGTGCAGCGGTCTCGCAGCGAATGCGCGGCAACGCGTCGACATCGACGACTGCGACCACTACGGACTCTTTACCGGCGATCATTGGCTCACCGACGTGCATCCTGTACTGCAGGCGGCATTCGCTCGCTCGGAAGATGGCCGACCGCGCACGGGCATGGCTTGACCCTGCGTTCATTCCGATCCGGGACGGTCGTGTGCGCGCCGCCACGCTCGGGAATCGGTCGGTTCAGCCGAATCCTCCCGCGCGTCGGTTCTGCTGACCTTCCAGGACGTCACGCGGCGCAATGCGACCGAGCGGGAATGGCGTGAATCGCGACACGCGCTGCGCGAACTGGCGCGCACATTGCAGCGTACCCGCGAGGCCGAACGGACCCGTCTCGCTTCCGAGCTTCACGAAGGGCTCGCGCAGGAATTGTTCTCGCGATATGGCGTGAAGATTGATACCGAACTAACCGAGACCGGCGTGGACGCCGCGGCAGCCTCCGTTCTTTATCGGATCGCACGGGAAGCGCTCGAGTACGCGCGGCTGCGCGTGCCGGTTTCGCGCATCTCCGTACATTTGCTGAAATCCGGCGGCTTCGTCAGATCGACGACGCGTTCGTCAGCGGCGAACGCTCGTCGGCGCTCTTTTCGATACGCGAGCAGGCCGCGACAATTGGCGGCGAGGCCGACTGGATGTGGCTCATTCCGGCGACGCACGCTCACCGGGCGCAGCGCTTTCCGCGACGGCCACGCGCCGCTTGACCGCGATGAAGCTGTCAGGGCTGACGGAAACCGAGTCGATGCCGCACGCCACGAGAAAATCGACGAATGCCGGATGATCGCTCGGCGCCTGGCCGCACAAGCCGACCTTCGCCCCCGCGTTGCGGGCGGACTCGATCACGCGGGCGATCATCCACTTCACGGCTTCGTTCTGTTCGTCGAACAACCCGGCCAATTCCGCCGAGTCGCGGTCTACGCCGAGCGTCAGTTGGGTCAGATCATTGCTTCCGATCGAGAAGCCGTCGAAGCGCTGCGCAAACTGGCTCGCCAGGATGACGTTCGACGGGATTTCGCACATCACATAGATCTGCAATCCGTCTTCGCCGCGCTTCAGTCCGTTGGCGGCCAGGACCTCGAGCACGCGGTCCGCCTCGTCGAGCGTCCGGCAGAACGGGATCATCACGACCACGTTCCTGAATCCCATGCCGTTTCGCAGCCGCGCGATGGCTCGGCATTCGAGCGCGAATCCGTCACGGTAGCGCGGCGAATAGTAGCGTGACGCGCCGCGAAATCCGAGCATCGGATTTTCTTCCAGCGGTTCGAACTGCGCGCCGCCGACCAGATGCGCGTACTCATTCGTCTTGAAGTCGCTCATGCGGACGATCACCGGCGCGGGATGACAGACCGCCGCGATACGCGCGAGGCCGTGCGCCAGCCGGTCGACGAAATAGTTCGACGGGTCGTCGTACCCCGACGTCAGGGCGGCGATCTCGCGCTTCGCATGCGCGTCCGTCAGCGCGTCGTAGTGGGCCAGCGCCATCGGGTGGGCCTTGATATGGTTGCTGATCACGAACTCCATGCGCGCGAGCCCGATTCCATCGGCGGGCAGTCGCCACCACCTGAACGCCGCGGCCGGATTCGCGAGATTCAGCATGACCTGCGTACGGGTGGCCGGCAGGTCGGTCAGGTCGATCGCGTCCACGTGGTATTGCGCGATGCCTTCGTACACGAACCCGGCCTCGCCCTCCGCGCACGAGACCGTCACTTCCTGCTGATCGTGCAGCATGCGGGTCGCGTTGCCGGTGCCGACGATGGCCGGCAATCCGAGCTCGCGGCTCACGATCGCGGCATGCGACGTGCGGCCGCCATGATCGGTGACGATCGCCGCGGCGCGACGCATCACCGGCAGCCAGTCGGGATCGGTCGTGTGCGTCACCAGTACCGCGCCGTCGACGAATCGCCCCATGTCGTGCGGACTCTCGATCACGCACACGCTGCCGGCCGCGATCGCCTCGCCGACACTGACGCCGGTGAGCAGCTTGCGGCCGGTCTGACCAAGTCGGTAGGTCTTGATGGCGCTGGATTCGCGCCGGGACTGCACCGTTTCGGGACGTGCCTGCACGACGAACAGTTCTCCGCTTACGCCGTCCTTCGCCCACTCGATATCCATCGGCTGGCCATAGTGCGCCTCGATGGCGCAGGCCCACTTCGCAAGCGCCAGGATGTCGCTGTCCGCCAGCACGAAGGTGGCACGCTCGGCTTTCGAGGTCGGCACGTTGCGGGTCGGTGCATTCTCGTCGCGCGCATAGATCAGCTTGCATGCCTTGCCGCCGAGCGTCTTGCCGATGACCGGTGTGCACGCCGGATCGCCAAGCAAGGGCTTGAACACCTCGTATTCGTCGGGGTCCACGGTGCCCTGCACGACATTCTCGCCAAGCCCCCATGCCGCGCTGATCAGCACCACCTTGTCGAATCCTGTTTCCGTGTCGAGCGAAAACATCACGCCGGCCGCGCCGAGGTCCGAACGCACCATCCGCTGCACGCCGATCGACAGCGCGACGCGCAAGTGATCGAAGCCCTTTTCTTCGCGGTAGGAGATCGCGCGGTCGGTGAACAGCGACGCATAGCATCGGCGGCACGCCGCGAGCAGCGCATGCTCACCGCGCACGTTCAGATAGGTTTCCTGCTGGCCCGCGAAGCTCGCGTCGGGAAGATCCTCGGCGGTGGCGCTCGAGCGGACGGCGACATCGACGTCGTCTCCGCCGGCCTGTCGGCACAGTTGCCGATACGCGTCCCGGATCGCGTCGGCGATGTCGTCGGGCCAGTCTCCGCGGAGGATCGCCTGCCGGATCGACGCACCGGCCTCGGCGAGCGCCATCTTGCGTGCGCCGAATGCCTCGAGCGTGCTGCCGATGGCTTGCCTCAATCCGTTTGCATCGATGAATCGCCAGTAAGCGTCCGCTGTCGACGCGAACCCGGGTGGCACGCTCACGCCCTGTGCGGACAGGTTGCCGATCAATTCGCCCAGCGACGCATTCTTGCCGCCGACGCGCGCCACGTCGCCGCGCCGCAGGTCGTCGAACCAGACGACGTGTGCATTCCCGTGATCCATGACGAGCCCTCCGATGGCCGCGGCCGAGCCGCGAGCGACAAGCGCGGGCCGGCATTGGCCGGCGCTGTCGGCCGAACACGTTCATCCTGATCCGACGCTTCGGCGTCTCACGTGACCTGCATCAAGAACGGCGGCCGACGCGCGAACGGCACTGCCTCGCGCGAGGCTTCATCTCCGTGGCCGGGCGGCATTGACGGTGAAAGCCGCGAATGAGGCCGATCTCGCGCCTGCGGGGCGACGTGCGTGGTGTGGATATCCGGCTCGGGATGATGGATCGCCTCCTGAACAATGGCGTCTCGGATTCCTGGCAGCCGATGTCGCGGCTGACTGAGCGCCCCATTTCACTGAAAGAACTTCGAAAGCCACCCCGGCGCCGACGCACGATCGAAAACCACGTGCAATTCCGGGCTGAACGAGCCGAATTCGAGCCCATGCTGCGTCGCCAGCAGCGTCAGCGCGTGGCTCGTATAGAACGAAATATGCCCGTTGCGCGGCACGCAGTACCACCATTGCTCGATCCCACGCGCAAGGATCTCCGGCGTGATCAGGGACGTCTGAAACAGCAGTGCGCCGGCAGGCCCCCTGTACCGGATGATGTCGGCGAACAGGCTGCGGGGATCCGGATGATGCTCGAAGACTTCGAACGACAGGATCGCATCGAATTGCCCCTGCGGCGCGACGGGATGGCTGAACGGATCGTACGAGGTCACATCCGCGAACCCGCGCGCGGACAACTTCTTTTCCAGCAGCCCGAGCCCCGAGCCGAAATCGAGAATGCGGTTCTCCCGCATCGACGGAAAGCTCGTGCAGATCAGGTCGGCATGCTGCTGCGGACGATGCTCGAGATACTCCGGATCGTGGCGCGCGTAGTCGTCGTTGTACACGTGACGCGCGAAATCATCGTGCGTCCAGTGGTCGAAGGCCGGCGTGCAGGTGAACCCGCATTGCCTGCACGCGTAGTAGTAGATCGGCACGCCGACGAACGGATCGACTTTTTTCCCGGCGATCATGTCCGCGCCGCAACGCGAGAAATCGACCACGCCGCAGATGTCCGCGTCGGCACCACACACCTTGCAGGCGATCGTCGCCGGATGATTGGTCAGATGTTCGATCATGTTGCAGTCCCCTGGTTGGTTTCAAGTGCACGCGCCACTGCTCGATCACGTCGTCCCGGCGCCCAGGCTCCGTGCGCCGGAACATCCGGGCCGCCGGATACCACCGCGAATCGTCCCGATCCGCGAACCAGCGCCAGCAGCCGTCGAATCGCGACAGGATCCATGCCGACTCGTTCAGCGCACCGGCCGGGAAATTGATCGGCAATGCTTTGCGACTGCACGCGCGCCGTCGAATCGCGTTCAGATCGGGTTTTCGGGCCTGAGCGGTGTGCGGTCGAGTCCTTGTCGTTCGCTGATCGCTGCCGCTCAGGCCGCCCGACGCGCGTCGCCGGCGTACCGCGCCGCGTCGCGCACGAAGCGTGCGAAGCCCGACTTGTACCACGGCGCGCTCGTCCCGTGCCGCGCACGATACCCGGTTTCCATCGAACATTTGTTAAATAGCTTGAATAGCCGACAACCTGTCGACAATTTGCCTTAACATCCGGCCACACGATCGACCATGGCCTCCGACAAGGGCCGCGGTCGCCCTTTCAGCCGCTCGCAAACGGGTGCGGCTTTCATTCGAACGGACGGACGACCATGCTCCAATCACCGGGAGACTCCTTCGTCGGCGGATCGCTGCTCGGCCTGTGCGTCGAGGTGCCGCTCGCCGTGCTCGTTTCGCTGATGATGCATGGCGTCGACTGGAACGGGCCGCGCATCGCGATGCTCGTCGCGACACCCGTGTTGATCGCATGCACCGTGCTGCTGACCCGTCCGGTGGCATTCAGCACGGTATGGAAGCACAAGCGCTCGCCGTTCGAGCTGGACGACAATGTGCGCGCATCCATCTACGGCCGGCTGACCGGCATCGCGCTCGGCCTGGTGTTCGGCATCATGGTCGCGACGACGTTTTCCTGATGACAGGCGTTCGCGCGTAGCACATCGGCCTCGCGCCGCACGGCACCCCGTTGCATAAGAACACCGTCCCCCCGTCACCCGGAGCGCGTCCATCGGACGATTCCATCGATCGATATGGCCGCGAGCACCGGTCGCCGCGCGTCGCACGGGCTGCGCGTAAAGTTCTGAGCATTTGGCCGTCGGGCGCCGGGCATGGCGCCGCGATCCGGCGCCGGTATTGCGCCGCGCCACCGACGCGCCGCGGGTTCGTCCGGCCTTGTCACTGACCGGCGACCACTCCGGCTCGGGACTGACCGTCGAGCCGCCTCTACCGCGCCACCCTGATCGCGCATCCGTCCTGCGATCCGCGGCAGAATTTACAAACGCAGCGTCATCCGGCACCGCCCGCGCATACCGGGCTCATGCCGCACGGCCCTCGGGCCTGGGGGCACGCGCGGCACGCGGCTTGCTCGCGTCGGCCCGGATATGGCTGCGGCACGGAATCGCCGGCCGCCAACGGCATTGTCTGGTCGTGAGCGATGAAAACTGCATCTCCCCTGCTGGAATCGGCACCGATGCGGGCCGATCACTTCGTCCAGTTCTACGAGTCCGATGCGCAGCTCGTGTCGGAAGTCGCACTGTTCGCGGCCGATGCGCTGCGCGCGGGCGGCAGCGCGATCGTGATCGCGCGACCCGACTGCCTCGCGGCAGTGCACGAACGCCTGCGCACGCTCGGCGCACCGATCGGCCACGCGGCCCGCGAGCGCATCTTCATGTCGAGCGCGCAGACGCTGCTCGACAGCTTCATGGACGGCGACCTCCCTGACCCCACGCGCTTTCGCCGCTCGATCGGCACGATCGTCGAAGCGGCGGTCCGCGCCGGCCGACCCGTGCATGTGTTCGGCGAAATGGTCGCGCTGCTGTGCGCGCAGGAGCGGTACGCCGGTGCGCTGCGGCTCGAAGCGCTATGGAACGAGCTGATCGAGCAACATCGCTTCTCGCTTTACTGCGGCTATCCGGGCGACGTGTTTCCAAGCGCCGAGCAATCGGAGACGTTCCGCCATGTATGCGCGCTGCATCGCCGCATCCTGCCCGACGCATCGCTGCGCAACGACGAAAACGAGCTGCACCTGACGCTGGCGCTGTCGCAGCAGCGCTCGCGCGCGCTGAGCGACGAGATCCGCCGTCGCGAGGACGCCGAGCAGCAACGCAATGGCGTCCTGATGCACGCGCCGTTGCCGATCGCGCTGCTGTCGGGCGCCGCACACCGGATCGTGCTCGCGAATCACCGTTTCTCGGAGCTGTGCGGCCGGACCGACATCGTCGACCAGCGGCTGACGTCGGTGCTACCCGGCGGCGATACGCCGGCGATCGTGCGCGCGCTGGAAACCGCCCGCACGCTGGGCCGCTCGACGACGATCAGCGAGCACCGCGACCGGCCCGAGCCGGACGACGCCCGCGTGTACCGGCTGCACTTCAATCCGCAGCCGCTCGCGGACGGGCTCGGCGTGATCGTCAGCGCGGTCGAGGTGACCGAGCACGTCGCCGCGCGCGAGAAGCTCGTCGCCGCGAATGCCGAGCGCGACCGGCTGCTCGGCGAACTTCGTGACGCGAATCAGGCGAAGGATCAGTTTCTCGCGGTGCTCGGCCATGAGCTGCGTAATCCGCTGACGCCGATCTCGCTCGCGCTGGAGCTGATCCGCCATCGCAACGGCCAGGCGACGCCGAACGAGATCGCGATCATCCAGCGGCAGCTCGATCACATGGTCCGGCTGATCGACGATCTGCTCGACGTGTCGCGCATCACGCGCGGCAAGATCGCGCTGAAGAAGGAACCTGTGCAGCTCGCGGACATCGTCGACCGCGCGGTCGAGGTCGCGAGCCCGCTGTTCGAGCAGCGCCGTCACCGCCTGCATGTCGACACCGATCCGGACGCGCGCTGCCACGGCGACTCGGTGCGGCTGTCGCAGGTCGTCGCGAACCTGCTGACCAACGCGGCGAAATACACGCTGCCGGGCGGCGACGTCACGGTGCGCGCGGCCCGCGGCGCCGACGGCACCGCGCTCGTCGAGGTAAGCGACAACGGCGCCGGCATTCCGCGCGACCGCCTCGACAGCATCTTCGAGCCGTTCTACCGGCTCGACGGCGACGCGAAGCAGGCGCACGGCGGCCTCGGTATCGGCCTCGCGCTCGTGCGCAGTCTCGTCACCCTGCACGGCGGCACGGTGCGCGCGGACAGCGCCGGACCCGGCTGCGGCAGCACGTTTACGATCTCACTGCCCGAGTACCGGCCGAAAGCCGTGGCAATGGCCGCGCCGCAGCCGCCGCACGGCATCCGCGACATGGCGCCGGGCCGCACCGGCCGGCGCGTGATGCTGGTCGACGACAACGAGGATGCCGCATCGACGCTCGCGCAATGGCTGCGCGAAGCCGGTCACGAAGTCGCCGTCGTGCACGACCCGGTGACCGCGCTGGCCGCGTACCGCGCTTACCGTCCCGACGTCGCGATCCTCGACATCGGGCTGCCGGTGATGGACGGCTATGAGCTGCTGAGGCGGCTGAAGGCGATCAACGAAGTCACGCCGTGCATCTTTCTCGCGCTGACCGGCTATGGCCGCAACGCGGATCGCGAACGCTGTCTCGCGACCGGGTTTCTGGAGCATTTCGTGAAACCGGTCGACCCGGCCGCACTTCATCTCGCGATGAGCCCGCCCAGCCCGAACGGCGATTCGCACGACGGCGCCGGAGCGGAAGCCGGACGCTGAACGGGGCACGGGGCACGCAGCCAACCTACGCTCGGAAAGCGTCGTGCGGCTCAGTTCTCCGCGGAATAACGGATCGACGTCAGGCCAGCCAATTCGGCGATCCGGATCAATTGAGGCAGCATCGCATCGGCATTGGTCGGTTCGCGCCACGCTACGAACAGTTCCTCTTCGCGCGCCGCACGCGCGGCCGTTTCGCGAAAACCGCGCGTGCGACACGCGAAGCCAGCGTCGCGCAGCCCGGTCGTCAGACGCTCGCGCGCCGGCGAGCCGAATTCGTACTCGATCGTGATCAGTGCCGTCCTGACGCGCCGCACGCGCTGCTCGACCAGCCGCAGCGGCCACACGACGAGGAGTCCGAGCACGAGTCCGAGCGCGCCGAGCGACAACTGGCCGCCGCCGATGCACAGACCGACCACGGTCACGAACCACAGCGTCGCGGCCGTCGTCACGCCGGATACGAGGCCGTCGCGATGCAGGATCGCGCCGCCGCCGATAAAGCCCATCCCGGTCAGGATGCCGAGCGGCAGGCGCATCAGGTCGAGCACCGAGAACGCGCCCTGCGGCTTGCCGGCCTGCAGCAGCAACGCATTGACCTGAAGCATCGACAGGCACGCGGCAAGGCAGACGAGGATCGTCGTGCGCAGCCCGGCCGTCTTGCCGGATTCGCTGCGATCGAGACCGATCAGCCCGCCCGCGACCAGCGCGAGGGCGATCCTGACGAGGACCGCATCCCACTGAAGTACGACCGGCATCGGCTCCATGCGCGCCTCCCTCCCAATCCGTCATGTGTGACACGTCGCGGTGCGGCCGCGGGCGGCGCTTGCGGGGCGCAAGGTTCGGGCCCGACCTGTTTGTGGAATGACGGACGCGCGCCGCGCGGGCCGTCGACGACGACGTTGGCCCACTGACCGTGATCGCCGGCGGCGGATAACCGTCGGCGCCATGCGTCCTCGCCGGCCTGGCCGGCTCGACACTTTTTCGTATTCGATTGGATACGAAGGCGGTTTCAACATACAGCTCTACGAGCTTTTGTTCCCGTTCGGGTACGAAACGATGTTCCGAGTCCTTTTACTGGACTTTCGTTCCTGTACGGATACGAAATGATGCCCGGGCCGCCGAGTTGTGCAATACTGTTCCCGATCAGATACGAAGTACGGAGAACGTCATGTCGGAGTCCCAGTCCGTCGACACGATCGGCGCGCTCGCCCACCTCATCCGCGCGGCGCGGCTCCAGCAGGGGTTCACGCGCGACGAACTCGCGAACGCGACCGGGCTGTCGCCGAAATTCATCAGCCAGGTGGAAGCCGGCAAGCCGACCGCGCAAATCGGCAAGGTCATGATGCTGCTCGGCGAGCTGGGCGTGCGCCTGTACGCCGAGTCGTCGGTCGAGATTTCGGAAGCCACCGCGCTGAAGGCCGCGCAACGCCGCAGGAGCAGCCATGGCGGCTAGAACGCTGATCGCCTCCGCCAACGGCGAGCGCATGGGCACGCTGACCGACGACAAAGGCATCTGGTCGTTCGCGTACGACCCGCAATGGCTCGCGTCCCCGACCGCCTACCCGCTGTCGCCGGCGTTCGCGCTGCGCGCCGGCACCTTCACCGATACGTCGACCGATCGCCCGGTCCAGTGGTTCTTCGACAACCTGCTGCCGGAGGAAGGCATGCGCACGTCGCTCGCGCGCGAGGCGAAGGTCGATGCCGCCGACGCGTGGGGCCTGCTCGCGTACTTCGGGCGCGAATCGGCCGGCGCGCTGACGCTGCTGGCCGACGGCGAACAGGAAGCGCCCGGCAGCCTGCAGCCACTGCCGCTCGACGAGCTCGAACGCCGGATCCAGGCAATGCCCGAGCGCGCGCTGACGGCGACCGCACCCAAGCGCATGTCGGCGGCCGGCGCGCAGCAGAAGCTGCTGGTGGTGCTGCGCGGCAACGCATCCGACTACACGCTGTACGAGCCGGTCGGCAGCGAGCCGTCGATGCACCTGCTCAAGCCGGACATGCGCGCGGCCGGCTACCCGCACTCGGCGATCAACGAATTCTTCTGCATGAAGCTCGCGAAGCGGATGGGGCTCGACGTGCCCGACGTGCACTTCCTGCGCGCGCCATCCGCGTGCTACGTGATCGACCGGTTCGACCGCGACGTCGCGTCGGCGCCGGCCGGGCGCGTGCATACGATCGACGCGATGCAGCTGCTCAACTACGACCGCGGCTTCAAGTACCAGCGCGCGAATGCGCAGGAGCTTGCCCGCGCGATCGACCGCACCAGCACGCGCGCGCTGGCACGCCTGTCGGTATTCCGCTGGACCGTGTTCAACGTGGTGGTCGGCAATGCCGACGCGCACCTGAAGAACCTGTCGTTCTTCGTCGACGCGCGCGGTTACCGGCTTGCGCCGTTCTATGACATCGTCAGCACGGTCGTGTATCACACGCCGACGCACCGGCCCGACCATCGTGGCGATCATTGGCCGCACTGCGAACTGACGATGCCGCTCGGCACCGCGACGCGATTTGTCGATATCGATGTGGATGCGCTGATCGCGTTCGGACAGGCAATCGGGCTCAGGGACAAGGCGGCGGAGAGCGAGCTGCGGCGCTTTCTCGAACCGCTCGATCGCCACGTGGCGCAGACGCTCGATGACGTGCGGGCAATCGCGCGCCCGGACGCCGGCGAGACGCGGTTGCTGAATTCGATCGCGGCGATGCCGATCGCCGAGATGGGGCGCGCGCTTCGGCGGACGCGCGATTGAGCAGGGATGCGCGGGCGGCGTCCTGCCCTGCATCATGCTCCGATCTCGTCCGGGACTTCGACGCGCGCGCGTCACGCACCTCGCTACCGCAGCGCCGCCCCTTCCGACCGAACATGCCAGGCGGCGAGTTCAACAGCGACATTCATTCGCATCGACGTTGTCGGGATAAGTATTCTTATCACAACGCGTCTATTTTTCATCAAAACTCAACTGTGAACGATTACCGTCGAGCTATTCAATCCACCTGCCGTCGCACTGTACTTGCCGCACATGGCACAACGAAGCGCGAAGGCACGCAAAGACACGGGACAACAACGGCTGGTCAAGCCCTTTGCAAAATGTCCATCGCCCTATCGGCGTCGGCCTGCGAGCCGAGCGCGAGATAAGCAATGAACTGCGAGCCGAGCACGGCAGCGGATACGCCGCGGAGATTGATCCCGCCGTCCGACAGTTGCTGGGTCAGCTCTGCGATGATCCCTGCTTGATCCAGTCCCATCACACGGATGGAGTACAGGCCCGAGGTGGCATTGAATCCCGCCTGCGTGGCTGCACGGATCTCCTTGTCTCCCTGTAGCGGCGCGACAAACACGACCCCCTTGCCTGATGCTTCGGGCGTGCGTCGGGCGACAACGAATTGCAAATCAGCGCCAGCATCCCGCAACGCGTTCAACACATGCGCAAGACCGCCCGGCTTGTCCTCGATGGTGGCCGCCCAAACGTCGACACGTTCGACGAATAGTTGCATGGCACCTCCAGAAAATCGGACCTCGATGACGACAATCTATGTCGCGCATGAGCGGCAAGCAAGTCCGTTTACGCGAGGGGCGGCATGCAGGTTTTCCTAGGAATCCGATGTTTTCTTCGACTGGGGGCGCAGCCCGAGCATGACCGCCTGCCGATGCCGCCATTGAAGCAGTTCGTCGCGGAACTCATCGGACGATTTCCCGGACGTTACCCGCAATGTTCCGGATTGAAAGGTTCTCGCGGCGAGCCAGAACGGTCGGCCATCCGGCAGTTCGTCGATCACGGTAATAGGCAACTGATACGTTCGATGCAGATACGACAGGAAGGCGAGACCATAGCCGCGGCGTCTCATCGACGCGAGAATTTCCAGTCGATGGACGAATACCCGATCGATTCGAGGTGCCAGACTGTACGTCGCCGTGCCGACGGTACCGCCGGACGCCTCCAGGATCGCGACTTCCCAGCCCGAATACGGGGCCCCGTCGATGCCGAGATCGATCGGCCTGGATTGAAAACGAACCACGGGAAGCCGGCGAAATTTGCGCCGAGCAAAAAGGGACCGCAGGAAGGAAAGCACGCTCAGCCCTTTGTCATGTCCGCAGCGATACGTTTCTTCATCTTCGCGCGCGACAGCAATCCGCAGTCGCGTACTTCCGCGTTGGCGCCTTTCATATCAGACGCAACCGCCCACAACATGAACGATGTTTGAATCAACGCGATCGTGCGATTCCTGAGCGACGTCGATAAGAACTACTTCCGATTTTTCAGGAACGTCTGCCCGGCTGCCGTAATCGAAACGCTTCCGCGACCGTTCGTCGGATAGCGCACGAATCCAGCGCCGATGAGCTCTCGGGTAATGGACCAGCCAAGCGCGGGCGTATCGCGACCATAACGAATATCGGCAAGGCGCTCGAGCGCCCAGATCGCGGATGTCGAAAGAGTCGGAACCGTTGAAGTTTCCTTATCGCTCATGGCGTCTCCAAAGATTGGATCATGGTCAAGGGTGATGTATGTCTGGAACTCGAATGGCAAGGCACACCCTCAGGCGTGCCCGTCGCAACTGACGCCGACCTCGATGCGTACTGAGACATGCCACGACCGCCAAAGTCCAGTGAGACGAGGTGCTCGGTTTCCGCGACGAACGTCTTGCGGCGCCCCCGACCGAGGAAGCCGCACGCATGAAGGGAGATCGACAAGTGGCACGCAAAATAGACGACGGTTTCCATGTTCTTCGCGCGTGCCGTGCGACAGGCCCTGGTATTCAGTGGGACGAGGCGACCTGGCAGGCCATCAGAAACGCCTGCAACTCGATTTCCCATGCCGCGTCGCGCACGTCCGTTTCGAAACCGGCGAGACGCTTCATCTCGCTGCTCAGATACACGGCATTGAGCAATCGAGGAGGCACGCCCAGCGCAAAACAGCAGCCATCTGCATCGAGAAGCAGACTCGGGTGGTGCCGGAACCGCGCACTGGCCACTGAGATCGGATCCATCACGTGCCGAGCCGATTCCCTGGGATAAACGAAGGCCAGATGGATACCGGCGGCCGCGAGCCGTTCAGCCGCCTCATGGAAGCGGTGGACCATCTGGAAGCCTCGCTCGCCACCACGTCCGACGCCCACAACGATAAGCCCCCGGCTTCCCGCGACCTCCGACAGGAATACGGACCGCCGATCGGGCAGCAGTAGCATCCCATCCAGATCGAACATGTCGACTACCTCCGCGAATCCGCCCCCAACTCCGGCGATCGGCGGCAAGATTCGATTATAAGACAGCAATAAGAAAATGTGTATGGCATTATAATGTAGTGTGCATTTTTTACGCTGAGCGAGCCGACGGCACGATGGCAACCTCGGTGATGAAAGTGAACGCCCGTTTTCCCCTGACGGCCCGAATCTGCCAAATGAAAGTCGCAATGAACCCTGCCGCGGCCTGCCCGCAGCGCGCGATGCAGGACACAGACCCGGACGGCGCGCTACCCCTGCGCGTGGACTACGGTCACGAATGGGCGGCCGGCGGCACCGGCACCGAATCCACTGACGAATCAGTCGAGCTGGCGGTCAAGGACATGAACGCCATCGTGCCGTCGGACGGCGATTCGGTCGTGCTGATCAAGGACTTGCGCGTGAAGGGTTCGTCGATCACGCTGGAGACGGGCACTGAGGACAAGGGCATCCGTCTCGTCGGCGGAGATCGCGAAGTCGATTGCAAGACCGACATGGGCGGCTTCATGCTCAACGCGTGCTTTCACAAGAAAATGTGACGTCGTGCGCCCACCGACGGCGAACCCGCTTGTCGTTGCTGTTCGCTGCAGGCGCCCCCCACCTACAACTTGACTACCCGGATCGATCGAGCATGGAGCATGACCGCACATCCTACGATGCGTTCGTCGAATTTCTGTCGACCCCGCTGCATGACGGACGACCGTACGTTTTGGAGACGCAGCACGCAATCTCGCTGCACTTCGATCACCAGGCTACCCAAAGTTTCATGTCGCTGCGCACGCCCGACAAACTGGCGCTCGGCTATACGCGAACCATGATGGGATGTCTGCTGCTGCACCCGGCTGCCGGACATATGTGCATGATCGGGCTCGGGGGCGGCTCCTTGGCAAAGTACTGCTATCGGCATCTGCCCTGCGCGACCATCGACGCGGTCGAAATCAATCCGGAAGTGATCGCACTACGCGACGTGTTCAGGATTCCGGCAGACGACGCTCGATTCAAGGTGATCTGTGCAGATGGCGCGGAGTACGTGACACGGGAGGATGTCCACACCGACGTGATCCTGCTGGATGCCTTCGTCGCGGAAGGCATGCCGAGCCGGTGTGCGGATATCGCGTTCTTTACCGCCTGTCGCGAGCGATTGAGCGATTCCGGAGTGCTCGCGATCAATCTGGCGGACGACGACCCGTCGCTGCCCGCTCACATCGAGCGCCTGGGCTCCGTGTTCGGCCCTTCGTATGCGGTTGTCCGATGCGACGACGACAGCAATTTCGTCGCGTTCGCCTGGAAAGGGTCGCTTCGTTTGCCATCGAGGCAAGTTCTGTTCGAACGCGCGCTCTCGTTCGCGTTTGCCGGCGAACTCAAGCTGTCGTCAACCGCTCGGCGCATGAAAGAGGGAGAACGCCTCGATCCAAAGCGGTTGATCTGGCATGCGCAGGGGCATGCACACTGGGAAATCGACGCCTAGACGGCTTGCGAGCTCAGCCCGCGCTTCGCTTCACCCGCTTGCCGAGCGCGCTCTTCGTCCTGTAGCTCACGCCGTGTTGCTCGAGATACTCGCGGATCAACTGCCGCACGACTTGCGACGGCGTCAGGTCCTGCTCCGCGCAGAGCATGTCGAACGCTTCTTTCTTGGCGGGATCGATCAGGATGGTCAAGCGTGCGGTTTTCGTTTCCATTGCAGATAGAGTCGGCAAATATGCTAATCGAATTATAATGTAACGGCCCTTGCCTACAGCACCGGAGAACATGCGGCACACGCGCGTTGATCCGGCTCGGCGACCGGCTCACGACCTCCGGTCAAGCCGATAGAGATATTCAAGCACGTCGTCGACAACGGGCACGATCGCCAGCGTGACGAGCGCTGCGGCAAGCGGCACGGTCGACACGTAGCCGACATGCTTGAAGCCGATTGCGCCGGCCAGCCCGCCGACAAAAAACGACGCCAGCATCGTTCCGTGAATCCTGAGCTTCGCGCGGTTTGCGATCACCGCATGCGCGTGCATGTCTGCATTCGAGCGATTCCAGTAAAAGAGTTTGCCAAGCTCGATACCGAGGTCCGTCACGATGCCCGTCATGTGCGTCGTGCGGATTTCCGCCCCCGACAGCTTTGTGATCATCGCGTTTTGCAGCCCCATGATGAAGCACAGCAAGATGACCGTGACCGGCATGAAGAACGCTTCCCACAACGCGAGATGGCTGCCGAGCAGCCCGAACAGGAGCAGCAGCGCGGCCTCCACCAGCAACGGCAGTACATACTGACTCTGCAGGCCGCGGCGGCGCCCCCAGTTGACGAGCACCGCCGAGCAGCCGGCGCCAACCAGAAACGACACGAGCGAACCAACCCCGGCCAGCACAAGCCGGACGTCGCCAAGCGCCGTCTGATCCGCAATCGCCGACACGATCCCGCTCATGTGGGACGTGTATTGCTTGACCGCGAGGAAACCGCCGGCATTGGTTGCTCCGGCAACAAAGGCAAGCGAAAACCCGAGCTGGCGGTTCGCGGCCGCGCTACGGTGTTTTCCCGTCAGGCCTCGGAAGTACTGCGCAGGCATAGGATCTTCCCTCATTCGCCCGGATCGGGGGACAACGACGCCCTGGGCGGAACCCGGAGCGCCGCGACAAACCGCCACGCGCGCCCGTTCCATCCGAGGAGTCATGAGACTTTAATGATAACGACATTATCATACCTTGTTATCGGGATTGGCCTTTCGGTGTCATAATGCGGGCAGGAATACGTCGCGGGAGATGCGGCCATTCCAACCACGTCGTCCAACCCGAGCGTACTGGAGACATTCCGGATGGCACCCATGCCGGTCGTCCATTTCGTCCTGCTGGCCGTGGCCGCGTGGCTCGCGGTCGGCACGCTGGGGCTCGGGGCGCTGCGTCGCACGCGACTGGTGGCCCACGGCCTCTTTCCGCTCGGCGCATTGGTCGGACTGCTCGCCGGCGCGGCGGGCCTCGCCGGCATCTTTGCCGAACCGTCTGTGGCTGTGCTGCCGATCGGGCTTCCCGGCCTGCCCTTTCATCTGCGTCTCGATCGCTTGTCCGGCTATTTCCTGTTCGTGCTCGGCCTCGTCAGCACGGGGATCGGCGCCTTTTCAGCCGGCTATTTCCGCAAGGGTGAAGGATCCGCGCCCGGGTTGATCTGCTTCGAATACCACGTCTGCGTCGCAAGCATCGCACTGGTGTTGATCGCAGACGACGCATACGTTTTCATGGTCGCCTGGGAGACGCTGACGCTATCCGCGACGTTTCTCGTGATGACCAACCACCGGATCGGCGAGATCCGCCGGGCGGGATATCTGTATTTTCTGATCTCGCACGTCGGCGCGCTCGCGCTGCTGCTCTGCTTCGGCATTCTGCAGGCGCGCACCGGCAACTACACCTTCGCCAACCTGCGCGCGCAGTCGCTGGATACCTTCTCCGCGTCGTTCGCCTTCCTGTTCGCACTTGTCGGGTTCGGCGCGAAAGCCGGGATCTTCCCGCTGCACGTGTGGCTGCCGGAGGCCCATCCCGCGGCACCGTCGCCGGTTTCGGCGCTCCTCAGCGGATTCGTGCTGAAAGTCGGCCTATATGGCCTGCTGCGCACCCTGTTCGACCTGTTGCACGTGCAGATCGCATGGTGGGGCGTGCTGCTCCTCGTGCTGGGCATCAGCACCGCTTTGCTGGGGGTGGTGTTCAGCACCATCCAGACCGACATGAAGCGCCTGCTCGCCTATTCGTCGATCGACAACGTCGGCCTGATGATCGTCGCGCTCGGTCTTGCCGTGCTGTTTCGCGCATACGGGATGCCGAGCCTGTCCGCGCTCGCACTGACCGCGATGCTCTACCAGATCGTCGCGCATGCCGCATTCAAGAGCTTGCTGTTCCTGGGTACGGGCGCCGTCCTCCACGCCACCGGCGAGCGCAACCTCGGCAAGCTCGGCGGACTGATTCGCTTCATGCCCTGGACCGCATGGGCGGTGCTCGCGGGTGTCGCGGCAAGCGCGGGCTTGCCGCCGCTCAGCGGTTTCGCGGCCGAATGGCTGTTGCTGCAGAGTTTCCTGTTCGCGCCAGGCTTGCCGGATTCGGTGCTCGCCATGACGGTGCCGATCGCCGCCGCGCTGATCGCCATGTCGGCCGCGCTGGCCGGCTACACGATGGTCAAGTTCTTCGGCATCGTGTTCCTCGGGCAACCGAGAGAAGCGAAGCTGAACCGCGCCCGCGATGCGAACACGTGGGAACGGCTCGCGTTCTGCTGGTTCGCGACCGCCAGCGTGCTGCTCGGGCTGATGCCAGCGCAGTTCGTCAAGCTGCTGGATCGCGTCACGCACACGCTGGTCGGCGCCGGCGTCGGCGCGGAAAATCACGGCTGGCTGCTGTTCGCGCCCGTGTCGGCCGCTCGCGCGAGCTACATGCCGGCGGCTTTCATGTTGTTCTTCATCGCATGCTGCGGGCTCGCGTGGGTGCTGGTGCGGCGTTTTTATCACGGCCGGCTGCGACGCGCGGCGCCGTGGGGCTGCGGCTTCCCGTTCACGACCGCGCGAATGCAGGATACGGCGGAAGGATTCGGGCAGCCGATCCGCGAAATCTTCGCACCGCTGCTGCACATCGAGCGGCAATTGCCGTCGCCATTCGACGCACAGCCGGCCTACCGGGTGTCGGTGACCGATCGCACCTGGTCCGCGCTCTACTTGCGCATCGCGGCACTGACGCAACGCACCGCCGACTTGGTGGGCCGCCTGCAGACGGGCAAGATCGCGGTTTATCTGACATACAGTTTCGTCGTGCTGATCGTGCTTCTGATGCTGGTGAGACGATGGTAACCCTGTCCGGCGTCATCTCGCAGACTCTCGAAATCGTGATAGCGATCGCGGCCGCGCCGTTGCTCACGGGCTGGGTCAACCAATGCCGCGCCTGGCTTCAGAACCGGCGTGCACCGTCCATCTGGCAACCGTACCGGATGCTCCACAAGCTGTTCAACAAGGAATCGGTCATCGCGCACGGCGCAAGCGCCGTGTTCCGCGGCGCGCCCTATGTCGTCTGGGCCGCCATGACGCTCGCGTGCGCGATCGTGCCAACCCTGTCGACGGAGTTGCCGCTCTCGCCCGCCGCCGATGCAATCGCGCTCGTCGGCCTGTTTGCGCTCGCGCGCGTCACGCTGTCGCTCGCGGCGATGGACGTCGGCACGGCGTTCGGCACGCTCGGCGCGCGCCGCGAAATGCTGATCGGCTTCCTCGCGGAGCCGGCACTGCTGATGGTGCTCCTGTCGGCCTCGCTGATTACGCAGTCGACGCTGCTGACGAGCATCGTCTCGACACTCGGCCGTGGTGAGCTCACGATCTATCCGAGCCTGGCGTTCGCCGGCATCGCGTTCACGCTGGTCGCGCTGGCCGAAAATGCGCGGCTGCCGGTCGACAATCCGACCACTCACCTCGAGCTCACGATGATCCACGAGGCGCTGATCCTTGAATATTCGGGACGGCACCTTGCCTTGATGGAGTGGGCGGCAAGCCTCAAGCTGTTCGCGTATTCGTGCATCGGTCTCGCGTTGTTCGTGCCGTGGGGCATCGCGAATGCGGGCGATCCGGTTGCGCTGCTGCTGGCCGTCCCAGTGCTCTTCGTCAAACTGGCGGCAGGCGGCGTCACGCTCGCCGTGGTCGAAACGGCCAACGCGAAGATGCGCATCTTCCGGGTACCGGAATTCCTGGCGACCGCCTTCCTGCTGGCCGTGATCGGCATGCTCGTCCATCTGCTGCTGGGAGCATGAATGCACGCCTATGCGACACAACTGATCAATTTCCTCGCGGCCGTGCTGCTGATGCTGTCGTTCGCGATGCTGAGCCAGCGCAGGATCCTGTCCCTGATCCATCTCTATACGCTACAGGGTGTCGCGCTCGTGTCGGCGAACCTGATCCTCGGCTTCGTCACGGACGACGTGCACCTCTACGTGTCGGCCGGACTGACGCTCGTGCTGAAGGTCGGTGTGATCCCGTGGTTCCTGTATCGGCTCGTTCGCAGGCTCGACGTCAAGACCGACGTCGAGCCGCTCATCAATATCCCGACCACGCTGCTGATCGGCATCGTGCTCGTCATCATCGCGTTCAATGTCGCGGCGCCGATCAGCCAGCTCGCGACATCGGTCGCACGCGGCACGCTCGGCATTGCGCTCGCATGCGTGCTGCTGTCGTTCATGGCGATGATCACGCGCGCGAAGGCCATTCCTCAGGTGATCGGCTTCCTGTCGATGGAAAACGGGCTGTTCTTCGCGGCGGCTGCCGCGACCAACGGCATGCCGATGATCGTCGAGCTCGGCATCGGGCTCGACGTGCTGATCGGCATCCTGATCCTGGGCATCTTCATGTTCCAGATTCGCGAGCAGTTCGACAGCCTGGACATCCATCACCTCGAGAAACTCAAAGATGAATGACGCCCACGTCGTGCTCGCCGTGCTCGGCCTGCCGCTCGCGGGAGCAGCGTGCCTTGCCTGCGTGCGGCCGAGCCGGGTCGCGCGCCATCTGAACATCGGCTTCAGCTTCCTGACGTTCGCAGCAACGCTGGTGCTTGCCGCGCGCACCGTCGAGTACGGTCCGTCGTTCGCATTCGGACGCGCGTTTTTCGTCGATCCGTTCAATGTCTATCTCGTGGCGCTCACGGCGTTCGTCGGCTGGACGACATCGCTGTTTTCCCGGCCCTACATGCAGATCGAGGAAGCCCGCGGCAGGATGACCGCCGCGCGCATGCGGCTCTATCACAGCATGTATCAGCTCTTCATGTTCGCGATGCTGCTCGCGCTGCTGACCGACAACGTCGGCGTGCTGTGGGTCGCGATGGAAGCCGCAACGCTCGCCACCGTGTTGCTCGTCAGTGTCTACCGCACCGCCGCGAGCCTCGAAGCCGCATGGAAATACTTCATCCTGTGCGGCGTCGGCATCGCCCAGGCGCTATTCGGCACGATCCTGCTGTATCTTGCCGCGAGCCGGCAACTGACCGACGGCGACGCGCTGCTGTGGACGAGCCTGGCCGCGATCAGGACACAACTCGATCCGACGATCGTGTCGATCGCCTTCGTGTTTCTGCTGGTCGGCTACGGCACCAAGGTCGGCCTCGTGCCGATGCATAGCTGGCTGCCGGACGCGCACGCCGAAGGTCCGACGCCGATTTCGGCGGTGCTGTCAGGCCTGCTGCTGAATGTCGCGCTGTATGCGGTGCTGCGCTGCAAGGTGCTGGCCGACGGCGCGCTCGGCAACGGCCTGCCGGGGCGATTGCTGGTCGGGTTCGGGCTCGCGTCGGTCCTGATCGCGTCGTTCTCGCTGTTCCGGCAGAAGGACGTGAAGCGCCTGTTCTCGTACTCGTCGATCGAGCATATGGGCTTGATGACGTTCGCGTTCGGGCTCGGCGGCCCGATCGCGACGTTCGCCGGATTGCTGCACATGACGGTCCATTCCCTCGTCAAGTCGGCGATCTTCTTCGCGGTCGGTCATGCCGCGCAAAAGGCCGGCACGCAGGCGATCGACGGCATTCGCGGGCTGCTGCAGGTCAGCCCGACGGTCGGCTGGGCATTGATGCTTGGCGCGCTTGCCATTCTCGGGCTGCCGCCGTTCGGCGTGTTCGCAAGCGAATTCCTGATCCTGACGACGGCGATGAACGTGCTCCCGTGGACCGCGCCGTTGCTGCTGCTCGGGCTCGCCGTCGCGTTCGCGGCGATCTTCGCGCGCGTGCAGCGGATGGTGTTCGGCGAAACGACGACGGCGACGCCGCTCGAACACCGGCCGGCGCTGCTGCCGGTGTTCGTGCATCTGGGGCTCGGCCTGATGCTGGGTCTGTACGTGCCGCCCTATCTGGCGATGTGGTACCGTCAGGCGGCAACGATGCTGGCAGGATAAGCGATGCGACTCGACTTGATTCAGGCGGACGGCTCGACTCGCCTCGGGCACGAAGCAGGCCAGGTGCCGGCTACCGTGGTTGACGTCGACGAAGCGCGATGGCTCGACATCGCGCATGCCGCGCGGACGGACCGTAGCCGGCTCGTTGCGATGTGGGGCACCGAAACGCCCGAGCGCGAATTTTCAGTCAACGCGGCTTACGAATGCGACGACGGCGTCCTGTGGGTGCGTCTCGCGACAGGGCCGGAACCGCGGGCCGACGGCGACTATCCCGATCTCGCGGGCGTGTTTCCCGCCGCAACGCGCATGCAGCGCGCAATTTTCGACCTGACCGGCCTGCGCGAGCGCAACACGCGCGACACGCGCCCGTGGCTCAATCACGGTAACTGGCCCGGCGACTACTTTCCGCTGCAAAAGCGTGCAACCGGAATCGAGCGATTCGAATCGAACGAAGCGGATTACCCGTTCGTGCAGGTTGTCGGCGAAGGCGTGCACGAGATTGCCGTCGGGCCGATTCACGCCGGCATCATCGAGCCGGGCCATTTCCGGTTTTCGGTCGTCGGAGAGAAGGTGCTGCGGCTCGAGGAGCGGCTCGGCTATGTGCATCGCGGCGTCGAACGGCTGTTCGAACGGACGGCCGCGTCGAACGGCCATCGCGTTGCGGGCCGGGTCGCCGGCGATTCGACCGTTGCGTTCTCGTGGGCCTATTGCATGGCACTCGAGCAGGCGTGCGGCACAGCCGTGCCGGCGCGTGCGCTGGTTCTGCGCGCACTCCTGCTCGAGCGCGAGCGCATCGCCAATCACCTCGGCGACCTCGGCGCACTCGGCAACGACGCCGGATTCGCGTTCGGTCTCGCACAGTTCTCGCGGCTCAAGGAGAACTGGGTACGGACCAACGGCGGAATCTTCGGGCATCGATACCTGATGGATCGAATCGTGCCGGGCGGGCTGGCCGTCGACATTCATCCCGAGGACGCGGCGACCCTCACCGAACAGTGCGAACGCATCGCGCGCGAAGTACACGTGATGCGGAAGATCTACGAGGAGCAGTCCGGGCTGCAGGACCGGTTTCTCGGCACCGGCCGATTGAATGCCGACGTCGTCGCGCATTTCGGCGTGCGCGGCATGGCCGCCCGCGCCAGCGGCCAGACATTCGACGTGCGCGCGAACCTGCGGCCGGCCCCTTACGGCGATCTGGCCATCAAGGTGGCAAGCGACCCGCGCGGCGACGTCGCCGCGCGGGTCGCCGTGCGGTTTGCCGAAATCGACGAATCGCTGCGTCTGATGGGCGAACTGCTGGCGAATCTTCCGGAAGGGCCGATCGCCGTCAGCGTCACGCCCGCTGCGGCGCCATCCAGGGGAATCGGCTGGGTGGAGGGCTGGCGCGGCGACGTATTCGTCGCGCTCGAGATGGCATCAGGCGATGCCATCGCTCGATGCCATTGCCACGATCCGTCATGGCAGAACTGGCCGGCGCTCGAGCACGCGATCATTGGCAACATCGTTCCCGATTTCCCGCTGATCAACAAATCGTTCAATCTGAACTACGCGGGGCACGATCTCTGATGTGGCAACTCATCCGTCAATTTGCGCGCACTGAATTTCCCGACGAGCCCGTGCCGACCGCCGAAGCCGCCTGGCGACACGAGGCGCAGCAGATTCGTCAGGACATTCTCGATCTCCTCGGCCGCGCGCTGTGCATCCGGCAGATCGATGCGGGTTCGTGCAACGGCTGCGAACTGGAGATTCACGCACTGAGTAACCCGTACTACAACATCGAAGGGCTCGGGATCAAATTCGTCGCCAGCCCGCGCCATGCGGACCTGCTGCTCGTGACCGGCCCTGTCACGCTGAACATGAAGGCAGCCGTGCTTGCCGCGTACGAGGCGACGCCGGCGCCGAAGCTGGTCGTCGCAGCCGGCGAGTGCGCGTGCACGGGCGGCATTTTTGCCGACAGCTACGCCGTGTGCGGCCCCGTTTCGTCGGTCCTGCCCGTCGATGTGACCATTCCTGGATGTCCGCCGCCGCCGATCGATCTGCTGCGCGGCATTTTGACAGCTTGCCGATCACGCTGATACTGAAACGGATGCTCGTGGCAATCCTTCCGTCGGCAATACCTCGTTTGCTGCGGCAGCGAGGGCGAATGCCGCGCATCACCGCCCGATCGGCAGCCCCGTCGGCTCGATCCACCCGAGCCGGTATGCGATCAGCAGCGACAGGAACAGCGTGATCGACAGCCCGACGCGCGCCGCGAGCGACCACGCCATCCGCTTGCTGCCGCCCCGGTCGTGATTCATGAAATACAGCGCGAAAACCAGGCTTCCGATAATCATCACGAAAGCCACCGAAACCAGCGCAATCTTCATTGTTGATGTTCCTCCAGGCCGGAATCGGCCTTCAGCAGTTCGGCCAGTCTTTGCCGCTCGGCAGCGACGTCGGCAACACCTGACGCCGGCCAGTCCAGCGCCACACCATTACCCAGCGAATCGCGAACGAGCGTCTGGTAACGCCGGTCGCTGATCCGGCCCTGCTCCATCGCTTCCGAAATTTCATGTCGAAACGGTAGCGGAAAGCTCGCGTATCCGCGCGACAGCGCCGCATATTGCCGCGCGTCGACCTCTTTCGACGACGGCGCGACTGCCCACACCACGACGGCCACGATGGCTACGAAAGGAATCGCCGTGTAGCGGAGAACGAACTTGATCGGGGTCATGAGGCGGATAGCGAAGTGGCTGTGTAGTAAAGGCGAAGAGACGACCAGGCAGCGCCGCAGTGACGGTGCACGCACGCCGCGTGGAAACGGAAGCAGCCGGGTCACCGGCCGTGCGGACGACGGAGCCGCTCGGGCAAGCCGGAGCCGGCAGCCCCGGTCGATATTGTACTTAAAGCCCAATACAACCAACAGAGCATGATAATCTTGTTATCATGTTTTCCATATGCTTCGAGCAATCCGAGGCTCCCGGGTGTGCCGGTGCACGAACCGACATGACACATTTGGCACCGAAAGCGGATCGATTATAATTTGATTAACATATCGACCACCCTTGCCATCCCGATGGAAACGAAAACCGCCCGCCTGACCGTCCTGATCGATCCCGCCAAAAAAGAAGCATTCGAAATGCTCTGCGCGGAGCAGGACCTCACACCGTCGCAAGTCGTGCGTCAGTTGATCCGCGAGTATCTCGACAAACACGGCGTCACGTACAAGACCAAGAGCCCGCTCGGCAAGCGCGTGAAGCAAGGGCTGAAGTAAGCGCAGTCGAACCCGCCCCGCCGTCAGGCGCAGATTTCCCATCGTGGATGTTCGCGCGCGCGCCAGACGAGCCGCGCGGGATCGATGCACTCGCCTTCCTTCATGCGCCGAGCGGTGGACGAGAGCTTGAGCGCGCCCGCCGAGCCGAATCCCAGCGCGCGCTCGAGCAGGATGCGCAGCGACGGCAGCGGGTTGCCGTTCTTCCACGCGAACGCGATGAAGTTGTTGTCGTCGCCGCACGGCACCAGCGCGCACGAATCGTCGAACACCGCACGCAGTTGCTCGAGATGCCGCGGCAACGCGGGATCGTCGTCCATAAAGTTGATCGCGAGCACGCCCGTTTCGCTCAGCCGCGCACGGCACGCGTCGAGAAACGCGGTGCCCGTGCAGCGGCCCGGCATGCCATCGGCGACGAACGCGTCGTGCAGGATCACGTCCGCCTGGACGTCCGGCCGCGCGACGTAGTCTGCGCCGTCCGCGCAGACTACCGCGAAGCGCGCGTCGTCTTGCGGAATCCTGAACACGTCGCGCAGCGCGATCACGTCCGGATTGATCTCGACAGCGTCGATCGCCGTGTTGGGCAGGTGCCGATAGCAGTACTTCGCCAGCGATCCACCGCCGAGCCCGATCATGCAGATACGCGCGGGCGCCGGCTGCAGCAGCAGGAAACCCATCATCACGCGCGTATAGTCGAGTTCAAGCCTGACCGGATCCTTCAGCGACATGAAGCTCTGCGTGCCGAAGTGGTCGAAGTGCAGCGACACCGCGTGCTTCGTCTCGAGCACGAACGGACGGCCGTCGTTCAACGGCGCCGCCAGGAACTGCAGGAACGCGTCATAGGAAATTCGATCCTCGCTCATGCTCGACAGGCCCGGTTGATCGGAGAATCGCTCGTACCGCGTGCGGTCATACCTTCTTCAGGTAGCAGGCCTTCAGCATGAAGCCGCCCATGTCGGTCTTGCAATCGACTTCGTGATCGCCGCCGACGAGACGGATGCTCTTGACCTTGGTGCCCATCTTCAGCGTGATCGACGAACCCTTCACGCGCAAGTCCTTGATCAGCACGACCGAATCGCCGTCCGACAGCACGTTGCCATTCGCGTCCTTGACGACGTCGCCCGCCGGTTCGTCGCCCGCATCGGCGCCGGCTCCGGCCGACCATTCATGGCCGCAGTCCGCGCACACGGTCAGCGTGCCATCCGGGTAGGTGTTTTCCATCGCGCATTGCGGGCAGGCGGGGGCGGCGTTCATTGCAGCTTCCATTCGGTGGGAGTTCACGTCAATCGATAAAAAAATGCCGGACACGCAAGCACGTGGCCGGACCGCGCGCCGTACTGTCCCGTCGACAAATCGGCCAGACAGCATGTCGCGCACACGGCATTATAATGCAATACACATAAACACGTTGCTGTATTATAATTGTCAGCTTTCGATCATTCGCCGGACTTGATGGCGGTTTCGCTGAGGATGTCGACATGTTCGAGATGAATGATGCACCGATGCCTGGTACACAACACCCGGCGCCCCGTCGGGAAACCGCGCTCCGCGCGGTCCCGCCGTGCTGCCCGCCGGCCGCTCCACGCCGTTCCGGCGACTTTCCCCGAGGTTGATCCGCATCGTGGCAACCGTCGTCTACGTTGAAATCGGCCCCGCCTGGAGCCGCAGGCGTGCGATCGCGTCGTGTGACGCGATCGTCGCGGCGGCACACCGCTTCGAAAGCGACATCCTGCTGCTCGCCAACGGGCTCAGCGGCAGCGCGAAGGACGCGACGGCCATCGCGGCGCTACAGATGCATGGCGGCACGTCCGCGCAGGTGCTCGCCACTGGCCCCGACGAGGATGCAGCGCTCCAGGCGCTGTTGCCCCTGCTGCAGGCACGCTGACGCTGCGTCGCCCGATCCCACGGCCTCGTGCCGTTCACCCTGAATCACTACTCCCCGAGGAAGCGATGAACGACAACGTCACGTCCCACACCCCCAACCTGTCGGCCTCCGCGATCTGGGCGCTCGAGCGTCTCGCCGATGTGCGCTACGGCCGCGACGCGCCGGCCCTCGGCTGGTCGGTCGAGCAGGAACTCGTCGGCGCGGGCTTCGTCAGCCATTCCGCGAACGGCCGATCCGGTGCGTCGATCACCGCGCACGGGCGCAGCTTCCTGAAAAGCCGTAAGTAGAAACCGCCCGGCACGGGCGCGATGCCGCCACGCGGTCGCCAGCCCGTGCCGGAATCATCGGACGACGGCAAGCCGGACGATGCGGCCGCATTCCCCGCCGCAGACGGGGATTTGCGGCCGCGCCGCAGTTTCCGCGGTATCGTACGGGACCCAAGCGCGGCGCACTGCGCCGCCTTCCTTTCCTCATGGAACGCCCGATGACACCCAGCGCCCTGCCGCCCGTCACGTCCCCACCGGTTCTCGATACCCCCCGCCTGATCCTCGAAGGTCACCCGCTCGGCGACTTCGACGCGCTCGCCGCGATGTGGGCCGAGCCGACCGTCGTCGCGCACATCTTCAACGGCAATCCGTCGGCGCCGCGTGACTCGTGGATGCGGCTGCTCGCGTATCGCGGACTGTGGCCGCTGCTCGGCTACGGCTACTGGGCGATTCGCGAGAAGTCGTCGGGCCGCTACGTCGGCGATCTCGGCTTCGCCGACTTCCATCGCGCGATCGAGCCGTCGATTCGCAGCGTGCCGGAAGCCGGCTGGGCGCTCGCGAGCTGGGCGCACGGCAAGGGCTATGCGACCGAAGCGCTGTCGCATGCGCTCGGCTGGCTCGATGCGCAGCACCGGTTCGAGCGCAGCGTGTGCCTGATTGCACCGACCAACATCGCGTCGATCCGCGTCGCGCAGAAGGCCGGGTATGCAGATCCGGTGCAGATTCGCTTCAACGACGCCGATTCGCTGCTGTTTTCACGCGCGTGCCGGTAAGTGCGATGTCGCGCACCGGCCGCTTCGTCGCGGCAAAGGTGCGTGGACCGTCTGCGTCTGCGCCGGCGGTCGGCGAACGCCGTCGGCAACGGGGACGCCGAGCGTAAAAAACGGTGCGTGCGTCGGTGACGTGTCCGGAATCACGCGGTACGGGATCCGGCCGCCCCCTGCAAGCGCAGTTCCTGCATCAGCGTCGGGCGACACCGCGTTGCCGCATCGCGTGCGTATCCGTGTCGGGGGCGGGACCGCGATTGACCGTTAGTTGCACTTGTGAGATCGCACATCCAGGTCTCGACCGCCGGATTGCGGCGTTCATCGCCGGTCATGCCAGCGCGATCCGGATCGTCGTCGAAGGCGCGCGGCCGGCGCCCGGCACGCACGGCCCCGTGCAGCGGATGCCGGCGATGCGCGGCGCGCTGACGAGCAGCGAGATCGCCGCGGTGGTCAGCTATGTGCGCGGCGCGTGGGGAAATCGCGCCGCACCGGTGTCAGAACAGGACGTGAGGCGGTTGCGAGCGGCGATCCGGCGGTAGACGGGCCGCACGTCTGCATCCGATGGGGGCGGCAAGCGGTGGAATCGTGTCGTCTCACCAGCAGCGGCAGCGACTATCCCCGCAGCACGGCAACCGCCTTGATTTCGACGATATAACCGGGCGCCCCGCCGAGCATGTGCGCGCCGACCGCGGTCCACGCCGGCCGCGGATGCGCATGGAGATAGCGGTCGCGCACCGCCATGAATAGCGGCAGGTCGCGCATGTCGGTATGAAAGGTCGTCAGGTCGACCACGTCGTCGAGCGACGCGCCGGCCGCCTCGAGCACCAGCCTGAGATTCTCGAACGCCTGCACGATCTGCGCCTCGCGTTCTTCCACCAGTTGCATCGCCGCGTCGCGGCCGATCTGGCCGGATACGTACACGGTATCGCCCGCCTTGATCGCCGGCGCATAACCGATTTTTTCGTATACGGCTTCCATTCCCGCGGGGATGATCGCTTCGCGCTCGCGCATGAGTGTCTCCGTGGCCGGACGTTCCATGTCGGCCGGTTTTTCGATGGTCATCGCGCGCACGCCTGACCGGGGCGCGCGCATCGCTGAAGCAGCGGGGGAACAGGCAACCCGGCCGCTCAACCCGTATCGCCGCCCGCGACCGGCAGCACCGTGCCGGTGATGTAACTCGCTTCGTCCGACGCGAGGAACAGGATCGGCGCGATCTGTTCATCGAGCGTGCCGTAACGCTTGAAGAACGTCGAATCGGTCACCTGCCGCACCGCTTCGGCCATCCAAGCCTGTTCCTGCGCATTGTCCCCAGCCGCATTGCGCGGCACGCGGCGCGGCGGCGCCGTGGTGCCGCCCGGCGCGGTCGCGACCACGCGGATGCCTTGCTCCGCGTATTCCATCGCGAGCGCCGCCGTCAGCGCATTGACGCCGCCTTTCGCGGCCGAATATGGCACGCGGCGAATGCCGCGCGTCGCGTTCGACGACACGTTGACGATCGTGCCGCCGCCCCCAGCCAGCAAGTGCGGCAGCACCGCGTGGCAACTGTAGAGCGTCGGCATCAGCGAGCGGCGGATTTCCGCGTCGATCTGCTCGGGCTCGAACTCGGCGAACGGCCGCATCCGGATCGCGCCGCCGACGCCGTTGATCAGCACGTCGATCCGGCCGAACGTCGCGACCGCGCACGCCATCGCCGCGCGCGCGCCGTCGTAGGTCTCGAGATCCGCGACGAATCCGGCCGTGTTGCCGCCCGGCGCCTCGGCGGCCACCTCCGCCACGAAATCCGCGCGATCGACGAACAGCACGCGGCCGCCCTCGGCCGCCGCGCGCAGCGCGACGCCGCGGCCGATGCCCTGCGCCGCGCCGGTGACGACAACGACCTTTCCAGAGAATCGTTGCATGGTCATGCCGCCTTTGCCGTCACGTTCGGGGTGAACTTCTCGTAGTGGAAGCTGTTGGGCTTCACGCCTGCATCGTCGAAGTACTGGCGCACCGCGTCGACCATCGGCGGCGGCCCGCACAGGTAGACATCCACGTCGCCGTCGTTCAGCGCATCGGCCGGAATGTGCTGCGTGACCCAGCCCTTGCGCGGATGGCTCGACCCCGCATCGGCAACGACGGTCGAGAAGCTGAAGTTCGGCAGCTTCGCCACATACGCTTCGATCGCGTCGACCAGCACCAGGTCGAGATCGCGCGTCACGCCGTAGATCAGGTGCACCTTCTGCCGCGAGCCGCTGCGCGCGAGCACCTCGAGCATCGACAGGAACGGCGCGAGGCCCGTGCCGCCCGCGAGGAACAGCAGCGGCCGCGCCGCATCGCGCAGGTAGAAGCTGCCGAGCGGCCCGTTCAGTTCGAGCGTGTCGCCGGGTCTGGCCGATTCGAGCCACGTGCTCATCACGCCGCCGGGAATCTTCTTGATCAGGAATCCGACCTTCGTGTCGCCCGGCGCGGACGAGAACGAATACGACCGGTGCTGGCCGCTGCCCGGCACGCCGATGTTCACGTACTGGCCGGGCAGGAACACCGGCGCGGCCGCATCGACGTCGAGTTCGAGCACGATCGCCGCATCGTTGTGCGGCTCGACCTTCGTCACGGTCGCGGCGAACGCGCTGTGGCCGGTCTTGCAGGCGATCGACGAGCTCGGCACCGCGATCACGCAATCGCTTTGCGGCACCATCTGGCACGTCAGGACGAGACCGCCGTCCTTTTCATCCTCGGTGAGCGCGTCGTCGATGTAATCGTCGCCGAGATCGTAGCTGCCGCTCTCCGCGCGGCACTTGCAGGTGCCGCACACGCCGTCGGAACAGTCCATCGGCAGGTTGATCTTCGCGCGGAACGCGGCGTCGAGCACCTTCTCGCCGGCCTTGCAGTCGATGAAGCGGGTGACCCCGTCCTCGAAGTTCAGTGCAATCTTGTAGGTGGACATGACATCGTCTCCCGGTGTTACTTGTCGAATCGATCGGCGTCAGACGTGGTACACGTCGAGCACCTGCCTGATGTAGTCGTTCTTCAGCACGATCTTCTTGTTCGAGATCAGCCATGCTTCGCCCGAGCGGCGCAACGTAACGAACATCGTGCCGAAGAAGTGATCGGTCACGCGGTAGCGGTGGTTCAGCGTGTGGAAGTTGTAGCGCACGTCCACCTCGCCGTCGCGCTCGGCCAGCACCTCGACGTTCGTCACGTTGTGGCTGGTGCGCGGCTCGGGCGTCGACGCGCCGCTGCGCTCGGTCTTGATCCGGAACACGCGATCCTCGAGGCCGCCGCGATCCGCGTAATACATCAGCGAGATCTGGCTGTGCGGATCGTCGGTCGGCCGGTCGTCGTCGTCCCACGCGGGCATCCAGTACGTGACGTCTTCCGTGTAGCAGGTCAGCCACTCGTCCCACTCGCGGTCGTCGAGCAGGCGCGCTTCGCGATACAGCGCCGCGCAGATGGTCCGGTAATCGATGTTCATGCTTCCACCTCCCCGCGTTCCTTCTTCAGTGCATCGCGCATCACGTGCACCCAGTGTTCGTGCTGGCACACGAACAGCCCTTCGTCCTCGCTGCGCTCGCCCGAGATGCGCGGGTTCAGCCCCATTCTTTTCGCGTTCTCGTCCGGCCCGTCGATCCATAGCGGCGCGCCGCGCGACAGGTCGTTCCACATCGCCGTGATGCCCGCATAGCCGGCCTGGCATGCGCGGAACTCCTCGAGGTCGTCGGCCGTGCCCATTCCGGTCACGTTGAAGAAGTCCTCGTACTGGCGGATGCGCGTCGTGCGGTCGGCTTCGCTCTCGCCCTTCGGCGCGAAACAGAAGATGCTGACTTCGGTCTTGTCGACGCCGAGCGGGCGCACCACGCGGATCTGAGTGCTGAACTGGTCCATCAGGAACACGTTCGGGTACACGCACAGGTTGCGCGTCTGGTTCACGATGAAGTCGGCCTGCACGTCGCCGACGCGCGCCTTGATCTCGTCGCGGTGCTGGTACACGGGCCGCACTTCGGGGTTCATCGTCTTGGTCCACAACAGGATGTGGCCGTTGTCGAAGCCATACACGCCCGCGACCGACTTGCTCCAGCTGTTCGCGTCGACGGCCTTGGTGCCGTCTTCCTTGCGGCGGCCCATCGTCGCCGCGTAGTTCCAGTGCACGGTGCTCACGTGATAGCCGTCGCAGCCGTTCTCCATCTGCATCTTCCAGTTGCCTTCGTAGATGTAGGAGGAGTTGCCGCGCAGCACTTCGAGCCCGTTCGGCGCCTGGTCGACGATCTGGTCGATGATCACGCGCGCCTCGCCGAGGTACTCCTCGAGCGGCAGCACGTCGTCGCTCAGGCTGCCGAACAGGAAGCCGCGGTAATTCTGGAATCGCGCGACCTTCTTCAGGTCGTGCGAGCCGTGCGTGTTGAACTGCACCGGATACTCGGTCGTCTTCTCGTCCTTCACCTTCAGCAGCTTGCCGGTGTTCGAGAAGGTCCAGCCGTGGAACGGGCACGTGAAGCTGCCCTTGTTGCCGTGCTTGCGGCGGCACAGCATCGCGCCCTTGTGCGCGCACGCATTGATCACCGCGTGCAGCTCGCCGGTCTTGTCGCGCGTGATGACGACCGGCTGGCGGCCGATCCACGTCGTGTAGTAATCGTTGTTGTTCGGGATCTGGCTCTCGTGCGCGAGGTATACCCAGTTGCCCTCGAAGATGTGCTTCATCTCGAGCTCGTACAGCGCCTCGTTCGTGAAGATGTCGCGGCGGCAGCGGAAGATGCCGGCTTCCTTGTCGTCCTGCACGGCAGTGGCGAGCAGGTGGTCCAGTTCGGTGGTGTGGTCGATCGTGGCGGACATGTTGGTTCCTCCTGTGTGCGTGCCGGGTCCTGCAAGCACGCTCGCATCGGTATCGATTGAATCTCGCGGGGACCCGGCCGGCGGCGGCGCAGGCGCGCCGCCGTGCCGTCGGGCGGTTATGCCGTAGCGGAAGCGCGCAGGCGTTCGACGATCTGGTTGTCCTTGCCCTCGACGCGTGGCGTCAGGACGAAGTTGAACTCGATGTCCTGATATGCGTCGGCCTTCAGCCCGAGCGCGGCGCCGCCGGTCTTGCTGGTGACGGGCGGAATCAGCTCCTCGCGCGTCGCATACGCGAAGTCGTCCCAGATCAGCGGGTCGCCGTCGATGTTGAACTGCGTCGTCAACTTGCGGTGGCCGTCGCTGGTCACGAAGAAGTGCACGTGCGCCGGGCGGTTGCCGTGACGGCCGAGGCGGTCGAGCAGCTGCTGCGTCGCGCCCTGCGGCGGGCAGCCGTAGCCGACCGGCATCAGCGTGCGGAATTCGTACTTGCCGTCCGCGCCCGTCTTCACCGCGCCGCGCAGGTTGAAATCGCTCTGTGCGCCGGTCGGGTCGAAATGCGAGTAGAAGCCGTGCGAGTTCGCGTGCCAGCACTCGACCAGCGCGCCGGCCACCGGCTTGCCGTCGATCCCCGTGACCGTGCCGTGGATCACGAGCGGGCCCGCGCCTTCATCCGCATCGAGGTCGATCTTCGCGACGCCGTCGCGCACCGGCGCGCCGCCGACGTACAGCGGGCCTTCGATCGTGCGCGGCGTGCCGCCGTCGAGTCCGATCGCCTCGTCCTCCGCGTCCATCCGGATGTCGAGATACTTCTCGAGGCCGAGACCGGCCGCGAGCAGCGCCGCCTCGCCGTCCTGGCCGAGCTTGTTCAGGTAGTTAACACCGGCCCACACTTCGTCCGGCGTAATGTCGAGGTCGTCGATCGCCTTGAACAGGTCGCCGAGCAGCCGCAGCACGACCTGCCGCGTGCGCGCGTTGCCGCCATTGGCGCCCGCGTTCGACGCGGCCTTCAGCAGATCCTGCACTTCCTTGGTTTCGAATACTTTGACGCTCATGATGGTGTCTCCACGTGTATTTTGGGGAAAGGTGACCCGGTGCCCGCCGTTGCGGAAGAGGCGGCCCGTGGTTCAAACGTCGCCGTCGTGTATCGACGACGGGTGGCGACACAACGGCGTCACCGAAATCTTCATGTACGGGAACAGCGGCAGGCCGGTCAGGATCTCGTGCAGCTCGGCGTTGCCGGACACGTCGAACACGCTGTAGTTCGCGTATTCACCGGCAATGCGCCAGATGTGGCGCCACTTGCCGCTGCGCTGCAGGTCCTGCGAATACGCCTTCTCGCGGGTCTTGATCTCGTCGGCCACGCCGGCCGGCATGTCGGCCGGGAGGTTGACGTCCATGCGTACGTGGAAAAGCATCGTGATGTCCTGGTGCGTGATCGTGTTATCGCGGGTTGTCGCGCGTGATCGCGATTCAGCGGGAGACTTTCGTCAGCCCGTCGCGGGTGAAGCGCGCGACCTTCGCTTCGTCGAGCTCGATGCCGAGGCCCGGGCCGCTCGGCACGGTCAGTTCGAAATCGCTGTAGTCGAGCGGGGTCGTGAGAATCTCTTCGGTAATCAGTAGCGGTCCGAACAGTTCGGTGCCCCACTGCAGGTTCGCGAAGCTCGCGAACAGATGCGCGGATGCGACCGTGCTGAACGCGCCTTCGAGCATCGTGCCGCCGTACAGCTCGATGCCGGCCGCATCCGCGATCGCCGCGACGCGCTGCGCCGCGAACAGGCCACCGCTCTGCTCGATCTTGATCGCGAACACGTCCGCGCCGTGATGCTTCGCGATCTCGAATGCGCTGTCCGGGCCCTGCAGGATTTCGTCGGCCATCAGCGCGACCGGGAAGCGGCGCATCAGCCGTGCGAGCGCCGCGGCCGACGCAACCGGCTGCTCGACCAGTTCGCAGCCGGCATCGGCGAGCGCCGGAATCGCGCGCGCGGCCTGCGTTTCGCTCCACGCCATGTTCACGTCGACGCGCACCGACGCGCGCTCGCCCACCGCCCGCTTGATCTCGGCCACGTGGCGGATGTCCGCGTCGAGCGCCTTCGCGCCGATCTTCAGCTTGAACACGTTGTGGCGGCGCAGGTCGAGCATCCGCTCGGCTTCGGCGATATCGGTCGCCGTGTTGCCCGATGCGAGCGTCCACGCGACCGGCAGGCGATCGCGCCGGCGGCCGCCGAGCAGTTCGCTGACCGGCACGCCGAGGCGCTTGCCGTGCGCGTCGAGCAGCGCGGTTTCGAGCGCGCTCTTCGCGAAATGATTGACCTTCGCGAGCTTGCCGAGGAACGCCATCAGCGCCTGGATGCGCGTCGCATCCTTGCCGATGATCGCCGGCGCGAGGTATGCGTCGATCGCGAGCTTCATCGCTTCCGGGCTTTCAGGACCATAGGCCATCCCGGCAATCGTCGTGCCTTCGCCTGTGCCCGTCACGCCGTCGCTGCAGGTCACCTTCACCAGCATCAGCGTCTGGCCGTGCATCGTGGCGACCGACAGCTTGTGCGGACGGATCGTCGGCAGGTCGACGAGGCGGGTTTCAATGCGTTCGATGGTGACAGGAGACATGGGGCACGCTGCGTGTGGGGAGTTCATGGAACGGATTTATACGCGGCGGGGAAATGGACCGTCCAATACTTTTGGCCTCGCTTTTTCATACCTGTCAGGTATTGAAATTCGCTTCAGATCGGGAAATATTGCATCGCGCCATACCCGTTTTGTCTGGTTGGCGTGGCTGGAAGGCTTGCTGGGAGGAGCGGGACAGGTTTCAGGGCACCGCGTGGCGAGTAGTGAAATGCGGGCAGGCTGGCGGTTGGCGACGTCGACGGAAATCGAGGTCCGGACGGGCGGATCAGGGTTTTCCTGATGGGAATGCGGTGTGGCCCGCCGCCCGTATTCCGCACGAAGGCACCGCGATGCGGCCACGTCCCCGTGGCCAGATCATTGCGGTGGCGATAGGCGCCTGAAGCGCTTCCACAGTGTCTTCAATGTCTGATGATCTGCAGCCACGCGAGCGACCAGAAAGCCTCAAGCAAAGGCCGCGCCCGGCATGGCATGTGGCATGTGGCATGCGGCATGCGGCATGCAGTGCGATGGCACTGACGGCGGACTACGCCACCGCCGGCCGCTCATGCAGCCGCAACGCGGCCCACGCGATCCCGGCGGAGAAGATCCCGACCACCCCGCCGAACGTGCCGATCCACGGCAGGCCGAAATCCCCGGCGATATGGTTGCCGAGCAGCGCGCCGGCACCGATGCCGACGTTGTACAGCCCGGAAAAGATCGACACCGCGAGATCGGTCGCCTCGGGCGCGAGCTTCAGCACCCAGGCCTGCATCGCGAGCCCGAAGCAGACGATCGCGCCGCCCCACACCAGCGTGTGAACCGACAGCGTGACGATGTTCAGCGCGCTCGGGAACAGGATCAGCAGACACGCCGACAGCGCGATGATCGACGCGAGCAGGAAATCGGCCGGCCGCTCCGGAAACACGCGGTTGAAACAGACCGCGGCCGGCATGCCGGCGACGCCGAACAGGATCAGCACGTAGGTAATCCGGCTGCTGCTCGCGTGATTGACGCTCTGCACGAACGGCTCGATGTACGTGTACGACGTGAAATGCGCGGACACGACCAGCACGGTGATCGCGTACAGCGATACCAGCGCCGGCTTCCTGAGAAACATGCCGATGCTGGACAGCGATCCGGCGCCCTGGCTCGGCAGCGTCGGCAGCGTCGCGCGCAGCATCAGCAGCGCGACGGCCGCCGCGCCGCCGATCACGAGGAACGTCACGCGCCAGCCGAGCGCCTCGCCGATCACGCGCCCGAGCGGAATGCCGGCGACCATCGCGATCGCCGTGCCCATCGCGAGCAGGCTCAACGCGCGGCTTTTCCGGTCGCTCGGCGCGAGCCGCACGGCCAGCGGGACGGAAATCGACCAGAACACCGCATGCGCGCACGCGATGCCGAGCCGGCCGATCATCAGCACCGTGAAATTCCACGCGACGCCGGTGACGACATGGCTGCCGATGAACACCAGCAGCGCGCAGCTCAGCAGCTTGCGACGTTCGACATGGCGCGTGACGAACGTCAGCGGCAGCGACACGACCGCGACGGCCCACGCGTAGATCGTCAGCATCAGGCCGACGTCGGTCGGCTGCATCCGCAGGCTGTCGCCGATCGCGCTCAGCAGCGCGACGGGCACGAATTCGGTGGTGTTGAAGATGAAGGCAGTGAGTGCCAGGGCCAGGACGCCCCACCACGACTGTTCGGAACTGACGGCGTCCGGAGTTGCCATACGGGAATTCGACGAGGGTTGGGGGCGCGGGCAGCCGGCCCGGCGCATCGGCGCGATTGTACCAGCGGCAAACGACACGCCGCTGCCGTCCGCGGCGCCGGGACATGGCGATGACACGGCCGCGCGCCGATAATGCGTCGAAGGACTTTTCGCGGACGATTCGCCCGAACCTCATCGGGCCAGGAGATTCAACATGCGCATTGAAACGTCGTTTCTGTTCGATCTCGACGGCACGCTCGTCGACAGCGTCTACCAGCACGTGCTCGCGTGGAAGGAAGCGCTCGATGCCGAGGGCATCGAGCTGTCGGTGTGGCGCATCCACCGCAAGATCGGGATGAGCGGCGGCCTGTTCCTGAATCAGCTGCTGCGCGAGACGGCCGGCGACATCGACGCCGAGCGCGTCGAACGGCTCGCGCGGCTGCACGCGGCCGCGTACCAGCGGCTGCGCGCGCAGGTCCGGCCGCTGCCGGGCGCACGCGAGCTGCTGGCCGCGCTGTCGAACGCGGGCATCCGCTGGGCGATCGCGACCAGCGGACGGATGGAAACGGCGGCCATCAACCTCGAGGCGCTGGGCGTCGATCCGGCGAAGAACGTGGTCGTCACGCGCGATCAGGTCAAGTATGCGAAGCCGGATCCCGATCTGTTCCTGACGGCCGCCGCGAAGCTGAACGTGCCGATCGAGCATACGGTGGTGGTTGGCGACAGCATCTGGGACATGCTCGCCGCGAGCCGCTGCCGCGCGCTGGGCGTCGGGTTGCTGTCCGGCGGTTACGGCAGCGACGAGCTGGAGCGCGCGGGCGCGCTACGCGTGTATGACGATCCGGCGGATCTGCTGTGGCACCTCGACGAGATCGCGGCGCGGCCGTGATGCCTGAATCGTCCGCCTGACCCGCGGCGTCCGGCTCTCCGGCGTCACCTTCGTCGGTTTGTCGCGCCGCGTGCAAGCTTCCGGCCGCGCCGGTCGAGTCGGGTCAATCGTCGTCGACGCGCTTGTCGACCAGATAACGCCCGCGCTCGACACCCGCGCGCAGCGCCTCGTCCTCGGTTTCCCAATCCGGGCCGGCCGGCTCCGGCACGCTGAGCTCGATGCGCGCGCCGTCGACATACACCTGCACTTCGTCATCCCACGCGCCGCGCGCGTTGCGCCGCGCCCAGACCCGAATCTCGTGGCCGCGATACGGGTCGCGCACCTGTGCGTCCTGTTGATGCTGCATGCTGGCCCCCTCTGCTTATCTGCGATGGCGATGCAAAAAATGCGCGCCGCATGATCGCCGCGCGCGCCGTCGGCCCCGTGAGCACACGCCGTGCCCGCTATCCGGCAGCCCGGCACGCAGCTTGCGCACGCGTCCCACCGCGCTGACAAACCCTGACGGAGCTTGCCCATGCGAACCGACGAACTCGCCGGAACGGCCCTCGACTATTGGTGCGCGCGCGCATTGTGCGCGGACGACGAAGACACGCTGTGCTTCACGGCCGTCGAGCCGCAACTGATCGTGACCGCTGCGTGCGATGCATTGCGGCGTCTCGATGCACATTTCGCGCCGTCGGCGTCGTGGGCCGACGCGGGAGCGGTGCTCGATCGCGTCGGCGACCTGCGGATCGCGCGGCGCGGCGACGGCGTCGAATGCGACGCATGCTTCATCGACGGCCCGTCGACCTGCGCGGCGCGCGCGACCGACCCGCGCACCGCGCTGCTGCGCGCGTTCGTGCGGGCGCGCTTCGGCGACGACGTCGATACCCCGCCGGCGTTCGCGCACCGGATCGAGCGCGGCGCGCCGGTGCGTTACGACCCCGGAGCGCCGCTTCCCGAAGCGGACGACGATCCGGCCGCCGGCGACAGTTCGGACATCCGCTCGATTCCGCGCATGTGACGACGCCGGACGCACCCCGCTCCGCGCACGATGCAACGACCGCACAGCGTTTATGTAAAAACGACAGAGGTTCAGCACGCGGCATCCCGCACGCACGTTGCCGCGCGGGGCGCAGCGCCGCAGGCACGCGGGTTGCGGCGCACGGCCGTTACCGTTCGCCGCCGCCCGCCCACGCCATTCCATGAACGTCACGCCCCCCTTCGCCCCACACCTCTACTTCTGCGATGCCCGCCTCGTCGGTCCGCTCGACGCGTGGCCAGACACGTTCGCACACATCGCGGGCATGGGCTTCGATCACGTGCTGATCGGCGGCTTCTGGGCCGCCAGCGTCGCGGGTTTTCCGCGTCACGTCGCCGACTTCCATCGGCCGGCAGCGACGTTCGCGACGCGCGCCGGCGCGCTCGAGACGTTCTCGCGGCTCGCGCAACTCGCGCACGGCCACGGGCTGCGCGTGATGCTCGAAGTCGTGCCCGATCGCATCGCGCGCGCCAATCCGCTGCGCGTCGAGCATCCGGACTGGTACGTCGAGCGCTCGCACGACGACGCGCTGATCGATCCGCGCCGCGCCGCGCATGAACTCGACGTCGCGCATGCACAGGTCGGCGAGGATTCGACACACGACGCACTCGCCGCGTGGTGGTGCACGCATCTCGCTGCGTTCGCGGACGCCGGCGCGGCCGGCTTCCTGATCGACGCGCCGCATCATCTGCCGGCCGCGTGGTGGCCCGGCTGGCGCGCGGCGCTGCGGCGCGCGCGCCCGGACGTCACGGTGCTGGCCGGCGTACCCGGCCATGCGCGCGACGCGCTTGCGCAATTCGAGGCGGCCGGCTTCGACGCGGTGTTCTCGTCGGTACGCTGGTGGGATCTGCGTTCGCCGTGGTTCGCTGACGAACACCGTCTGTTGCGGCGCATCGGCTCGCCGATCGCGTTTCCCGACGCCTACGACGGCCCGCGTCTCGCCGACGACTGGCGCGACGCGCCGGACGAGACGGTCGCCCGGGCGTATCACCGCGCGTTGTGGACCGCGGCGGCGGTCGGCACCGGCTGGCTTGTGCCGATGGGCTTCGAGCGCGGCGTCACGCTGCCGCTGATGGCACGCGATGCGGATGCCACGCGCTATCGCGCCGCGTTCGACAGCGCGCGCTTCGACCTGTCCGGCGCGATCGCCGACGCGAACGCGTGGCGCCGCGCGACGCCGCTCGCGGCCCAGCGCGGCGAAATCGCGCAACTGAGCGCGCCCGGCGCAGCCGCGACCGCGCTGTTACGCGGCACGGGCCCGTCGCTCGAGCACGACGACACGGCACTGCTGATCGCGCTGAATCCCGATCTCGATACCGAAGCGCCGGTCGATCCCGCCACGATCCTGCCCGGCGTGCCGGGCTGCTTCACCCATGTCGCGACGCCGGACGGCGCGCGCAAGCACGCGCCGGTCGCGCTGGAAGCGTTCACGCTCGAACCCGGCGGCTATGCGCTACGCGAAGCCTGGCGCGCGCCGCCGGCGATCCCGCGCGCCGACGCCGCGAGCGAGCGCACCGCGCTGTCCGCCGCGCTCGTGGCCGACCGGATCGCGATCGAACGCGTCGAGCCGGCCGTGGACGGAGGCCGCTTCGCGATCAAGCGCGTAATCGGCGAAACGCTGGTTGTACACGCATCTATTTTCTCGGACGGGCATGCGCATCTCGCGGCAGCGCTGCAATGGCGCGCGGACGACGAGGACGACTGGCGCGAAGTGCCGTTCGTCGCCGAGCCGAACGATCGCTGGCACGCGCGCATCTCGCTCGACCGGCTCGGCCGCCACGCGTTCCGCGTGATCGCATGGCGCGACGACTGGGCATCGCTCGTCACCGACATCGCGAAGAAGCGTGCGGCCGGCCAGGACGTGACGCTGGAGGTGCGCGAAGCGCAACTGCTGCTCGCGACCGCGCTGAAGCAGGCCGACCCGGCCGATCCGCGCGCGATCGGGCAGATGGAACGGCTGAGCGCCGAATTCAAGGACGCGTCGCCCGACGAACGCCTCGCGCTGATCGGCGCGCCCGCGCTCGCCGATGCCTTCGCGGCGCTGCGCTACCGGCCGTTCGTCACCCATGACGAAACGGTTTATCCGGTCGACGTCGAGCGCCGCGCCGCGCGCTTCTCGAGCTGGTACGAAATGTTCCCGCGCTCGGCGAGCAACGATGCGCACCGGCACGGCACGTTCGACGACGTGATCGCGCAGTTGCCGCGCATCCGTGACATGGGTTTCGACGTGCTGTATTTCCCGCCGATCCACCCGATCGGCACGACCGCGCGCAAGGGCCGCAACAACACGCTGAAGGCCGGCCCGGACGACGTCGGCAGCCCGTACGCGATCGGCTCGCACGACGGCGGCCACACGGCCGTGCATCCGCAGCTCGGCACGCTCGCGTCGTTCCGGACGCTGGTCGAGGCGGCGCGCGCGCAAGGGCTCGAGATCGCGCTGGACTTCGCGATCCAGTGCTCGCCCGACCATCCGTGGCTCGCCGCGCACCCGGGCTGGTTCGCATGGCGGCCCGACGGCTCGCTGCGCTTCGCGGAAAATCCGCCGAAGCGCTACCAGGACATCGTGAATCCCGACTTCTACGCGCCGGACGCGCTGCCCGACTTGTGGGTCGCGTTGCGCGACGCGGTGCTGTTCTGGGTCGACGCGGGCGTGCGGATTTTCCGCGTCGACAATCCGCACACGAAGCCGCTTCCGTTCTGGGCGTGGATGATCGCCGACGTGCGCGGCAAGCATCCGGACGTCGTGTTCCTGTCGGAGGCGTTCACGCGGCCGGGCATGATGTACCGGCTCGCGAAGGTCGGCTTCTCGCAGTCGTACACGTATTTCACGTGGCGCGAGACGAAGCGCGAGTTCATCGATTACCTGACCGAGCTGACGGCCGGTCCGCCGCGCGAGTTTTTCCGGCCGAACTTCTTCGTGAACACGCCCGACATCAATCCGCGCCACCTGCAGAACGCGCCGCGCTCGCAGTTCGTGATCCGCGCGGCGCTCGCGGCGACGCTCGCCGGCTCGTGGGGCCTGTATTCGGGCTTCGAGATCGGCGAATCGGCGCCGCTGCCCGACAGCGAGGAATACGCGGACGCGGAGAAATACGAGCTGCGCGCGCGCGACTGGAACAAGGCCGCGCACATCGGCGCCGAAGTCGCGCGGCTGAACCGCGCGCGGCGCGAGCATCCGGCGCTGCAGACTCACCTCGGCCTCACGTTCGCCGACGCGGACAACGACCAGGTCCTCGTGTTCGTGAAGGCAACGCCCGCGCACGACAGCGTCGTCGCGGTCGCGATCAGCCTCGACCCGTGGCACCCGCAGGCCGCGAACTTCACGCTCGACGCGTCGCTGTGGCGCAGCTTCGGGCTCGTCGACGGCGAACCGCTCGACGCGTTCGAACAGGACGCCGCGCATGCCGAAACGTGGCGCGGGCACCGCCACTACGTGTCGCTCGACCCGCACGTGCGGCCGTATGCGATCTGGCGGCTCGCGCCGTCTCCGGGCGCCGCGCGAGCGGCGGCGCCCGAGCCGGGCCACGCCCGACACCCTTCCGGAGCACACGCATGATGAAACGCGAAGACTCCCTCGACGACGTGCGCCGCGCGCAGTTCCCTTCGCTCGCACCGGCCGGCACGCCGCGCCGGCGCCGGTCGAGGCGCCGCGCGCCCGCGCTCTGCGCGGACGATCCGCTGTGGTACAAGGACGCGATCATCTACCAGGTACACGTGAAGTCGTTCTACGACTCGAACAACGACGGGATCGGCGACTTCCCCGGCCTGATCATGAAGCTCGACTACATCGCCGAGCTCGGCGTCGACACGATCTGGCTGCTGCCGTTCTACCCGTCGCCGCGCCGCGACGACGGCTACGACATCGCCGATTACCGCGACGTGCATCCCGACTACGGCACGCTCGCCGACGTGCGGCGCTTCATCCGCGAAGCGCACGCGCGCGGGATCCGCGTGATCACCGAACTGGTGATCAACCACACATCGGACCAGCATCCGTGGTTCCAGCGCGCGCGGCGCGCGAAGCCCGGCTCGATACATCGCGACTACTACGTGTGGTCCGATACCGACACGAAATACACCGGCACGCGGATCATCTTCCTCGATACCGAAACGTCGAACTGGACCCACGACCCGATTGCAGGCCAGTACTACTGGCACCGCTTCTACTCGCACCAGCCGGACCTGAACTTCGACAATCCGGCCGTCGTGCGCGAGGTGCTCCAGGTGATGCGCTTCTGGCTCGATCTCGGCATCGACGGGTTGCGGCTCGACGCAGTTCCGTACCTGGTGGAGCGCGAAGGCACCAACAACGAGAACCTGCCGGAGACGCACGCGATCCTGAAACGCATTCGCGCGACGATCGACGCCGAGTATCCGAACCGAATGTTGCTCGCGGAAGCGAACCAGTGGCCGGAAGACGTGCAGGAATATTTCGGCCACGAGGACGAATGCCACATGGCGTTCCACTTCCCGCTGATGCCGCGCATCTACATGTCGATCGCGAGCGAGGACCGCTTCCCGATCGTCGACATCATGCGGCAGACGCCGGCGCTCGCGCCGAGCAACCAGTGGGCCGTGTTCCTGCGCAATCACGACGAGCTGACGCTCGAGATGGTGACCGACTCGGAGCGCGACCTGCTGTGGCAGACCTACGCGTCCGACCGGCGCGCACGGCTCAACCTCGGCATCCGGCGCCGCCTCGCGCCGCTGATGGAGCGCGACCGGCGCCGCATCGAGCTGATCAACTCGCTGCTGCTGTCGATGCCCGGCACGCCGGTCATCTACTACGGCGACGAACTCGGGATGGGCGACAACATCCACCTCGGCGACCGCGACGGCGTGCGTACGCCGATGCAATGGTCGTCGGACCGCAACGGCGGCTTCTCGCGCGCGGACCCGGAACTGCTGGTGCTGCCGCCCGTGATGGGCTCGCTGTACGGCTATGACGCGGTCAACGTCGAGGCGCAGACGCGCGACCCGCATTCGCTGCTGAACTGGATGCGCCGCATCCTGTCGACGCGTCGCGCGACGCAGTCGTTCGGGCGCGGCACGATCCGCTTCCTGCGCCCGGAGAACCGCAAGGTGCTCGCGTACCTGCGCGAACTCGAAGGCCACGAGACAGTGCTGTGCGTCGCGAACCTGTCGCGCTCGTCGCAGGCGGTCGAACTCGACCTCTCCGAATTCGCGGGCCGCGTGCCGATCGAGATGACGTCGGACTCGGCGTTTCCGCCGATCGGGCAGCTCACTTACCTGCTCACCTTTCCGCCGTACGGGTTTCTATGGTTCGTGCTGTCCGAGCACGGCCGCGAGCCGTCGTGGCGGCAGCCGCACGCGGAGCCGCTGCCCGAGTACGTGACGATCGTGATGCGGCGCGGCGACGTGCGGCCCGACGTCGGGCAGCTGCATACGCTCGCGCACGATGCGCTCGCGTCGTGGCTCACGCGGCGGCGCTGGTTCGCGTCGAAGGACCGCAAGATCGGCAATGCGTGGCTGAATGTCGTCACGCCGATACCGGACGAGCCGTTCCAGTACGCGGAGGCCTGGGTGTCCGCGAGCGACGGCGGCGTCGAACGCTACGTCGTGCCGCTGGCTGCCGCATGGGGCGGCGAGACGTCGCATCCGCTGTTCGCCCAGCTCGCGCTCGCGCGCGTGCGGCGCGGCCACACGGTCGGCTACCTGACCGACGCATTCGCGCTGCCCGCGTTCGCGCGCGGGATGCTGCGCAAGCTGCGCGACGGCGCGACGGTGCCGACGTCCGACGGCGGCCGCCTCGACTTCCTGCCCGAACATGCGCTTGCCGCGCTCGACCCCGGCGACGACGCCGACGTGCGCTGGCTCGCGGCCGAGCAGAGCAACAGCTCGCTCGTGATCGGCGACGAGATCGTGCTGAAGCTGGTGCGCAAGGTCGCGCACGGCATCCATCCGGAAGCGGAGATGAGCCGCCACCTGACGCGGATCGGCTACGCGAACACCGCGACGCTTGCCGGCGAGGTCGTGCACGTCGATCCGGACGGCTCGCCGCATACGGTCGCGATCCTGCAGCGCTACGTCGACAACCAGGGCGACGCGTGGACGCGTTCGTTCGACTTCCTGAAACGCGCGGTCGACGAGCTCGCGCTGCCCGCCGTCGCCGACGGCGAAGCGGCCGAGCCCGACGAGGAGCCGGATGCGCTGCTCGGCTACGCGGCGTTCGCGGGCATCGTCGGCACGCGGCTCGGCCAGCTGCACGTCGCGCTGGCGCAGCCGTGCGACGATCCGGCGTTCACGCCGGAGCGCGCGACGCCCGAGCACGTCGACGGCTGGTGTTTCGACGCGATCACGTCGTTCAGGCACGCGCTCGACGTACTGGCCACGCGGCTCGATGCGCTCGATCCGGCCATGCGCGCCGCCGCCGACACGCTGCTCGCGTCGCGCGACGCGGCCGTGCAGGCGCTTGGCGAACTGGTGCCGCGCACGCTCGACGCACAATGCACGCGCATTCACGGCGATTTCCATCTCGGCCAGGTGCTCGACGTGCAGGGCGACGCGCTGCTGATCGACTTCGAGGGCGAGCCCGCGCGTCCGCTCGCGCGGCGCCGTGCGAAGTCGCATCCGCTGCGCGACGTGGCCGGCTTCCTGCGCTCGCTGTCGTACGTGAGCGCGACCGCGCAATTCGCGATCGAGAAGGCGCCGCCGCAGGCGGCCGGCCGCAAGCGTGCGCTGTTCGACCGCTTCGGGCAGGCCGCCGCCGACCGCTTCGTCGAATGCTATCGCGCGGCCGCCGACGAGGCGCCCGAACGCTTCGTCGACCCGCGCTACGCCGATCGCCTGCTCGCGCTGTTCCTGATCGACAAGGCGTCGTACGAGCTGTGCTACGAGGCCGCGAACCGCCCCGACTGGCTCGGCGTGCCGGTCGGCGGGCTCGCCGCGCTCGTCGAACGCCTGCTCGACGCGCACGGCACACCCGACAACGGAGGCGCCCAATGACCGACACGCTGTTCGACCGTCGCGATATCGATGCACTGCTCGCCGGCCGCCATCCGGACCCGTTTGCGTGCCTCGGCCCGCACGGGGATGCCGGGCGGATCGTCGTGCGCGCACTGCTGCCCGGCGCGCGGCGCGTGCGCGCGGTGACGCCCGACGGCGACGAGCTCGGCACGCTCGCGTGCGTGAACGACGCCGGCTGTTTCGCGGGGACGCTCGCGCACGACGGCCACTACAGGCTCGCGATCGACTGGCCCGACACGCGCCAGGTGACCGACGACGCCTATGCGTTCGGCATGCTGCTCGACGACGCGGCGCTCGCGCGTTTCGCGGCCGGCGACCCGGCCGCCGTGCTCGACTGCCTCGGTGCGACGCCCGCGCGCATCGACGGCGTCGAGGGCGTGCGCTTCGCGGTGTGGGCGCCGAACGCGCAGCGCGTGTCGGTGGTCGGCGACTTCAACGTCTGGGACGGCCGTCGTCATCCGATGCGGCTACGGCGGCCGTGGGGCGTGTGGGAGCTGTTCGTGCCAGGCATCGGCGCAGGCGAGCACTACAAGTACGAGCTGCGCGCGAGCGACGGGCGCGTGCTGCCGCACAAGGCCGACCCGTGCGCGCGCGCGACCGAGGCACCGCCGCGCACCGCGTCCGTCGTCGCCGACACGGCGGCGCTCGACGCGTTCGCGTGGCACGACGACGACTGGCTGCGCGCACGGCCGCACGCGGACCGCCGCTTCCGCATCCCATGGTCGATCTACGAGGTGCATGCGGAGTCATGGCAGCGCGTGCCCGAGGAAATGGACCGCAGCGCGACCTGGGACGAGCTCGCCGAGCGGCTGATCCCGTACGTGCACGGCATGGGCTTCACGCACGTCGAGTTCATGCCGATTTCCGAGTATCCGTTCGGCGGCTCGTGGGGCTACCAGCCGCTCGCGCAGTTCGCGCCGTCCGCGCGCTTCGGGCCGGTCGACGGCTTCGCGCGCTTCGTCGATCGCGCGCATGCGGCCGGCATCGGCGTGATCGTCGACTGGGTGCCCGCGCACTTCCCCAACGACCCGCACGGTCTCGCGCAATTCGACGGCAGCGCGCTGTACGAGCACGCCGACCCGCGCGAAGGCATGCATCCCGACTGGAACACCTGCGTGTTCAACCTCGGGCGCAACGAGGTCGGCGCGTTCCTCGTCGCGTCGGCGCTCGCATGGGCACGGCGCTATCACGTCGACGGGATCCGCGTCGACGCGGTCGCGTCGATGCTGTACCGCGACTATTCGCGCAAGGAAGGCGAGTGGGTGCCGAATGTCCACGGCGGGCGCGAGAATCTCGAATCGGTCGCGTTCCTGCGCACGCTGAACGACACGCTGCACGGTGCGCTCGCGCCGCAGGGCGTCGTCACCTTCGCGGAAGAATCGACGGCGTGGCCGGGCGTCACCGCGTCGACCGGCGACGGCGGGCTCGGCTTCGACTTCAAGTGGAACATGGGCTGGATGCACGACACGCTCGCGTATCTGCGCGAGGATCCGGTCCATCGCCGCTATCACCACGACCGGATGACGTTCGGGCTCGTCTATGCGTTCTCCGAACGCTTCGTGCTGCCGCTGTCGCACGACGAGGTCGTGCACGGCAAGGGCTCGCTCGCCACGAAGATGCCCGGCGACGCGTGGCAGCGGCTCGCGACGCTGCGCGCTTACTTCGGCTTCATGTGGGCGCATCCCGGCAAGAAGCTGCTGTTCATGGGCGGCGAATTCGCGCAATGGGCCGAGTTCGCGCACGACGCGACGCCGCACTGGGATCTGCTCGACGCGCCCGCGCATCGCGGCGTGCAACGGCTCGTGCGCGACCTGAACCGCGTGTACGCGGCCGAACCGGCGCTGCATGCGCTCGACTGCCACGCGGAAGGCTTCGCGTGGCTGATCGGCGACGATCGCGACAACAGCGTGTTCGCGTTCGCGCGCCGCGACGATGTCGGACGCCTCGTCGTCGCGATCAGTAACTTCACGCCGGTGCCACGCGCCGGCTATCGCATCGGGCTGCCCGCGCCCGGCCAGTGGCGCGAGCTGATGAACACCGATGCGGCCGTGTACGGCGGCACCAATGCCGGCAACGACGGCGCCGTGTGGGCGGAAGCCGTGCCCGCGCACGGCGAATCGTGGTCGGCCACGTTGCGCCTGCCGCCGCTCGCGACCGTATGGCTGAGCCCTGCCTGACACCCGGCGACCTCGACACGGAGACCCGCCCCATGCCGACCGCCCTGCCATCCCGACTCGATCCCGGCCGCGCCTATCCGCTCGGTGCGACCTGGGACGGTCTCGGCACCAACTTCGCGGTGTTTTCCGCGCACGCGCAGCGCATCCAGCTGTGCGTGTTCGACCCGACCGGCCGCAAGGAACTCGCACGGCTCGACCTGCCCGAGTGCACCGACGAGGTGTGGCACGGGTACCTGCCGAACGCGCATCCGGGCACCGTGTACGGCTTTCGCGCGGACGGCCCGTACCAGCCGCAGCATGGCCACCGCTTCAATCCGACCAAGCTGCTGCTCGACCCGTACGCGCGCAAACTGGTCGGACATTTCCGCTGGTCCGACGCGCTGTTCGGCTATCGCGTGCATTCGAACCGCGCGGACCTGTCGATGGACCGCCGCGATTCGGCGCCCGCGATGCCGAAGGCCGTGGTCGTCGACGAGGCGTTCGACTGGCGCACCGACCAGCGCCCGAACGTGCCGTGGCGCAGCACCGTGATCTACGAGGCCCACGTGCGCGGCGCGTCGATGCGCCGCGCCGGGCTGCGCGCACCGGAACGCGGCACCTTCGCGTCGCTCGCGCATCCGGCATTCGTCGATCACCTGCTGTCGATCGGCGTGACGACCGTCGAGCTGCTGCCCGTGCACGCGTTCCTGCAGCAGCGCGCGCTCGTGAATCGCGGACTGCGCAACTACTGGGGCTACGACACGGCCGCGTTCTTCGCGCCGGAGCCGTCGTATCTGTCGACGCGGCGGCTCGACGAAATGCGTATCGCGATCCGGCAGCTGCACGCGGCCGGCATCGAGGTCGTGCTCGACGTCGTCTACAACCATACGTGCGAAGGCAACGAACTCGGCCCGACGCTGTCGTGGCGCGGCCTCGACAATGCCAGCTACTACCGGCTGCGGCCCGGCGACCCGCGTTACCACGTCGACGAGACCGGCTGCGGCAATACCTTGAACATGTCGCATCCGCGCGTCGTGCAGATGGTGATGGACTCGCTGCGCTACTGGGCCACCGCGTTCAATATCGACGGCTTCCGTTTCGATCTCGGCGTGACGCTCGGCCGCGAGGATCACGGCTTCGAGCCTGGCGCGGGTTTTTTCGACGCGTTGCGGCAGGACCCGGTGCTCGCGCAGCGCAAGCTGATCACCGAGCCGTGGGACCTCGGGCCCGGCGGCTATCAGCTCGGCCGCCACCCGCCCGGTTTCGCCGAATGGAACGACCGCTTTCGCGACACCGTGCGGCGCTTCTGGCGCGGCGACGCAGGGCAACGCCCCGAACTCGCCGCGCGCCTCGCGGGCTCGGCCGACCTGTTCAATCATCAACGGCGCCATACGTGGGCATCGGTGAACTTCGTCACCGCGCACGACGGCTTCACGCTCGCCGATCTGGTTTCGTACGCGCACAAGCACAACGAGGCAAACGGCGAGGACAGCCGCGACGGTCGCGACGACAACTGCAGTGCGAACTGGGGCGTCGAAGGCGCGACCGACGACGCGTCGATCTGCGACCTGCGCGCGCGCGTCGCGCGCTCGATGCTCGCGACGCTGTTCACCGCGCTCGGCACGCCGATGATCGTCGCCGGCGACGAATTCGGCCGCACGCAGCACGGCAACAACAACGCGTATTGCCAGGATAACGAACTGTCGTGGCTCGACTGGGACCTTGCACGCAGCGACGAAGGCGTGCAGATGACGCGTTTCGTGTCGCGGCTCGCCGCGCTGCGGCGCATGTATCCGGTGATGTCCGCGCCGCGCTATCCGTCGGGCGACCGCGACGGCGCGCCCGGCATGCACGAGATCGACTGGTTCGACGAGCGCGGCGGCGCGCTGAGCGTGCCCGCGTGGGAGGACGGCGAGCGTCGCGCGCTAACGATGCGGCGCGTCGGCACGGGCCGCACCGGACGCACCGAGGCATTGCTCGTGATGCTGAACGCGTCGACGCACCCCATCACGTTCAGGCTCCCCGCGCCGGTGCTCGACTACCGCGTGCTGCTCGACACCGCGACGCCCGACGCCGGGCCGCGTTCGTGGCCGGAGGCCGGCCTCGACGTCGCCGCGCACGCCGCCGTGATCGCCGTCGCGGCCGTGCCGCCATCCCCGCCCGCGTAAGGAGCCGCCATGACGTCACGTACCGCCCATCCGCCCGTCTCACACGCGTTCGCCTCGTCGTTCGGCGCGGCCTGCATCGACGCGGCGCATACGCGGTTCCGCCTGTGGGCACCCGCGAGCCGCACGGCCACCGTCGAACTGCACGGCGAGCAGCGCATCCCGATGCCGGCCGCGGGCGACGGCTGGTTCGAGGTCGTCGCGCCGTATGGCCCCGGCACGTTGTACCGCTACCTGCTCGACGACGGTCTCGCCGTGCCCGATCCCGCGTCGCGCTTCCAGCCCGATGGCGTGCATGGCCCGAGCCAGGTCGTCGATCCGGCCGCGTACCGCTGGCTCAACGATGCGTGGCGCGGCCGGCCGTGGCACGAGACGGTGCTGTATGAACTGCACGTCGGCGCGTGCGGCGGCTATGCGAACGTCGAGCGGCGCCTGCGGGATATCGCCGCGCTCGGCGTGACCGCGATCGAACTGATGCCCGTCAACGCGTTCCCTGGCGCGCGCAATTGGGGGTACGACGGCGTGCTGCCGTTCGCGCCCGACGCGTCGTACGGACGCCCGGAGGAATTGAAGGCACTCGTCGACACCGCCCACGGGCTCGGGTTGCAGGTGTTGCTCGACGTCGTGTACAACCACTTCGGCCCCGAAGGCAACCTGCTGCCGCGCTATGCACCAGCATTTTTCCGTGCGGACCGGCAGACCGCATGGGGGCCCGCGATCGACTTCTCGCGTGCGCAGACGAGCGCGTTCTTCATCGACAACGCGCTGTACTGGCTCGACGAATTCCGTTTCGACGGCCTGCGCATCGACGCCGCGCATGCGATCGACGACGACGCGTGGCTGCGCGCGCTCGCGCGCCGCGTGCGCGCGTATGCGGGCGACGCGCGTCACGTGCATCTGGTGCTCGAGAACGAACGCAATGCGGCGAGTCTGCTCGGGCCCGTCGGCTTCGACGCGCAGTGGAACGACGACTTCCACAACAGCGCGCACGTGCTGCTGACCGGCGAGCGGGAAGGCTACTACCGCGCGTACGCCGATGCGCCGCTGCGCCATCTCGCGCGCACGCTCGGCGAAGGGTTCGCGTACCAGGGCGAGCCGTCGCCGCTGCACGGCGGCGCACCGCGCGGCGAGCCGAGCGCGCACCTGCCGCCGACCGCGTTCGTGACGTTCCTGCAGAACCACGACCAGATCGGCAACCGCGCGTTCGGCGAACGCCTGCGCGCGCTCGCGAACGACGACGCCGTGCGCGCGGCCACCGCCCTGATGCTGCTCGCGCCGCAGATTCCGCTGCTGTTCATGGGCGAGGAAGACGGCAGCACGCAGCCGTTCCAGTTCTTCACCGACTATCGCGGCGAACTCGCCGACGCCGTGCGCGAAGGCCGGCGCCGCGAGTTCGCCGCGTTTCCCGCGTTCGCCGATCCCGCGCATCGCGACACGATTCCCGATCCGAATGACGTCGGCACCTTCTTGCGCTCGTCGCCCGGCCATGCGGATGAGGACGCGTGGCCCGACGCCGACGCGTGGCGGCGCTTCTATCGCAGCGCGCTGACCGTGCGCGCGGCGCTCGTGACGCCGCACCTGCCGGGCACCCGCGCGCTCGGCGTCGAGCTGCTGGCCCGCAACGGCGACGGCGCCGAGGTGGCGCTCGTCGCACGCTGGCGGCTCGGCGACGGCAGCACACTGACGATCGCGTTCAATCCCGGCTCGCACGACGCGGTGCTGTCGGCGCTGCCGGTCGGCAAGATCGTGTTCGAAACGCCGCCGCGCGCGCGCGACCGTCTGGCCGACGAGCGGCTGCCTGCGCGCACTTGCATCGCGTGGCGCGACGGCGCGGTCAACCACGATGCGCTCAGCCACCGCTCGAACGGGCATACGCGGCCATGACGACCGACGTACCGATCGCCGAACTCGCGCGTGCGGCCGGGCTGGAGCCCGACTGGATCGATGCGGGCGGCGTCGCCCGGCGAGTCCACGACGACGCGCTCATCGCGCTCGTCGGTGCGCTCGGCTGGCCGTGCGGCACGCCGATCGAGCGGGTCGACAGCGCGGCCGCGCTCGCCGACGCGCACGACGCGACGCCGCGCGTCGTGACCGGCGACGCCGGCGTGCCGCTCACGCTGCCACGCGGTGTCGCACCGCCCGGCGCACGCTTCCGGATTTCACTCGAAACGGGCGGACACGTCGACGGGCGCGTGAGCGGCACGGGCGAATACGGCACGCTGCCGCCGCTCGCGCTGCCCGGCTATCACGCGCTCGACATCGGCGAGCAGCGGATCGGGCTTGCGATCGCGCCGCCGCGTACACGGCCGTTCGATGCCTGCGACGACGCGCCGGACGCGCAGCACCGCTGGGGCATCGCGGCTCAGATTTACAGCCTACGCCGCACCGGCGACGACGGCGCAGGCGACTACACCGCGCTCGCCGGCCTCGCCACGCGTGCGGCGCGGCACGGCGCGCACGCGGTCGCAATCAGTCCGACGCATGCCGGGTACCCGGCGCTGCCCGAGCACGACAGCCCGTATTCACCGTCGTCGCGGCGCTGGCACAACGTCGCGTATCTCGACTGCGATGCGGTGCCGGGGGCCGATATCGTGCGGCGAACGAGCGGCGCGGCGCCTGGCATGCCGAACACAGCCGACGCGCCGCTGATCGACTGGCCGCACGTGCTGCCGCTGAAGCTGCGCCGGTTGCGCGCGTGTTTCGATGCGTGGCGCGCGAACGGCGAGCCGTCGCGCGACGCGTTCGAGCGGTTCCGCGCGGCGGGCGGTACGGCACTCGACGCGCACGCGCGCTTCGACGCGCTGCAGGCGTTCTGCATCGAACACGGGATCGGCGCGGACTGGCGGCAATGGCCCGCGCAGTGGCTGACGCCGGCGTCAGCCGAGGTCGACGCCTTCGCCCATGCGCATGCCGAGACGATCGCGTTCCATACGTTCCTGCAATGGTGCGCGTCGGACGCGCTCGGCAACGCACAGCGTGCCGCGCGCGATACGGGAATGACGATCGGGCTGATCGCCGATCTCGCGGTGGGCTCCGATCGCGCGGGCAGCGATGCGTGGGCGCACGGCACGACACTGCTGCGCGGCGTGTCGGTCGGCGCGCCGCCCGACCTGTTCAATGCGGACGGCCAGGCATGGGGCGTGACGACGTGGACGCCCGCCGCGCTGCGCGCGAACGGCTTCGCGCCGTTCGTCGAGCTGCTGCGCGCGGCCTTCGCGCATGCGGGCGGGATTCGCATCGATCACGTGCTCGGCTTCGCGCGGATGTGGATCGTGCCGGAGGGCCGGTCGCCGCGCGACGGCGCGTACCTGCGCTATCCGTTCGACGATCTCGTGCGGCTCGTCGCGCTGGAAGCGGCACGGCATCGCGCGGTCGCGATCGGCGAGGATCTCGGCACGGTGCCGGAAGGTTTTCGCGAGCGGCTCGGCGCGCAGGGTATCGCGGGGATGCGCGTGCTGTGGTTCGAACGTGACGCCGGTCGCGCGTTTCGGCCGCCGTCGGCGTGGGATCGCGACGCGATCGCGATGACGTCGACGCATGATCTGCCGACGGTGGCCGGCTGGTGGCGTGGTGTCGATCTCGAATGGCGGCGGGTCGTGGCCGGGGCGGGCCCGGACGCGGATGCCAATACCGATGCGGCCAGGCATGCGGCTGACCGGAGCGACCAGGTGCGGCGAGCCGCGAGTGCACGCAATGCCGGCGACGACATCGGTCGCGCCGCGGCCGCACACGGCTCGGGCCGCGACGAACGGAACAATCCGGTCAAGCGTGACGATATGCCGGCCACGGATGACAGCCACGGCGCGCCCTCCGCGCAGAACACACCGTCGCCCGCCCCGGACCTCACGGCCGCCCGGGCCGAACGCGCCACCGACCGCGCGATGCTGTGGCGCGCGTTGCAGCACGCGGGCTGCGCACCGGTGAGCGATCCGGTCCCGCCCGCCGATATGCCGCCGGTCGGCGCCGTCCTCGCGTACGTCGCGCGCAGCCCGTCGCCGCTCGCGATCGTGCCGCTCGAGGATCTGCTCGCACTGGCCGAACAGCCGAACCTGCCCGGCCCGCCATGCGGCCACCCGAACTGGCTGCGCCGATTGCCGCGCACGGTCGACGCGCTGTTCGACGCTGACGTTCGCACACGCATCGCGACGATCGAGCGCGCACGCCATGTACCGGAGGACGATGCATGATCCCGCGCGCGACCCTGAGATTGCAACTGCATGCGGGCTTCACGTTCGAGGACGCGGCCGCGCACGCAGACTATTTCGCGCGGCTCGGCGTGAGCCACCTGTACCTGTCGCCGATCACGACGGCCGAGCCCGGCTCGACGCACGGCTACGACACCGTCGACCATCGCACGACCCGCGCCGAACTCGGCGGCGAAGCCGGTTTCCGCCGCCTCATCGACGCGCTGCGTGCGCGCGGCCTCGGCGTGATCGTCGATATCGTGCCGAACCACATGGGTGTCGGCGGCGCATCGAACGGCTGGTGGAACGACGTGCTCGAATGGGGACCGGCGAGCCCGTACGCACACTACTTCGACATCGACTGGCATCCGCCCGATACGGCGCTCGACGGCAAGGTGCTGCTGCCCTGCCTCGGCGCACCCTACGGCGACGCGCTCGCGGCCGGCGACATCATGCTCGGCGCCGATCCTACAGCCGGATGCTTCTTCCTCGCCTGCCCGGGCAGGAGGTTGCCGGTCGCCGCCGCAACTTATGCGGAAATCCTGCGCATCGCCAATCGGGCGGACCTGAACGCACTCGCCGAACGTTTCGCTGGCGCGCCGGTACGTGGCAGCGCGCGCCTCGCGGATGCACACGCGGCGCTGCGCGACTACGCCGCCACCCATGGCCCGCATGCGTTCGACGCGATCCTGCGCGGCGCCGATCCGCGCCGCGCGCGCTCGCGCGCGTGCCTTCACCGGCTGCTCGAACGCCAGCATTACCGCCTCGCATGGTGGCGCACGGCCGCCGACGAACTGAACTGGCGGCGCTTCTTCGACATCGCGACGCTCGCAGCCGTGCGCGTCGAAGACGAAGCGGTGTTCGACGCGGTGCACGCACTGCCGTTGGAACTTCATGCCGCCGGCTTCATCGACGGCCTGCGCGTCGATCACGTCGACGGCCTCGCCGACCCGCGTGCGTACTGCCGGCGCCTGCATGCGCTGCTCGCCGCGCAGCGCGACGAGCGGCCGTATGTCGTCGTCGAGAAGATCCTTGCTGCAGGCGAGACGCTGCGCGAGGACTGGGGCGTCGACGGCACGACCGGTTACGACTTCATGAACGACGTCGCCGCGCTGCTGCACGACCCGGCTGGTGCCGCGCCGCTCGCCGCGCACTGGGCGGCCGTGTCGGGTTCGGCGCGCTCGTTCGCTCAGGAAGCGGTGGCCGGCAAGCGGCGCGTGCTGACACGGCAGCTTGCGGGCGAGCATGAACGCGTCGCGCGGGCGTTGCACCGCGTCGCCCGTGCCGCGCCCGCGACGCGCGACATCAGCCGGATTGCGATCCATCGGGTGCTGGGCGAGCTCGCCGTGCATCTGCCCGTGTACCGGCTCTACCCGACCCTCGGCGACGAACCGACCGGTGCCGATCGTCGCGTGCTGGCGCACGCGTACGACGCGGCGTGCGCGGCGATCGATCCGTCCGACCGCTACGCGCTCGATCGCGTCGCCGGCTGGCTCGGGCTGCCCGGCACGCGCGTGCCGCGCGCGGATGCCGCGGCGCTGCACGCGGCGCGTGTCGCGTTCGCGCAGCTCACCGCGCCGCTCGCCGCGAAGGGTGTCGAGGACACGGCCAACTATCGCTACGGACGGCTGCTGTCGCGCAACGAGGTCGGCGCCGATGCCGGCGAGTTCAGCCTGTCGCGCGGCGCGTTCCATGCACGCAACCGGCGACGCGCGCGCACCGTTCCGCACACGCTCGTCGCGACGGCGACGCATGATCACAAGCGCGGCGAGGATGCGCGCGTGCGGCTTGCGGTGCTGAGCGAAGTGCCGGACCGGTGGCGCGCGGTGTCGCTCGAGTGGTCCGCGTTGAACCAGCCATGGCGCGGCGGCGCGCATCGCGATCTTGCATGGACGCCGGGGCCTTCCGCGGAGGCGATGCTGTACCAGACGCTGGTCGGCTGCTGGCCGCCGGGGCTCGCGCCCGACGATGCGGCCGGACTCGCGGCGCTCGCGGAGCGCGTGGTGCGGTGGCAGACGAAGGCGCTGCGCGAGGCGAAACAGCATACGGACTGGCTCGCGCCGAATGCGGACTACGAGCGCGCTTGCGAGGCGTTCGTCCGCGCGATCCTGACGCCGCACGGTACGCGCGATTTCGCGCATCGACTGCATGCGTTCGTCGCGCGGATCGCGCCGGCCGGCGTCATCAACAGTCTCGCGCAGGCGGCGTTGCGGATGGCGTCGCCGGGCGTGCCCGATCTGTATCAAGGTACCGAGTCATGGGATCACTCGCTCGTCGATCCGGACAACCGGCGCGACGTGCCGTTTGCGAAGCTGGCGGCCGAGCGGGTCGACGAACCGGTCGCCGCGTACCTGCGCGACTGGCCCGATGCGCGGGTGAAGCGCGCGCTCGTCGAGCGGATGCTCGCGTTGCGCACGCGCTGGCCCACGACGTTCGCGGACGGCGCGTACGTGCCGCTGCGCGTTCGCGGAAAACTCGGGCGGCACGCGGTGGCGTTCGCGCGCTGCGACGAAGCGGCGACGGTCGTGGTCGCGGTGACGCGGCTCGCGTGCCGGCTGCTCGGCGAAGCGCCGGCGCTGCCGCGCGTGGAACCACGGGTATGGGGCGATACGGCCGTGGTCGTGCCGCAAGGCGCCGGCGAGCGGTGGATCGACTGGCTGAGCGACGGAAGCGAAGTCGCGGCGCCTGACGGCGTGATTCGGCTCGAGCGCTGTCTGGGTGCGTTGCCGGTGGCGGTGCTCGTCGCGGCACGCGTTCGGAATTGAATCGGTCCGGATGGCTGTGGATCGTGCTCGCACACGCTGCCTGTCTCGATCGTGTTTCGCGAAACGACGCACTCGCCGCTCCTTCAGATCGCCCGCTGATTCACCCGCTTCGACAATTCCTCCGCGCTCTCCTTCCGCTCGCTGTACCGGTCGACCAGATACGAACCGATGTCGCGCGTCAGCAGCGTGAATTTCACCAGTTCCTCCATCACGTCGACGACGCGATCGAAATAGGCCGACCGCTTCATTCGCCCCGCTTCGTCGAATTCCATGAACGCCTTGGCCACCGACGACTGGTTCGGGATCGTCAGCATGCGCATCCAGCGCCCGAGCACGCGCATCTGGTTCACCGCATTGAATGACTGCGAGCCGCCGCTGACCTGCATCACCGCGAGCGTCTTGCCCTGGGTCGGCCGCACGGCGCCGATCGACAGCGGAATCCAGTCGATCTGCGACTTCATGATGCCGGTCATCGCGCCGTGTCGTTCCGGCGAGCACCACACCATCCCTTCGGACCACTGCACCAGTTCGCGCAGCTCGACGACCTTCGGGTGACTCTCCGGCGCATCGTCGGGCAACGGCAGGCCGCTCGGATTGAACATGCGCACCTCGGCGCCCATCGCCGTGAGCAGGCGCCCGGCCTCCTCGACGAGCAGGCGGCTGAACGAACGCTCGCGCAGCGAACCGTACAGCAGCAGGAAACGCGGCGGATGCGTGGACGGCGAAGCCGGCCGCAAGCGGCTTGCGTCCGGCACGCGAAAGAGTTCGGGGTCGAGTTGCGGCAGGTCGGTCAGTCGGTCGGTCATGGATGGATTCCGTGGTTGGCTCAAGCGCGCTCGTACCAGCCCTTCGACCGGTTCACGATGCGCACCACCAGCAGCATGACCGGCACCTCGATCAGCACGCCGACGACGGTCGCGAGCGCCGCGCCGGAGTGAAAACCGAACAGGCTGATCGCGGCCGCGACGGCGAGCTCGAAGAAATTGGATGCGCCGATCAGCGCGGACGGGCACGCGACATCGTGCTTCTCGCCCACCGCGCGGTTGAGCCAGTACGCGAGCGCCGCGTTGAAGAACACCTGGATCAGGATCGGCACCGCGAGCAGCGCGATCACCAGCGGCTGCTTCAGGATCGCTTCGCCCTGGAACGCGAACAGCAGCACGAGCGTCGCGAGCAGCGCGGCGATCGACCACGGGCCGATCTTCGCCATCGCGGCATCGAACGCCGCCTGGCCGCGCCGCAGCAGCCGCTTGCGCCAGAGCTGTGCGAGAATCACCGGAATCACGATGTAGAGCAGCACCGACGTGAGCAGGGTCGCCCACGGCACGGTAATCGCGGACATCCCCAGCAGCAGCCCGACCAGCGGCGCGAACGCGATCACCATGATGCTGTCGTTCAGCGCGACCTGCGACAGCGTGAACAGCGGATCGCCGCCCGTGAGCCGGCTCCACACGAACACCATCGCCGTGCACGGCGCGGCGGCCAGCAGGATCAGGCCGGCGACGTAGCTGTCGATCTGGTCCGCCGGCAGCATCGGCGCGAACAGCTGGCGGATGAACAGCCAGCCGAGGAACGCCATCGAGAACGGCTTGACGAGCCAGTTCACGGCGAGCGTGACGCCGATCCCCCTCACGTGCCGTCGCACTTCATGCAGCGCGCCGAAATCGACCTTCACGAGCATCGGGATAATCATCACCCAGATCAGCAGCCCGACCGGCAGGTTCACTTGCGCATACTCGATGCGGCCGATGCGCTGGAACAGGCCGGGCAGCACCTGGCCGAGCGCGATGCCGGCGACGATGCACAGCGCGACCCAGACCGTCAGGTAGCGTTCGAAGAAATTGATCGCCGGCTTCGCGGCGGCGTTGCAAGGCGGGATGGTGTTGGACGTATTCATCGGACAGGATTCGATGCTGGAAAGACGCAAGCGGCACACGGGTTCGAGCGTGCCCCAGTGCGGACGCTCAGTTCCGCGAGATCGCGATCAACGCCGCCTGGAGCTCGGCGTCGCTCAACCGGTCGAGCGGCAACGCCAGCAGTTGCAGCATCCGGTAACCGATCGCCTCGCGCGTCAGCTCGAATGCGAGCCGCTTGCCTGCGTCGCCGCCCTCGGCATTCGACGGATCGGCGTAGCCCCAGTGCACTTTCACCGGGCTGCCGGGCCAGTACGGGCAAGCCTCGGCGGCCGCGCTGTCGCATACCGTGATGACGATGCGCATGCGCGGCGCGCCGTCGCCGACGAATTCGTCCCAGCTCTTGCTGCGGTATCCGGTGACATCGACGCCGGCGCGCGTGAGCGCGTCGAGCGCGAACGGATTGAGCCGGCCGCTCGGCGCGCTGCCGGCGCTGTAGGCGCGCACATCGCGGCCGAGTTTCGCGGCCCAGTGATTGAGCATGCCCTCCGCGAGCACGCTGCGGGCGGAGTTGTGGGTGCAGAGGATCAGGACGTTGGTGGTCATCGGCGGGTGTGTGGACGTGTGCCTACGTTTGGTCGGAGCAGGAGGTCGAACAGGCGGAGACCGGCGCGCACGGATTGCCGCCGCAGCAGTTCTCGGTCAGGTAGCCGATCAGCCCGTTCATCGTCGCGAAGTTCGCGCAATAGAACACGAAGCGGCCTTCCTGGCGGCTCGTGACGAGCTGCGCGTGGGCCAGTTCCTTCAGATGAAACGACAGCGACGACGGCGGCACGTCGAGCAGCGTCGCGATTTGCCCGGCAGGCAGGCCCGACGGGCCGGCCTGCACGAGCGCGCGGAATACGGCGAGGCGCGACTCGTGCGCGAGGGCCGACAGGGCGGCGATGGTCTGATTCGTTTCCATTGTTCGATATTACTCGAAATATGGAAACGAAGGAATCAGTGCGACTTGGCCCCGACTCTTTCCACGGCGACGATTCGATCCAGCTTGCGCTCGTCGCTTGCTATCGCCCGGAGCGACTGGCGGGCCAGCAACAAGCGCTCAAGGTCACGATCACTCTTCCGGCGGCATCGCGCCGCTGTCATCTTCCCAATGCGGCTCGGCGGTCTTGTGGCCGCCGCTCGTCGCCACCGGCCCGTTCCCGCCGCCGCGTTCAGCCTGCCGTACAGCGTTACCGGCGTTACGTGACGTCGCCGCGCGCACGCGTGCCCGCGTGCGGGTCGGCGCCACGGTCCGCTGTTCATCGCCGCCGCGCTCGTCGGTCGACGGCGCATCGTTCGTCTTTCGCACATTCGAGGCTGCGTTCATGTGTCACTCCTGAGTCATCGAAAGCATCCATCGCCCCGATGCAGCAATTTCGATGCCGCGCATCGGGCAAGCGCATTGCTGCCTGCGTTCGTATCGCAATTCTTGCCGGAGATGAGCATGCCGACCGATCCCAGCACGTCGCCCGCCACGCGCCATCGCCTCGGCGAATGGATGACCGAAGAGGAATCGCACATGGCCGCGTACCGCGAAAAAATCGCGATCGACGCACGCGCGCATGCCGGCGAACAGTTGCGCACACCGGCCGTGCAGGAACTCGCGCGGCTGTTCGACGACGACGCCGTGCTGCGCATGAGCCTCACCCGCGCGATCGACGAGGCACGCGAAGCGGGCCGCACGCTCGGCTACGCATCGATCGACGAACTGATGATGGTGATCGATCACCTGATGACCTACACGCCGCCATTCAGCGAAACGAGCCTGATCGTGTGCCCGCTGAACGCGTTCCTCGACTGGCCGATGTGCATGCCGTCGGGCCACGCGGTGTTTCGCGACGCGGCGGTCAACGTGCATCTGAAGCGGGTGCTGAACGTGTGGTGCGACTTCCTCGGCGGCCCGCATTCGCGCGCGCATCTCGACACGTCGCCGCCCGACGGCTGGTTCTGCGACGAGGCGCGCAAGCGCCTCGGCCTGTCGCAATTCCAGTATCGCGAGGACCAGCCGCACTGGGGCTTCGACTCGTGGAACGACTTCTTCACGCGACGCTTTCGCGCGGGTGCGCGGCCGGTCGCGGCACCGGACGATGCGCACGTGATCGTCAGCGCATGCGAGGCTGCGCCGTATCAAACCGCATCGAACGTGAAGATCCGCGACAGGTTCTGGATCAAGGGCCAGCCTTATTCGCTGCGCGACATCTTCACGCCCACGCGACTGCCGCTCGCCGAACGGTTCGTCGGCGGCGATCTGTACCAGGCGTATCTGAGCGCGTACAACTATCATCGCTGGCACGCACCGGTACGCGGCACCGTCACGCACGCGTACCGGGTCGACGGCACCTACTACTCGGTCGCCGAAGCGGAGGGCCCGGACCCGGCCGGGCTCAACGACTCGCAGGGATACATGACGGCCGTCGCCGCACGCGCGATCGTCGCGATCGACTGCGACGATCCCGGGATCGGGACCGTCGCGGCCGTGTTCGTCGGAATGGGCGATGTCTCGTCCTGCATCGTCGAAGTCGTGCCGGGGCAGCGCGTCGACAAGGGCGACGAGATCGGCTATTTCCAGTACGGCGGCTCGACCTGCTGCCTGCTGTTCGAGACCGGCGTGATCGACCGCTTCTGGTTCGCGCCGCCGTTCGACGGCGATACCCCGGTCGTGCAGGTCAACGCGCCGGTCGCGATCGCACGCTGAACCGCGCGTCGGCCCCGCGCGCGAGCATCATGCATCGCGTGTCACGCGTCGTGACCGCCGTCGTCCCGCTGCACGCACCGGACGACCGTCAACCCGTCGGCCGTCAGCGCGGGGCGGCTCGTGCCGGACGCGTCCGGACGCATCACGATCAACTGTCGTTCCACCAGCGCGACGATGTCGTCGCGGTCGGTCTGGATCTGTTCCGGTGCGCGATGCACCAGGAACAGCGCGGCAAATTCATGGGCGGTCAGCATGCTTGTTTCCCCGTTGACGGCTTCGCACGATGCAGCGGCGGCATCGCGGCGACGCACGGCGCGAAACGTGCGCCGGTGACGGGAGAAGCATGCAGGGAACGTGCCAGATCGTGGGACGCGGCCGCCCCGTTCGCGGCCGGCGCGCGGTGCGATGCGTCACCACGAACCGCGTGACGGCTGCTGCAAAGTTTTCAACGGCGTGTAAGCGAGCACACGCGCGGCCCGCGAGCCGGCCCGCGCCGGCGTCGCGCAGCCGCGCGGATTACGACTTCCTCGAACGGAACAGCCCCGCCCGCGCCGTTTTCCCCGCCGCCTGATCGCGCGCGCGGAAATAGCCGCTGTGCAGTTCCACGCCGCCCTCGCCGTCCGCGAGCACTTCCTCGCACGCGGCCTCGATGCGCGCACGGCCGCGCTCGAACGCGTCGCGCAGGTCGGCCTCGAGGGCGGAGCGCGCGCCGAAATGATCCTCGAGCGCTTCGACCGTGATCGCGCATGTGAGCGGCTTCCCATCGACCTCGACCACGAAGCGCATCTGCAGCGCCGCGCCGTCGAACTCGGGCAGCCCGTCAGTCAGCGTCACGTGATGGATGGAACCGGCGGGCATCGCTCAGGCCCCCCGCGACGCCAGACACTGCACCAGCGCGCCGTTGAATGCGGGCAGGTCGTCGGGCTTGCGGCTCGTGATCAGGTTGCCGTCGCGCACGACCTCCTGGTCGACCCACTTGCCGCCCGCGTTGCGGATGTCGTCCTGCAGGCTCGGCCAGCTCGTCATCGTGCGGCCGTCCACCAGCCCCGACGACACGAGCAGCCAGCCGCCGTGACAGATCGCGGCGATCGGCTTGCCCGCACCGACTGCCGCCGTCACGAATTCGCGCGCGGCCGTCACCATCCGGATCGCGTCGCCGTTGACGACACCACCCGGTAGCACGACCGCGTCGTAGTCGCCTTCGCGCGCATCGTCGAACGTATGGTCGACCTTCACGCGATCGCCCTTGTCGACGTGCCTGAACCCCTGGATCTCGCCGCGCTTCTGCGAAATCACGTCGACCTGCGCGCCTTCGGCCCTGAGCGCGCGCTGCGGCTCGACGAGCTCGGCTTCCTCGAAGCCGTCGACCGCGAGTATCGCCACCTTGCAATGGTCCAGCTTGCCGATCATGGAGCGCCCTCCTGTTGATGTCGCGGCATCGGTCGTGCCGTACCTGTCGTGCAGCAATCTGCGTGCCTGCCGCGCGCACGGGGACGCCACTGCACGCACCATCGCGTCCATGGGGCGCGACCCGCAATCCCCGAATGGCCTCACGCGCATGAGCCGCCGCGTGACGCGTAAGGCCCGACGTCACGCCGCGCCGCGCGCGTCTGCAAAGATTTCAAAGGGATGTAACGCGACTGCCCGCGACTGCCGCCCGGCGCCGTCATGCAAGGTCGTGGCGGGTCGCTACCGGCTCGACACGCTCACTGCAGATGACGCGCTGCGTCGAGCATCGCGTCGGTCAGCTCGACCGTCAGCGTCAAATCCTCGGTGACGTCGGGCAGCGTGTCGAGCATGGCCTGCACGGCATCGTGCAGCATCGCGTGCACGCGCATTCGGGCGTCGTCGTCGAGATCGACGTAGCGCTCCATCGTGTCGTAGTCGAGTGCGAGCACGACCGAGTGCCGCGCGGTATCGGGCGGCGCATCGGGCGCCAGGGCCCAGGCCGCATGAAACGTGATCCTGCCGGTCTCGATGTCGACTTGCACCGTCGTATCGAGATCGTCCGTATCGACCTCGTCGGTGTCCAGTTCGGTCGGGTCGAACGAGGTCCGCTGGTTCGAGTGCATCATGTCCTCCTGCGTGGTGGCGATGTGCCGCCCCGCGGCCGGCGCCCGCCATCGCGTCGCGCCGGTCACGCCGGCGCGACGCCGTGATCGTCAGTAGCCGCTGGAACCGGCACCGCCCGTACCGCCCGCGCCGCCACCGCCCGCGCCCGCCCCTGCGCTGCCACCGCCGTTGGCGCCGCCGGTGCTGCCGCTACCGCCGGTGCCGGCACCGCTCGGGCCGCCCGGCTTGGTGCGCACATGCGGGCGCGCGTGCGAACGCATGGCGCGTGACTCCTGCATGCGGGTCGCGGGCGGCGGCGCCGCCGTATTGCCATTCGACATGCTGCCGCCTGCGCTCTGTGCCGACGTGTCCGGCGGCGACAGGATCGGCGCCCCGGTGCCTTCGTCGGAACGCTGCGAATTCTGTGCCCACGCGGCCGGTGCGGCCGCGACGAGTGCGACGGCCGCGCATGCAAGGATCCGGCGCGCAGCGAATTTCGATTCGAATACTGGCTTCATGGAACGTTCTCCCTCGATGGAACCGCTGTCGTGGAATTTCCTGCGTCCCTGGTTCAGCAAGGCACGTGCCGTCAGCGCTGCGCGGCATGCGGCTTGCTGCGCAAGACCATCGATCCCGTACGGAGCCCTGTCATGCCTTCAGCTTCCGCTTCCCGTCCGCACGGCAAACGCGTGACGCGCCGCCCCGGCCGCGCGCGCAGCAACGATCCGCATCATCGCAAGCGCTGGTCCGCCGATGTCATGAAAAAGAGCGATGCGCTGGACATCGAACCCGAGATCTTCAAGTCCGACGACCCGGGCGAGATCGCGGCGTCGCTCAAGCGCTCGGCCGAACACAGCCGCCGCCGCAAGGCGCCGCCGTTCCAGTCGGCGATGTCGATGCTCAACTTCTATGTGAACCGCGCGGGCCGCAACCTGCCGAAAACACGCCGCGCGACGCTCGAACGCGCGAAGCGGAAACTGCGCGAGGCGTTCGGCCGCAAGCCGTGACGCTCCCCCCCAACCGCTCCGCATCGACCTGCTCCGCCTGCACGCATGCATGAAACGCTGTGGTATCTGATCATCGGCGCGGTGCTGATGGCCATGGGTGTCGCGACGTCGGCGCTGCGTCACCTGCCATGCAGCAGCGCGATGATCTATCTCGCGCTCGGCGTCGCGCTCGGCCCGTCCGGCGCCGGACTCCTGCATCTCGACATCGAACGCGACGCGCCGCTGCTGCGCGAGATCGTCGAGGTCGCGCTGCTGGTGTCGCTCTTCGCGATCGGACTGCGGCTGCGCGTGCCGCTGTCCGACAGGTTGTGGCTCGTGCCCTGCCGGCTCGGCCTGCTTGCGATGATCGTCACCGTGCCGCTGCTCGCCGGCTGCGCGGTGGTGACGCTCGGGCTCGGCTGGGGCCCCGCGCTGCTGCTCGCGGCGATCCTCGCGCCGACCGACCCGGTGCTCGCGCACGACGTGCAGGTGCACGATCCCGGCGACCGCGACCTGGTGCGCTTCGCGCTGTCCGGCGAAGGCGGGCTGAACGACGGGATCGCGCTGCCGTTCGCGCTCGCGGGCCTCGCGCTGTGCGGTGCGTCCGACATGCCGCACGCGCGGCCAGCGCTGTCGGCTGCGTTCGCGCTGGCCGCGCTGTGGGGCATCGCAGGCGCGGCCGCGATCGGCGGCGTGCTCGGCGCGTCCACCACCAAGGCGATCGGCTGGCTGCGCACCCGTCATGCGCAGGCGCTCGGATTCGAAGGCTTCTTCGCGCTCGCGCTGATCGTGCTGTCGTTCGGCGTCGCGCAGCTTGCGAATACGTTCGGCTTCATCGCGACGTTCGCCGCGGGCGTCGCGATGCGCCGCGTCGAGCATCGCGCGAGCGGCGGCCGGCGGCCGCGCGAAGTGATCGGCCGGATCGATTCGGAAGACGTGGTCGCGACCGAGAAGCATCCGGAGAAGGTGCACGCGTTCATGACCGAATCGGTGCTGGACTTCACGATCGAGCTCGAACGGATCGCCGAGGCGCTCATCATGACGATGGTCGGCAGCGTGCTCGCGACGCTATCGACGCCGCTCGTGACGTGGGGCGCAATCGGGCTCGCCCTCGTGCTGTTCGTGGCCGTGCGGCCGCTCGCCGTGTTGCTGACGCTGACCGGCTCGCGCGCGACCCACGCGCAACGGCGGTTGATGGCGTGGTTCGGGATACGCGGGATCGGCTCGTTCTATTACCTGCTGTTCGCGCTCGAACACGGGCCGTCGAGCGCGGTGCGCCCGCTCGCGGCGCCGGTGCTGGCCGTCGTGTCGGCGTCGGTGATCGTGCACGGCGTATCCGCGACGCCGCTGATGGCCTGGTATTACCGCCTGCAGCAGCGCCGGCGTTGACCGCGCCGGCGACGTCACGACGCGCCGAGCCGCGCGCGCATCTGCGCGGAGATGCGCTGCCGCGTGTCGTCGTAGCCTTCCCACGGATCGCGCTCGAGCCGGTCGAGCCGTTCGTGCAGCGTGTCGATCGTCCATTGCGCGCCGCCCGTCGTGTCGGGCACCTCGTCCCAACGCAGCGGCACCGACACGCCCATCCCGGGCCGCGCACGCGCCGAATACGCGGCGATTGTGCTCGCGCCGCGGCCATTGCGCAGGTAGTCGATGAAGATCTTGCCGCGACGATGACGCGGGCCCATCGTCGCCGTGAAACGGTCGGGCAACGCACCCGCGATGTGTTGCGCGACCGCGCGCGAGAAATCCTTCACGTCGTCCCATCCGAGGTGTCGCGTGATCGGCACGACCACATGCAGCCCCTTGCCGCCGCTCGTCTTGCAGAACGACGCGAGCCCCAGTTCGTCGAGCAGCCCGCACACGAGTTGCGCGGCCTCGATCATCGCGCTCCACGGCAGCGCGGGATCAGGATCGAGGTCGAACACGATTCGGTCCGGCCGCTCGATGTTCGACGCGTGCGCGTTCCACGTATGCAGTTCGATCGTGCCCATCTGCGCGGCACCAAGTAGCGCGTCGACGTTGTCGAGCGACAGCAGCGGACCGTGCCCTGGATCGAGCCCGGCGTGTTGCGTGACGAACGGGATCTCGCGGCGCTCCGCGTGCTTCTGGAAGAACAGCTCGCCGGCGATGTCGCCAGGCGCGCGCACGAGCGACACGGGTCGCCCCTTCAGGTCCGGCAACAGCCACGGCGCGATCCATTGCCAGTAACGCGCGAGCTCGATCTTGCGCGTGCCGCTTCGCGGATCGAGCACGCGATCGGGATGGGTGATGCGCACGCGGCCGAGCTGATCCGGGCCGGCATCGTTGCCCGCCGTGCGGGTGGATGCCCGTGAACGCGCGTGGTGCTCGCGGCCATTCGCCTCGTGAGCCGCGTGCGTGGTTCGATGTCGATCCATCGCCACCTCCGTTTCCGCATTTTTCGCATGTTTCGGCACTTCGCGGACGATCTGCGCGGCCGGCTTGTCTTCGCGCAGCGCGATGAATGCGGCCTGCCGCACGATGCCGTCGCCGGTCCACTCCGCGAATTCGCATTCGGCGACGAGCGTCGGCTCGGTCCAGTGCACGCGCGTGCGCGAGCGTTCGCGCGGCGGCGGATCGAACGGCGCCGTTTCGCGCTCGTGCTTGCGCAGGATCGCGGCAAGCCGGTCGAGCATGCGTGCGTCGAAGCCTGTGCCGACCCGGCCGACATAGCGCAGCGGTGTCGGCCCGCGCCGCCGCTTGCCGGCCGGCGCCGATTCGTGCACGCCGAGCAGCAGCGCACCGAAGCCGTGGCAGCTGCCCGACGGCTCGGTATAGCCACCGATCACGAACTCCTGCCGGCGTCGGCATTTGAGCTTGATCCACGCAGGTGAGCGTCCGGGCCGGTAGCGCGAGTCCGCGCGCTTGCCGATCAGCCCTTCGAGGCCGGTATCGCATGCGCTCGCGATCAGCGACGCGACGTCGTCGCCGAGATCGGGCGAAAAGCGCAGCCGCGCGGGGTCGCTGTCGGCCAGCAGGGGTTCAAGCAGCGCGCGGCGCGCAGTGAGCGGTGCGTTCCGCAAGTCGTAACCGTCAAGATAGGGCAGATCGAATACGAACAGCGTGACCGCGTCCGAGCGCCCTGCGCCGAGGGCGTTCTGCAGCGCCTGGAAATCGGGAAGACCGTGCTCGCCGAGCACGACGGCCTCGCCGTCGAACCATGCGCCGTCGACGTCGAGCGCGGCGAGCGCGTCGCGTTGCGCGCGCAGCTTCGCGGTCCAGTCGCGGCCTTCGCGCGTCATCAGCTTCACATGCCGGCGTGTGCCCTTGCCCGCAATACGCGCAAGGATCCGGTAGCCGTCGAACTTCAGTTCGTAGCGCCAGTCGCCCTGCTCGGGCGGGCCGTCGACCAGCGTCGCGAGTTGCGGCGCGACGCGCTCGGGCAACGGCGCGCGCACTGCACCTTCGATCCCGGACGGATCGGCCGGCGAACGGCCATGATCGTCGCGTTCGTCATGCCGCGCGCCACGTGCAGCGCGTTTCGCGGCCTTGTCGCCGCGACCGCGCGGCACACGGCGCGTACGCGTGGCGCCGTCGGGCGAATCCGGCAGCGCCACCGCACCATCATGCACACTTCCCGGCCGCTCGCCGACGACGTCGAATTCGTCCGCGCCGCGCGCGTCGTCGTCGCGCTCCTTGATCAGCAGCCACTGCTCCTGTCGCCCCTGCTGGCGCCCACTGCGCACGAGCGCCCAGCCGCCGTGCAGCTTCTCGCCGTCGAGCCGGAACGTGAGCTTGCCCGCGCGATAGCCGTCGCGTGCCTGCGCGACGCCGCCGTCGGGCGTCCAGGTGCCCTCGTCCCAAACGACGACCGATCCTGCTCCGTAATGCCCGGCCGGAATCTCGCCTTCGAACGAAGCATATTCGAGCGGATGGTCCTCGACATGCACGGCGAGACGCTTTACCGACGGATCCAGGCTCGGCCCCTTCGGCACGGCCCACGACTTCAGCGTGCCGTCGAGTTCGAGCCGGAAGTCGTAGTGCAATCGCCGCGCATGATGCTCCTGGATCACGAAGCGCAGCGGATGGCCGGTGCGCGCACGCCCGCGCGCGGACGGTTTCGCATCCGACTTCGCACGCCGACGCCCGTGCGCGCCTTCAGGTTCCGGCGTCGCGCCGAAGTGGCGTTTGCGGCGATATGGATCGAGCTTGCCGGGCATTGCATCACCTCGCTTTGCGCGGCGTCATGCGGCGTGCTTGCGGCGCGCGGTGGCTTTCTTCACCGCATGCTCGCCGGTCGCGGCACGTTTCGCGGACGGCCGTTTCGCCGCCGCGGTTTTCGTGGCCGCGCCCTTCACCGCGGTTTTCGAAACCGGCTTGCGGCGCCCGCCGCCGCGCGACGACGAGGATGCCCCATCGGTATTCGCATCCTCGTCGTCGCCCGCATCGCGCAGATCCGCCGCACGCGCCCCGCCGCCGCCCTTCAGGCTGCGCTTCAGCAGCTCGGTCAGGTCGACCACGTTGGTCGCCGCGCGGCTCGTCTGTGCGGGCCGCTCCTCGATCTCCTCGATCTTGCCCGCGCGCACCTTGCGCTCGACCAGCTCGAGGATGTCGTCGCGGAACGTGTCGTGATACTCGTCGGGCGTCCATTTGCCGGCCATGTCGTCGATCAGCTTCTTCGCCATTCCCAGCTCGCGCGCGGTCACGCCCGCGCCCTTCGCGTCTTCGGCCGGTACCGTCAGTTCGTCGAGGGGCCGCAATTCTTCCTGCCAGCGCAGCGTATCGAGCGCGAGCAGCGGCCCGACCGGAATCAGCGCGCCAAGATGCTGTCGGTCGCGCATCACCACGAGCGCAATGCCGATCTTGCCGCTGTCCTTCAGTGCGTCGCGCAACAGCGCATAGACCTTCTCGCCCTTGCGGTCCGGCACGAGGTAGTACGGCGTGTCGAGATAGAGGAACGACACGGCATCCTCGTCGACGAAGGTCAGGATGTCGACGGTCTGCGTCGATTCGGGGTTCGCCGCGCGGATTTCGTCGTCGGTCAGCACGACGTAGCGCTCCTTCTCGTACTCGTAACCGCGCACGATGTCCTCGCGCGTGACTTCCTTGCCGGTGCGCTTGTTGATCTGCCGGTAGCCGACCGGATCCATCGAGCGCTTGTCGAGCAGCCGGAACGACGGCTTCACGGTGCGTGTCGCGGGAAAGAGCTGTACGGGCACATGAACGAGCCCGAAGCTGATCGCGCCTTTCCATATCATCCGCGGGGCCATGCCTGTCCTCCTTGCCGCTTGCACGCGCGCCTGGCGAACCGGCTCCCCTGTGCAACGCTCCGCGCGCTGGCGCGATTTCGCGCCGTCGGGTGGCGGCGGATTGCCGGATCGGGGAGATATGTCATGCGCGCGCCCTCCTGTCGGTTCGATGAAGGACGGCTGCGTGCGTCACGGCGTGCACGGAGCCGTCACGGGAAACGAGCGAGCCGCGCGGCGCGTGCCGCGACGGCTCGCTCCGGTGTCACGGCGGGCTGCTGCCGTGACGTCAGGGCGCGCGAAGCGCGCGATCCAGCTCCTCGCGCGTCACGTCGAGCGCGACGCTGCATTCGATCTCGGCGTCCTCGATGCGCGGTTTCTGTTCATCCACCGCGCGCCGCGCCATGTCGCACACATGCGTCCGAACGCGCAACCGGTCGGCCGAGTCGAGGGACACGTACCGCGCGAGGACGTCCGGCTCGAAGCGCAGGTCCACCACGCAGCGCCACTGACGCGCGCTCGCGTCGACCGGCACCCGCACCCACGACACCTGGATCGTCAGCCGCCCGGACGCGTCGTCCGCATGCACGACGAGGGTCGACTCCGACGGGAATCCGTTCGCGAGCGCAGCTTCGAGTTCAGCGATGCGCTGCGAACGGTCGGGCGTGACCGTCATCGGCGCACGACGCCCAGCAGCAGCGTGACCAGGAAGATCACGACGAAGATGTAGAACAGGATCTTCGCGATCTCGGCCGCGCCGGCCGCGATGCCGCCGAAGCCGAACACGGCGGCGACGATCGCGATGATGAAGAAGATGATGGCGTATCGAAGCATGAATTCCTCCTGGAGTCCTTACGAATGGCGATCGTCGACGCGTGTCGCCGCCGATCAAGAATCGTGCTTGTGCCTGGGTTTGCCGTGGGCCGGCGTCGAAGCCATTTTTTCGAGTTCCTTCTCGCTCATCGACTTGGCCATCGACTTCGCAGGCGGCTTCAGGTCCTTCATCTTGGTGTCACCGCGCTTGGCCGACAGGGCGGCCCCCGCGGCGCGCTGCTGTGCCTGGGACTTGGCTGGCATGGCTTTCCTCCTCTCGGTGGTGCGCGCGGGCAGCGCGGTGCGCAGGCCGCGCGCGGTTCGAACGGCATCGTCATGCGGCGTCGCGCCGCCGCAGTTCAGCAGGCGGAATCTTCATCGCCTGGCGGTACTTGGTCACCGTCCGACGCGCAAGAAGGATGCCGCGCCCCGCCAGGTTCTGGGTGAGCGCGACGTCCGACAGCGGGTCGGATTGGCGCTCGGCCGCGATCATGTCGCGGATCAGCACCTTCGCGGCCAACGCCGAGCACACGCCCTTGCCGGCTGCCTCCAGCTTGCGCGGGAAGAAATATTTGAACTCGAACGTGCCGTGCGGCGTGGCCATGTACTTGTTGCCCGTCGCGCGCGACACGGTCGATTCGTGCAGGTCGAGCGCCTCGGCGATGTCGCGCAGCACGAGCGGCTTCATCGCGATCTCGCCGTAGCGGAAGAAATCGCGCTGCCGCGCGACGATGCATTCGCCGACGCGCTGGATCGTGTCGAAGCGCTTCTGCACGTTGCGGATCAGCCAGCGCGCTTCCTGCAACTGCTGGCCGAGCGGCGAATCGTGCTCGCCGCTCGACTGCGCGAACAAGGTTGCGTAGCGCTCGTGCAGCCGCGCGCGCGGCAGCACGGCCGGGTTGATCGTCACGACCCATTCGTCGCGCACCTGGCGCACGATCACGTCGGGTATCACGTAGTCGCCGCGCGTGCTGCCGTAGTGGTTGCCGGGACGCGGATCGAGCGTGCGCACCAGCGCGCACGCGGCCTGCATCGTCGCCTGGCTGCAGCCCAGGCGTCGCTGGATTTCCGCCGTCTCGCGCCGCGCGAGCCGTTCGAGATGGTCGCGCGCGATCGCCTTCGCCTCCGCGAGCGCCGGCGTGCCGGCTGGAATCGCGTCGAGCTGCAGCACCAGGCATTCGGACACCGAGCGTGCGGCGATGCCCGGACGGTCCAGCATCTGCACGAGCCGCAGCGCCACCGCGAGATCCTGTTCCGACAGCAGCAGCGCCGGATCGGCCGCGACCAGCAGCTCGGCCAGCTCCTGACGCAGGTAGCCGTCCTCGTCGAGCGCATCGATCACGATGCGCGCAGCCTCGCGGTCGCGCTTGTTCAGCGGATAAAGGCGCAGCGCATCGTGCAGTTGCTGGTGCAGCGACGGCTCCGCCGCCATCCACTCGCCGGGCGACAGGTCGCTCGCGTCGTCTGCCTGGCGGCTCGTGCCGCGCGGCGCCGGCGCCGCCGTATACGACACCTCGCCGTCAGGCGGACGCACGTCCTCGCGCTCTGGCGGCGGCTCGGGCGCCGCGGCTTCGGCGGTGGATTCGGGCACGTCGGCGGCGGCTTCGTCGTCGCCCTGGCCATCTTCGAGAAACGGATTCGAGTCGAGCGCCTGCCGCAGTTCCTGCTGGAATTCGAGCGAAGACAACTGCAACAGGCGAAGGGACTGCTGAAGCCTCGGCGTGAGTGCCAGATGCTGTCGCATCTGCAGCGCAAGCGTGACGGACATCGATGCCCTCCTGACGGTGTGCGGAATTGCGTGCAGACGCATTCATGCAGCTTCCATGCCAAGGCGGCGAAGCGCCGTCCGTCGCGGCTCTCGCGGGTTCGCACCCCGCCTGCGGCGGCCCCGGCTGCTGCCTTTTTTACAAGTGCCGGCAAGTTGGAGGCACGGAATTCGCGCCGGGCGGACGCACCGGCTGTGCGCCGGCGCGCCGGTGTATCCGACCGCAGCCGCCCGCACGACGTGCCGCACGTCACGTCAGTACTGCATCGGCGGCGGCGTGCCCGGCATCGTCCGGTCGCCCTGCGCGCCGTTCGGTCCCGGCGGCGGCACGTCGGCCGCCTCACCGCCGGCCGCACCCGCCGGCATCGTGTTGTACGGCGACGGACGCGTGTCGTAGCGCGTGTTCGCGTCCGGCATCGTCGTGGTCGGCGACGCGCCATGACCGTCCGGCGGCGCCGGCGGAGCGCCGCGCGTGCCGTAAGTGGCCTGCGGTTGGGTGCATGCGCCGAGCGCGCACGCGGCGGCGAACGCACAGGCGCCCACACGCATCGACTGGATCGGCTTCATCGGAATCCTCCGTTGAATCGGTGGCGCCGGGCCGGCCGTGGCGACACGGCTCAGAGCCGGTTGAAATGGAAATCGCCGGCATACGCGGTCGGCGCGCGGCGCGCCATCATCGTGTCGAACTCGGCGGCGACGCGTGCCAGCGCACCACGTTGCCGCTCGATACCGGCCTGCTCGAGCGCCGCGAACGCGTCGGCGTCGAAGGTGACGGTCAGCGACGCCGGATGGCCGTCGATGCGAAAGCCGAAACGCAGCGCGCCGGGCGGCTGCTCCTAGACATCGAACGGCATCGCCCGCGCCTCGAAATGGCGGCCGAGCGTCTCGGCCACGTCGCGCAGCATGCCGGGTTTCACGCGGATGCTCATCGTGGCCCCTCCTTGGATCAGGTGAACGCACCGGCGGCACGCCCGTCGGCGACACGTGGATCGGCGGCTCCCGCGTCGGCGGCTCACGTTCCGGCGGCGGCTGCTCTGGCGGATCGCCTTCCGGATCGTGATACGGCTCGGGCGTGCCGGGCGGCAGGTCGTCCGGCGGGGGCGGTTGTGGGTCCGGCCCGACGTCGGGCACTGGCGGCTCGGGCCGGTGCATCGACTGAGCAGGGTTTCGGGTGGTGTCTCTGTTCATGAGCATTCGATCGTTGCGCTCTCCTCGCGGAACCGGATCGCGGCGCGGCGCGTTCGCCGCTCGATGCGCCAAGGTCCGCAAGCCGCATGCCGGCCTTTGTCAGCGCTTGCCGCGCGTCGACGCGCCAGCGTGCAGGCCGCCGCCCGGCGCGACGTGTCTTCGCTACACCGCGCGCTGCAATTCTTTCAAGACCATCGCGCTACCCGTCGTACGCAGCCATCACGAGCCACAGCTCGTGGTCGTCGTCGCGCACCCGCGCGGCGAGCGCATACGGATCGGTCGGGTCGCACGCGCGCTGCAGCGCGAAACGCGCCGGCTCCGTCGAGCCGAACGTCTCGTCGAGCGGCCTCACGTCGGCCTTGCCTTCGAACATGCGGCGATCGGGCCGGTAGATCAGCGGCTCCTGCTTCCACGTGATGAAGTGGCTTTTCACCGACTCGAACCCTCCGCCACATACGTTGACTTCATAGCGCACGCCTGGCCGCCGTTTCGGAATCGTCATCGTGCCCTCCCGCTTGATGTGCGCATGCATGCGGCGCGTGGCGCGCCGTGGTGTCGTCGTTGCCGCCGACGCGGCAAGTCGCGTGCCGTCCGGATGCAGCGGGCACGGCCGTTGCGCGAAAACCGCCTCATCGTCACCGACACGGAGCCCTGCCATGAAGGATTCGACCCGTTCCGGCCGCGACGCGCCGGCGCACGAACCGCGTCCCGCCCCGTCGCCGCCGCTCAAGGACCAGGACCACACGAAAACGCGCCACTCGGAGCGGCATATCGACAAGCAGCTCGAGGACACGTTCCCCGCGAGCGATCCGCCCGCGACCGGCGGCATCACGCGCATCGAGCCCGACACGCCGCCGGGCACGCACGACGACGGCCCGTGGCAGGACCCGGCCAGGCGCCGCGACGCATGACCGTCGGCGATTCGACGGACACCCGTGCCGAACGGCACGCCGCTTGCTGAATCGCACGGCCCCGCTTCGAGCCGCAAGGAGGACTCCATGCAACGCGTCAACGAAATCATGTCGCAGGACGTCGTGCACATTGCGCCGACCGACTCGATCCGTCATGCAGCGCAACTGATGGAGCGCTACGACATCGGCGCGCTGCCCGTGTGCGACAACAACCGGCTGATCGGCATGGTCACGGACCGCGACCTCGCGGTGCGCGCGATCTCGGCCGGCAAGCCGCCGGAGACGCGGATCCACGAAGTTGCGTCGGGCCCGATCGAATGGTGTTTCGAGGACGATCCGCTGGACGAGATCCAGCACTACATGGCCGACGCGCAACTGCGCCGCCTGCCCGTCGTCGATCACGACCAGCGCCTCGTCGGCATGCTGTCGCTCGCGGACATCGCGACGCGCACGGCCGGCCCCGCGCGCGACGACGTCGCGAACACGCTCGAAGGCGTGTCGCAACCGAAGCGTACGTGACGGGGCGATCCTCGCCCCGCCCGACAACCCGCGCGACCCGCAGGGCCCATCCCGGGCACGGCCGCGCTCCACGCAACCAGGAGGACAACCATGCAGACTTCCGATCGAGGACAGACGCGCATCATCGGCAAGGGCGCCGCGACGGCGGCCGGCCCAGGCCCCGACGTGATGGCGGCCGACACGCTCGAAGGCGACAAGGTCTACACGACCGATGGCGACGACGTCGGCAAGATCAAGGACATCATGCTCGACGTGCGCTCGGGCCGCGTCGCGTACGCCGTGCTGTCGAGCGGCGGCCTGCTCGGCATCGGCGACAAGCTGCTCGCGATTCCATGGAGCGCACTCACGCTCGATACCGAACGCAAGTGTTTCCTGCTGTCGGTGTCGTCCGAGCGGATCCGCAACGCGCCGGGCTTCGACAAGGATCACTGGCCGGCGATGGCGGACCCGCAATGGGCCACGCCGCTGCACGAGTTCTATGGCAGCACGCCGTACTGGAGCGCGGGCGACGAGCTCGGGCTCACCGATCCGACCGAGGAACTGAATGATCCGCGCACGCGCGGGCGGCATTGACCGTTCGTGATTTGCCGGTGGTTCAGGCGACAGCCCCGCGAATGCGGGGCTTTTTTGGGGGCTTTTTGACGGATCCACGAGGCGTGCCGATCCTTTGAGGCCGGCGTCGTCGGTCGCCGGCCGTGCGCGACTGGGGAAGCGCGCTGCCCGATTGATAACCAAACGACATCAATCCTTCCGAAAATCGCACTTATCGTTTTCTCGTCTTCGGGTGAAGATTACCGAAACGACAATCGATCGCTCCCCGCGCATTTCCCGTATTCTCTGGAGACACCCTGATGCACCCCTCGCCCAGCCTTCCGACCGGACGTTCGAAGGCCGCCGCGGTATTCCGCGTGACGGCCGGCAACTTCCTCGAGCAGTTCGACTTCTTCCTGTTCGGCTTCTACGCCACCCAGATCTCCGCCGTGTTCTTTCCCGCCGCGAGCGAGTTCGCGTCGCTGATGATGACCTTCGCCGTCTTCGGCGCGGGCTTCCTGATGCGGCCGCTGGGCGCGATCGTGCTGGGTGCGTACATCGACGACGTCGGCCGCCGCAAGGGCCTGATCGTGACGCTGGCCATCATGGCAAGCGGCACGATCCTGATCGCGTTCGTGCCGGGCTACGCGACGATCGGCCTGCTCGCGCCCGCGCTCGTGCTGGTCGGGCGCTTGCTGCAGGGTTTTTCGGCAGGCGCCGAGCTCGGCGGCGTGTCGGTCTATCTCGCCGAGATGGCGACGCCTGGCCGCAAGGGCTTCTACACGAGCTGGCAGTCTGCCAGCCAGCAGGTCGCGATCGTCGTCGCGGCAGCCCTCGGCTTCGCGCTCAATCAATGGCTGAGCACGTCGGCCATCGCCGCGTGGGGCTGGCGCGTGCCGTTCTTCGTCGGCTGCATGATCGTGCCGTTCATTTTCATGCTGCGCCGCAACCTCGAGGAAACGCAGGCGTTCAAGGCCCGCAAGCATCGTCCGGGCATGAAGGAAGTGTTCGGTACGCTGGCGCGCAACTGGGGCGTCGTGGTCGCCGGCATGATGCTGGTCGCCATGACCACCACGAGCTTCTATCTCATCACCGTCTACGCGCCGACCTTCGGCAAGACGGTCCTGCACCTGAGCACGGCCGACAGCCTGCTCGTGACGCTGTGCGTCGGCGTGTCGAACTTCGTGTGGCTGCCGATCGGCGGCGCCCTGTCCGATCGCATCGGCCGCCGGCCGCTGCTCGTCGGCATGACGCTGCTCGCGATTGCGACGGCCTATCCCGCGCTGTCCCTGCTCGCGCATGCGCCATCGTTCGTCAACATGCTGCTCGTGCTGCTGTGGCTGTCGTTCATGTACGGGATCTACAACGGTGCGATGGTCGTCGCACTGACGGAAGTGATGCCCGTCGAGGTGCGCGTGGCAGGCTTCTCGCTCGCCTACAGCCTCGCAACGGCCGTGTTCGGCGGCTTTACGCCGGCCATCTCGACGGCACTCATTCACATGACCGGCGACAAGGCCGCCCCCGGTTACTGGATGAGCCTCGCCGCGGTGTGCGCGCTGCTCGCGACGTTCGCCCTGTATCGCCGGCGGACGGTCACGCTGACGCCGGCGCACTGAAGCCTCCTCATGCCGAACGACCTGTCCCGACTCCATACGGCCAAGACCACGACCATGAAAAACCTGCTCCTGAAACTCTGCGCCACAGCGCTCGTCGCCACCTCGGCGGTCACCGCGAACGTGCAGGCCGCCGACCTGCACGTGATGAGCTCGGGCGGCTTCACCGCCGCCTACAAACTGCTCGGCCCGCGGTTCGCGTCCCACACGGGCAACACACTCGATACCGCGCTCGGCCCGTCGATGGGCAAATCGCCTGAAGCGATTCCGAACCGGCTCGCGCGCGGCGAGCCGGCCGACGCCGTGATCATGGTTGGCTATGCGCTCGACGATCTGATCCGGCAAGGCAAGGTGATCGCCGGATCGCGCGTCGAGCTGGCCGATTCGCGCATCGGCATGGTCGTGCGCGACGGCGTGGCGAAACCCGACATCAGCACGGCCGAAGGCCTCAAGCAGGTTCTGCTGCATGCGAAGTCGATCGCCTACTCGGACAGCGCGAGCGGCGTCTACATCGAGCGGGAGTTGTTCAAGAAGCTCGGCATCGAGGACCAGGTGAAATCGAAGGCGACCATGGTCCCGCGAATCCCGGTCGCATCCGTGGTCGCGAACGGCGACTACGAGATCGGCTTTCAGCAGGTGAGCGAACTGCTGCCCGTGAAGGGCGCGACCTTCGTCGGGAAGATTCCCGAGTCGCTGCAGTCCGTCACGCGCTTCGCGGCCGGCATCCCCGTCGGCGCGCACCACCCGCAGGAAGCGAAGGCACTTCTCGACTATCTCGCGTCGCCCGACGTGCAGGCGGAAGTGAACTCGACCGGACTGGATTCCGTTTCCGCGCATTGAGCACCAACCACGGGAAGGTGCGCGTCAGACCGCCTTCCCGTCGGGCCCGGTGCCGGCATCGGATTCATCCGCGCCATTCGGGTCAGCCGGTTCGGTCGCATTCAGCATCCGCGCGAGCCGCGCACGATCGCACGCCCCTTCCCGCATCGAAACGAAGATCACCGCGCACGCGTTGCTGATCACGCTCGTCAGTGCACGCGCCTCGGACATGAAGCGATCGATGCCGACCAGAAGCGCGACGCCGGCAACCGGCAGGTCGGGCATCACGGCGAGCGTCGCGACGAGCGCGACGAGCCCGCTGCCGGACACGCCGGCCGCGCCCTTCGACGTCAGCAGCATGATGGCCAGCATCGCCGCGATCTGCGGCGCGGAAAGCGTCACATCACACGCCTGGGCGATGAACAATGCCGCGAGCGTCAGATAGATTGCGGTGCCGTCCAGGTTGAACGAGTAGCCGGCCGGCAGCACGAGCCCCACGACGCCCTTGTCGCAACCGAGCGACTCCAGCTTGACGATCAGCCGCGGCAATACCGGTTCCGTGGACGACGTCGCGAGGACGATCAGCAACTCCTCGCGGATGTAGCGCAACAGCCGCCACAACGCGAAACCGTGCAACCGCGCGAGCGGCGCGAGCACCAGCACGACGAACAGCCCGCAGGCCACGTAGAACGACACCATCAACCGTGCGAGCGAGCCGACCGAACCGATGCCGAAGCGGCCCACCGTGAAGGCCATTGCGCCGAATGCGCCGAGCGGGGCGAGCCGCATGATCATCGCGAGCACGCGAAAGACGATCTGCGCGACGCCGTCGATCAGCGCCAGCACGGGCCGCCCGGCCTGCGGATACGCGTTCAGCGAAAAACCGAACAGCAGCGACAGCAGCAGCACGGGCAGCACCTCGCCCTGCTGGAACGCGCCGAGCATCGTATCCGGGATCACGCTCAGCGCGAACGCGATGAGTCCGCGCGGTTGCGCATGCTGCGCGTATTGCGCCAGAACGCTCGCGTCGAGATGGCGCACGTCGACGTGCATGCCGGCGCCGGGCCGCAGCACGAACGCGGTGACGAGCCCGAATGCGAGCGCGGCGGCGGTCAGCAGGTAGAACAGCACCAGCGCGCGGACGATCGTGCGCCCGATAGCCTTCCCGTTCGTCAGCGACGTGATGCCGGAGACGATCGTGCAGAACACGATCGGCGCGATCATCATCCGCACGAGACCGACGAATGCGTCGCTGAGCGGCTTGAGCGACGCGCCTGCCGACGGCCAGAAGTGGCCGACGCTCACGCCGAGCGCCATCGCCAGCAGAACCTGCACGTAGAGCGAATGCAGCGGTCTTCCCAGCCTCACGGTGTGGTCTTCCTCGATGTTCCGGTCGTATTCGTCGCATGCATCACTTCGATGCATCGCTGTGTGGCGCACTGCCGCGTCTGGCGTCGACGATCGCCCGGTGAAACTCCTCCGCGGCCGGCGTCAGCGGGCGTCCACGCCGTTTCACGATGCCCACCCGGCGCTTGACCGCCGGTTCGACGAGGGGCACGCTCGTGAGCAGCGGATGGTCGTGTCCGGGCATCGCCATCGACGGCACCGCGGCAACGCCGAGCCCCGCCTCGACCAGCCCGAGCATGGTCGTCACGTGGCGCGTCTCGCACACGCTCGGCGCACGCGGCGCGACGCTCGTCAATGCCTGATCGAGCAACAAGCGATTGCCGGATGTCTTGTCCACGGACACATACTCGTACTCGTAAAGCTCGTTCCAGGTCACGCGCTTCTTGCGCGCGAGCGGATGATCGCGCCGGCACGCGGCAACGAATCGCTCCTGCAGCAGCAGCTTGAACTCGACCTCGGACTCCTGGCTGCCCATGAAGCTCACACCGAAGTCGGCCTCGCCGCTGATGACGGCACTCAGCACCTCGTTCGCGCTCGCATCCAGCAGCTTGACCCTGATGCGCGGAAAGCGGCGATGGTAGCTGGCGATCACGTTCGGCAGAAAGTAGTAGGCCACCGACGGCACGCACGCGATGGTCACGTGCCCGAGGCGGCTCGACGAGACGTCGCGGATGCCGAGCAGCGCGACGTCGAGATCGTCCAGCAGTTGCTCGGCGCTCGGCGCGAACACGCGGCCGACCGTCGTGAGCGTGACGCTTCGCGTCGTGCGCTCGAACAGACGCACGCCGAGCGCTTCCTCCAGCTTGTCGATCCGGCGACTCAACGCGGGCTGCGAAATGCTGATCGCCTCGGCGGCCTTCCGGAAGCTTCCCAGCTCCACCACCGCGCGAAACGCCTGCAAGTCGGTCAAATCGAAGTTGATTCCCACGGGCCTGGTCTCCGCATCTCTGATGCCGGGTATTTTGCACGATTCGGACATGCACACCCAGCCGGGAAATGCCCGGCTGCGACGCGCCAGCCGCGCCGCCGTATCGCATGCGGCGGGCGAATGCGCTCGGCACGCCGACGCCCGATGCCGTTTTACATGTGCCGTGTAAGGCGCCCGATCGGCCACGCCTGATCGTCCGCGGCCACTCGCCGTTTCCGGACAGGTGCGGCGTGAGCGGCACGGCCGCGCATCACGGCAGCACGTCGCCGGCGCCCGCATCGTCGTCGGGGTCGAATTGTATCGCGGCGCTCTCCAGTAACCGGATGCTGCCCTCAGCGCCAACTGCACACGCGTTTCAACTGCATGCGGCACGCCGGTTGCTGTACGAAGTGCACAGCGTCGATATGGGAACCGTCAATGCGCGCACTACCGATATTCCGACCCGGACAGGCTTTCGATCCGCTGGCCGCCCACCGGCGAGCGCGCCGTCGTGCGCACGCCGACGCGAGCCCGGCGCCGACGGGTGCAGGAAGCACCGCATGATGCGCGAAGCGTCCGCAAAGCGCTCGGCGCTCTCGCTCGTCGACGCCGACGATGCACCAGCCACGCTCGACGCCTGCCGCCGCTGCGGGCTGTGGGAACATGCGACGCAGCCAGTGCCCGGTGCGGGGCCTGCTGACGCGCGCATCATGCTGGTCGGCGAGCAGCCGGGCGATCAGGAAGACCGGAGGGGCATCCCGTTCGTCGGCGCGGCGGGCCGCATGCTCGACCGCGCGCTCGACGAAGCCGGGATCGAGCGCACGTCCGTCTATCTGACCAACGCGGTCAAGCACTTCAAATGGGAGCCGCGCGGCAAGCGTCGGCTGCACAAGACGCCCGCGCAGCGAGAGGTCGCCGCGTGCCGCTACTGGCTCGAACGCGAACTCGATGCGATCCGCCCGCGGGTGATTGTCGCGCTCGGCGCAGCGGGGGACGCCGAATGAGCGGCCCGCGCGGCAACGACGCGGCGCGGGAAACCACGACCGCCGCATCCACCGGTCAGCCGTGGTACCGACGGCTGTCGCAGCGACGCGATGCGGCCGGCCAGCCCGGCAGCGGCATCGCATAGAACATGTTCGGGTGGCTGGCGGTCCTGATGATGGCGGGATCGGTGATCGTGATGGCCGTGGACATGCTGACCTGATCGGAACGATGTGGTTGCGTCAGCAACCGTTCAACCGGGGAGGACCGGGACGGCAGAGCAACGATATCGGACAGCCGGGCGGCCGCGCAAGCAGCATGGCCCGGTTGCCCGATCGGCATGGTTACATCATCTTGCCGCGCGACTTTTCGGCACGCGCCGCATCGGCCGCCGACTCGACCTTCTTCACTTCCTCCGGCGGCGGGAGCACCGCCTTGAAGCCCATCGATTCGATCCACATCTCGCGCGCCCAGCCGCGAGTGTGATACAGGTGATGATCCTCGTCGGCCTCGACTTCATCGTGTGCAGCCTTCAGCGCCTTCGCCGCGTCGCCGTCGCGCAACTGGTCGGCCGCATAGCCGATCAGTTCCCAGTTCAGGTGATCCTTGGTTTCGGCCAGCACCACGCATTCGGCCGCGACGACCTGCGCGACCGCCGGCTCGGCCTGCTTCCTCGCCTGCTCGATCACCTGGACGAGCGACTTGCCGGTCGCCTCCACGGCGGCGCGGCCCGGCGACTTCGTATCCGGGTCGAGGCCGAGTGTTTCGAATACCTTGCGCAGCACGTCCTGGTGATGCATCGTTTCGCGGTGGTACTTCTCCCATTCCTTGTGCAGGTCCTCGTCGGTCGCGCACTGGAGCGCGGCCTCGTAGATCTTCGCGCCGCCAAGCTCGGTCTCGTATGCCTGGCAGAGCAGTTCGAGGATGCCTGCATGCTTCGATTGTCGTTGGGCCATGACTGCTTCTCCGAAAGAACGGGCCGCCCACGCGGCCCTGGGGTTGAAACGGACGCGCGTTACTGCGCGCCCACCTTGCGCTGGAGCGCCTCCGCCATGCTGAGGTGATGCCTGAGCGTCGGCAGCGTGGATGTCGCGAACGCACGCAGTTGCGCGTCCTTGCCGTCGCGCGCCTCTTCCTCGAACAGCGCAACCGCCTTTTTGTGCGCGTCCGGGCCGACCGCGGCAACATAGGCGGTGTCGAAGTCGTGCCCGCGCTTGCCGCGCAATGCCTCGACGTCCGGATCCGTGATCTGCTCGACCTGCGGTTTCATGCCCTTGCGCGCGGCAATCTCATTGAGCTTCATAGCGGCCTTGCCATGGTCGGCCACCATCCTCTTCGCGAACGCGCGCACGTCCGCGGACTGCGCCTGCTCCAGCGCGAGCTGGCTCGCCTGCACCTCGGCCTTGCCGGCCAGCGCGGCCTTGTCGACGAATTCCGCATCGACGCCCTGCGGTGCTTTCGCGATGCCCGGATCGCCCGCGCCGGCACCCGACGTCGGGTTGATCACGCCGCCCGGCACGTGCGAATTCGATGCGGGCGGCTCGCTCGGCATCTGTGCATGCGCGAATCCCGACACGGCGAGTACGCCCGCGGCGAGCGCCGCGATCGTCCAGTTGGGCTGTTTCATGCGCTTTCTCCTTGTGTGGGCAGAATCGTCACCCGCCGACGATCGAGCCGCCGTTCGGATGCAAGGTCTGTCCCGTCATGTAACTCGCGCCTTCGGACGCGAGCAGCACGTAGCAGCCGATCAGCTCGTCCGGCTGCCCCGGCCGCTTGAGCGGCACGTTCGCGCCGAACTTCGATACCTGTTCGGCGGTGAAGGTCGACGGAATCAGCGGCGTCCAGATCGGGCCGGGTGCGACGGCATTCACGCGAATGTCGCGCTCGGCCAGCTCGATCGACAGCGAGCGCGTGAACGCGACGATCGCGCCCTTGGTCGCCGAGTAGTCGGGCAGCTTCGAGCTGCCGTGATACGCGGTCACCGACGCGGTATTGACGATGCGCCCGCCCGCCTTCATGTGCGGCAGCGCGGCCTGCGTGCAGAACACCATTCCGTACAGGTTCGTGCGGAACGTGCCTTCGAGCTGTTCCTCGGTCACGTCCTCGATGCCCTGCTGCGGATGCTGTTCGCCCGCGTTGTTGACCAGCACGTCGAGGCGTCCCAACCGCTCGACCGTGAGCGCGACGGCGGCGCGTGCCTGCCGGCGGTCGCCGACGTCGCATGCGATCGCCTCGCAACGCCGGCCCGCCTGCTCGATCAGGCGCTTCGTGTGCGCGGCATCGTCCGATTCGTTCAGGTACACGATCGCGACATCCGCGCCCTCCTTCGCGAAACCGATCGCGACCGCGCGGCCGATCCCGCTGTCGCCGCCCGTCACGAGCGCGACCTTGCCGGCCAGCTTGCCGCTGCCGACGTAATCGGCCGCTTCGTCGCGCGGCTTCGGATGCATCTCCCGCTCGCGGCCCGGCTGTTGCGTCTGCGTCTGGGGCGGCGGTGTCCTGGCGATGGTCATGGGTTCCTCCTTGAACGGGTGTCGCGAATGCATCGCAAGCGGCGTGCCGTGTACCGCGCACCGGCCCGCGCGGCGGCACGCCGCGCTGCAGGCGCAGGCGAAAACGACTCGTTCAGCGCGGGCGGCCCTGCGTGGTGCCGTCCGGCCGGCGCACCGGATCGAAGTCGCGCCACTCGCCGTCGTGCCAGTCGCCTTCGACGCGCTCGATCGATTGCGCGCCGGTCGCACGCAGCACGTCTTCCGCGGCGGCTGCGTTCGTCGCCGTCACGCGTGCGGCCAGAATCACGCCGGTTTCGGTATGCGCAAGCGTGCCTTTGCCTTCGGCCTGCTCGCCGCGCATCCGCCCGAGCGCGCCGCCGAATGCGCCGAGATACGCACCGGCGAGCGCGCCGGCGGCCGGCACGAACCAGTAGTGCACGCCGAGCGCATAGACGATCAGCCCGACGATCGCGCCGATCAGCAGCCCGCGCAGCGCGCCGACCATCGCGCCGCGGCCACCCGGCTTCGCGGCCGTATCGGCATATACGTCGCCGCCGATCGGAAAGCGCGCGTGCTGGCCGCCCGGGTTCAGGAAGAAGATCGACACGTCGTCCGGGCCGAACGCGCGCTCGTAAAGGTGGCGCGCGCCACCTTCCGCTTCATGGAACGTCGTGAAGCGTCCTGCGACGATCATCGCCATGTTCATGCTCCTCGTGACCGTATGCTGCCGCACACGCGACGGCGTGCGCGACGCGACGTGGCGGCGCTCACATCAGCCGCCCGAGCTCCTTCGATACCGATGCCGGCGTGCCATATTCGCGATCGGGTATCTGCCTGAGCATGTCGATTACGCGCGGGTCGGCGTGCGAGCGCTCCGCGCACTGGACGACTTCCGACTTGCTCGCCGGATAGTCCATCCCCTTCAGCGCTTTCTGCACGTCGACCGGGCCCGGCGCCTTGCCGTGCCCCGTCTGGTGGCCGCCCTTGTCGTGGTCCTGCTGCGTGCGCTCGCCTTCGTGCGCGCGAGCGTGGCTGTATTCGTGGCCCGTATGTTGTCGGGATGACATGGAAACCTCCTTCGAATGAGAAACCGGGATACTGAAAGGAACGCGGTTACGTCGAGGCACGCCGCGCACGTGCCAGCGCTGCAACCACGAGCGCCGCGGCGCCGAGCGCGACCGCACCCGCGACCTTCGGCTGCTGCACCACCGCGTTGTACGCACAGCCGCGCAGCACGGGCCCTTCCATTCCTTCGCGCTCGTGCAGCGCATGGCGGGACTCGTACAGCGCGTTGTCGTCGCGCGGGCGTGCCGGTCGCACCGTGCGCTGGCCGCGCGAGAACAGCGTGGCCGCGACGCGATCGAACAGGCGCGGCGCGTGATAGGCACTGGCCGACGTCAGCTTCGCGGCGCCGCCGACGAACAGCGCGCGGCGCGGGTGCGCGGCGGCGAACAGGATCGCGTCGGCGACGAGGTCCGGGTCGTAAATCGGCGGCGGCAGCTTCGCCTCGACGTTCATGTAGTTCTTCGCGTGCATCACGAACATCGTGTCGATCGCGGCCGGTTTGATGAGCGTGACGGACACGGGCAAGTGATCCGACTCGATCTCGAGGCGCAGCGAATCGGTGAAGCCCTTCACCGCGTGCTTCGACGCCGCATACGCGCTTTGCAGCGGCACCGGCGCATCGGACGCCTCGCTGCCCATGTTGATGATCGCGCCGCCGTGGAAATCGCTCTTGCGCCGGAAATGGTCCGACGCGACGAGCGAGCCGTGCACGACGCCCCAGTAGTTGGTGTCGAACAGCCGGCGCTGATCCTCGAGCGGCACGGCCGCCGCCGTGCCGAAGATCGACACGCCTGCGTTGTTGACCCACGTATCGAAGCCGCCATAGGTATCGACCGCTTTCGCGGCCGCGCGTTGCAGGTCCTCGAGAATGCCGACGTCGCCGGCGACCGGCACCGCAAGGCCGCCGTGCTGACGGATTTCCTCGCACAGCGTGTTCAGCGCGGCCTCGTTGCGCGCGAACAGCACCAGCTTCGCCCCGCGCCGTGCCGCCTTGCGCGCGGTGACGAGGCCGATGCCGCTCGTGGCGCCCGTGATCACGATCGTCTGCTCGCCGACCGGTTTGAGCATGCAGTTCATCACTGGACTCCTTCTACGAGGCCGAAGTTATTTCGGGCGGATGGTCAACTGGTTGCGCACGTCCTGCACGCCGTCGATCTGCTTGACGACGCTGACGGCCTGCGTGCGCTGCTGTTCATCCGGCACGCTGCCGGTCAGCATCACGATGCCGTGGCGCGTCTTCACATGAATGTCGCCGGCCGACAGGCCGCTTGTGCCGACCAGCTCGGCTTTCGCCTTGGTCGTGATGGTCGCGTCGCGGATCTTCGTGCCGGTGCTCGAATGCGTCGACGACGACATGGATGACGATGCCGTGCCGTCGTCGCCTGCGGCGAACACGTTCGGCGCGACGGCGATACAGGCAGTGGCCGCGGCGATCGCGACCGCCATGCCGAGACGCTTCGCGGCACGACGGCGGAATCGCGGAGCGCGGGCTTGCAACGGGAATACCTTCATCGTGACCTCCTGTCGGGTGATGCCGGCATGGCCGGCGGGACATCCGGGTGGCGCAAATCGCGTGCCGCGCACAATACGCGGCGCGCACGCGCGACGCGCTGACCGGACGCCCTTTCATCCAACGCGTTGTAATTTTTTCGGCACGGGGGCGGGGCATGCGCCCAGCAAAGTGGCGGGTATGGTGATTGCCGAAGGAGGGCGCAACGGGGCTGGCCGGCGTGGCCCCGATCTCGGGAGCAGCACCATGCAAGGAATCGCGTTGATCGGTGAACATGCGTCGCCGCTGGGGGTGATCGGCAGCGTGGATGCGGGCGGGCAGAACATCTACGTCGCGAACGTCACGAAGCGCCGAGCGCGGCCTCGACGTCGACGTCTGCACGCGATGCGGCAATCCGCACCTGCTGGAAGTCGCGCGGATCGGTCCGCGCATGCGCGTGATCCACGTGCCGGTCGGGCCGCCCGCCGATATCCCGAAGGAACGGCTGCTGCCTTATATGGGCACGCTTGCGGACTACATGACGGCGCGCATGCGGCAGGAGCCCGCCCCGGTCGACGTGATGCACGCGAACTGCTTCGCGTCGGGCGAGGCCGCGCTACGCGTGAAGAAGCATCTCGGGATTCCGCTCGTCATGACGTTCCATGCGCTCGACCACGTACGCCGGCTGCATCAGGGTGTGACCGACGGTTTCCCCGACGAACGCTTCGCGATCGAGGACACGCTCGCGCGCCGCGCAGACTGGTTGATCGCGGAGTGCCCGCAGGATGCGCTCGACCGGACCACGCCCTACCGCGCCGATGCCGCGCGCATATGGTCCGCATGTTTCCACGCCAATGGCTCGAACGCGGCATCGCGCCCGCGTTCGCGAGCCTGCCGTGGATCCTGGGCGAGCGGCGCACGTTGCCGCCGCATGTCGAGCGCATGCGCCGCCGCCTCGACGAAGAAACGCGTCGCCGTGCGGGTGCGCGCGCATGAGCATGTCCGGCACGCTATCAGGAATCCGGTTTCTCCACTTCGTCTTCCAGTTGCGCGAGCCGGTTGTAGATCGTCTTCAGGCTGACGTCGAGCACCTCCGCCGCCTGCGCCTTCACGCCGCCGCATTGCGCGATCGTGCCGAGGATCAGCTTGCGGTCGACTTCCTCGAGCGGCGTGCCGAACGGTACCGTCACGCGCTCCTCGTCCGAGTCGACCATGTTCGACAGTTCTTCCATGATCGGCGGCGGCAGCGTGTCGATCACGTCCGCGTCGGTGAAGATGCTCGCGCGCTGCACGAAGTTGCGCAGCTCGCGCACGTTGCCGGGCCACGCGTAGGTCTTCAATGCTTCGCGCGCGGCCGGCGCGAAGCGCAGGTTGCGGCCGCTTTCCTCGTTGTAGCGCTGCAGGAACGCGTCGGCGAGCATCGGGATGTCCTCGCCGCGCTCTCTGAGCGACGGCAGCGGGATCGGAAACACGTTGATCCGGTGAAACAGGTCGGGCCGCAGCTTGCCGTCCGCCATCGCGGCTTCCGGATCGCGGTTGGTGGCCGCGACGATGCGCACGTCGACGTCGATCTCGCGTGTCGAGCCGAGCCGCGTGAGCCGCCCGGTTTCCAGCACGCGCAGCAGCTTGACCTGCGATTCGACCGGCATCTCGGTGATTTCGTCGAGGAACAGCGTGCCGCCGTCCGCGCGTTCGAAGAAGCCCTTGTGCTGCCGCTCGGCGCCGGTGAAGCTGCCGCGGTCGTGGCCGAACATCTCGCTCTCGACGAGGTTCGCCGCGATCGCGCCGCAGTTCACCGCGAGGAACGGGCCGCGGCGGCGCAGGCTCAAATCGTGAACCGTCTGCGCGGCGAGCTCCTTGCCCGTGCCCGACTCGCCGGTGAGCAGCACCGATGCTTCGGTGCGCGCGACGCGGCCGATCGCATCGTAGACGGCCTGCATCGCGGGCGAACTGCCGAGCATCCGGCCGAAGCGGCCGAGACGCTTCAGCTCGGAGCGCAATTCGGCGATTTCCTCGTGCAGCGCGGTGGTGCGCGGCACGCGCGCGAAGATGCTGTTCAGCCGCTGCATGTTGAGCGGTTTCACCAGATAGTCGGTCGCGCCGCGCCGCAACGCGTCGATCGCGGTTTCGAGACTTGCGTGACCGGTGGTCAGCACCATTTCGCAATGCGCGTGCTTGGGCAATGCGTCGAACAGATCCATCCCGTTGCCGTCCGGCAGCACGAGGTCGCACAACACGAGATCGGGGGTATGCGTCGAAACGAGCGTGCGCGCTTCTTCGAGCGTCGCGGCCGTGTCGCAGGCGAGTTGCTGCGCCTGGGCGAGCGTCGCGAGCATCATGCGCGTATCGGCATCGTCTTCGACGATCAGGACATAAGGCATCGAAGCTCCTTGTGATGCGGCCCCGGCGCCAAGCATCGGCCGAAACCGCGGCTGGCATGCAATGCGGGGCATGACGCCGGTACTTGGCATGCACGTCCGCACTGCACACGAATGAGCAGACTAGCTGTCCTGCCATGACAATCGAGTGCTTAGCAGTATAGAAGAAGCACGTCGCGCAATCGGCACTCATCGAATAAATCTATCCGCCGGCGGCGGTGGCATTGCCAGATTCAATCCGCCGATTTCGGCATAAAAGGTATGATCTCCACATGAAAAAACGACGCGCGTCGGTCATTTTTTCATCCAGTCTTCGACGGTTTCGGTCAATACTTCCCAACGCGATATCACTCATGTCGAAATCCGACGATGACGGCACGCGACTGTTCGGCCGCTCGCGAACGATTCAGAACTTGCTGCTGAAAGTTTCGCGCATCGCAAGCACACGCGTCAGCGTGCTGGTGGTCGGCGAGAGCGGCGCCGGCAAGGACATCGTCGCGCGGCTCATCCACGACATGAGCCCGCGCCGGCGCGGCCCGTTCGTGCCCGTCAATTGCGGTGCAATTCCGAAAGACATCGCGGAATCCCATTTGTTCGGACATGAGAAAGGCAGCTTCACCGGCGCCGTCGCACAACATGTGGGCATGTTCGAAGCCGCGCGCGGCGGGACGCTCTTTCTCGACGAAATCGCGGAAATGCCGGCGGAATTGCAGGTGAAATTGCTTCGCACGCTCGAGTCGAACACGATCATGCGCGTCGGCGGTCACGAAGCGGTTCCGCTCGATGTGCGGATCGTCGCGGCCACTCGTCACGATCCCGTGGAGGCCGTGCGCAGCGGTCGGCTACGCGAGGATCTCTTCTACCGGATCGCGACGATCGCGCTGCACGTGCCCGCGCTGCGGCAGCGCGAGGACGACGTCGGCGACATCGCGCTGCAGATCGTCGAACGGCTGAACGCGCGGCACCGCACGCGCAAGCGCCTGTCGATGCAGGCGATGAAGGCGCTGCGCGCGTATACGTGGCCCGGCAACGTGCGCGAGCTGCGCAACGCGCTGGAGCGTGCGTTCATCCTCGCGGACGAACAGATCGAACTGCAGTTGCCGCGTCGGCAACAGCCGCGAGAGGAAGTCCGACACAATGCGATGACGCTGCATATCGGCACGACGCTCGCGCATACGCAGCAGCGCTTCATCGTCGCGTCGCTGCGTCATTTCAACGGCGACAAGCCGCGCACCGCGAAGGCGCTCGGCATCAGCCTGAAGACGCTGTACAACCGCCTCGCGCTATTGCCCGAACACGAGCGCAATGCCGCGAGCGGCGCGCCAGCACCGGCGTCAGGCGCGAATGATGCAAGTGGTGCAAGTGGCGCCGGCGGCGCCGCGAGCGCGGGCGCGCCACCGAGCGCAACGAGCCCGTAAGCGCGCCGCCTCGGCGGCTGAACCGCTCACGACGCGACGTCGCGCAACGCGCTATCCCATTCACGCACGAACCGCTCGATCCCGAATCGCTCGCACGCATCGCGCTTCGCCGCCGCGCCCCACTCGCGCGCGAGGTCCGGATCGCGGATCAACATGCGCATCGCGTCGATCAATACGGCAGGTCGCGTATCGGCGACCCCGTTGCAGCCACTCTTCACGAGCTGTGCCATCTCCGTCGTTGCGAGCGCAACGATCGGCAGCCCGATCGTCATCGCCTCGATCACCGCGAGCTCGAGGCTCGCGTAGCGGATCGGATTGAAGAAGAAGCGGTAGTGCGACAGGAACTGCGGCAGCGCCGGGTTCGGCACCTCGCCGATGCCGCCGAGCTCGTTCGACCCAATGCCCACCAGATCGAGCGGCACGCTGTGACGCACGACCTCGAACAGGTCAGCACCGAGACACCGCCCGCGCCGCGCGATGTTGTTCACGACCGTCACGCCCTTCGGCAGCGTGCCCCGATACTCCACGCCGTCGGGAATCCGCACGCCATGCTCGATCACGCGCGTCGGCGTGACGCCGTTGTCCCACATCAGCGCGTTGAATGGCGTGACGTGCACCAGCAACACGTTCGGATCCTGAACCGGGTGCAGTGTGTCGGTCGGATGTTCGCGCGGCGGATCGTGTTCGACGAACAGCGCCGGCAACGCACGCTGCGCGTCGCTCAGGAGCCGCAACCGGTCGTGCGCATAGTGATTGTGATGCTGGTACAGCACGCAGTCGAACTCGGTGTCGCGCACGCACTCGACGCTCACCTCGTGCACGTTGTCGCCCCATGGCAGGTGCCCGGCCCGCCCCGCGTAGCCGGGCGGATGCTGCGGCTTCGTCACGATATGGAAATCGTGCGGCGCCTGCGACAGGTAATACAGATAGTTGCCATGCACGTGCCAGGTGAGCACGCGCAACCGCTTACGTGACATGACGTCTCTCCTCGGCGAGCAGTTCGCACGCCCGTTCCATCACGTCGTCGACACCGATCGCCGTCGCGCACGCGTGCCCGTACGGACACGTGTCGAACGTGCACTGCCGGCGCGAAGGGACGGCACGCCGACGTCAATATTCCGGTCGACGCCGTGATCCCCGCACCTCGCGCCCGATGCCCGCCGACGGGCGACGCTGATCGGCCACTCGTCGCCGCACGTCTCTTGCCGGGCGTCCCTATCTGCAACGGGATTGCAGTTTTTGCGCAGCCGGTCGTCCTGCTATGGCCCTATACGCCGCCCGTGCCGGGTTCCCCCGGCGCGTCCGGATCGTTGATGCCGCCGGGCTCGCTCAGCCGGTCCGTGCGATCCGGCTCGATGTCGGCGGCTTCCTCCAGCCCCGAATCGCCGTCCGCGGACGCGCGCTCGCCGGTGCCCGCGCGGTCCGTATCGCTGTCGAGGGCCGCGTCTCCGCGCTCCAGCGCGTGCTCGTCGAGCGGCGAATCGACGTCGAACGGATAGCGCCGCGCGCCCGCCGTATCGCTGCCGCTGTCGGACGAATCGCTCGGCCCCAGGGCGCGGCCGTCGCGGCCGCGCCGCGCGTTGTCGTCGTCCGGGCCGGCCGGTTCGTTGTCGGGGTTCAGTGTGCTGCTCATGTCGATGTCCTCGTGTAGCCGCAAAGCGCCGCGGCGGACCGCACAGAGATGCAATCGCCATGCCGCACCGCCGCCACCGGCAGGATTTCGCACCACGGGCGCCGCGCGGCACAGGCCGTGCGTCCCCATTGATCAGGTGAATTGACCTCCCTTATGCTTTCGGGGTGTCAATCCGATTTGAATGGCCGCCGCCGGCCCGGCCGGCTGCGGCGGGGCGGCGTTCCTCCGCCCGCATCCGACTTGCCGTTCCGATGAAGACAGACGACGCCATTTCCAATCCGCCCCCGCCGCTCGGACCCAACGATGCGCGCGATCTGCGGCACCGCTTCGCCGAGTTTCGCTTCGAAACCGTCGTCGGTGCGATTACCGACTACGCGGTGTTCATGCTCGACGCGCACGGCAACGTCGCGACGTGGAACGCGGGCGCCGAGCGCATCAAGGGCTATCGCACGGCCGAGATCGTCGGCCACCATTTCTCGCGTTTCTATCCGCCCGACGCGATCGCGGCCGGGCGGCCCGCATTCGGGCTCCGGGAAGCCGTCGCGCACGGCCACTTCGAGGACGAAGGCTGGCGCGTGCGCAAGGACGGGTCGCTGTTGTGGGCAAGCGTGACGATCACGGCGGTGCGCGACCATGCGGGCCAGCTCGCCGGCTTCATCAAGATCACGCGCGACATGACCGAGCGCAAGCGGCTGGCCGAGCTCGAAGTGTCAACGCACCGGCTCAGCGTGTTCATCGCGATGCTCGCGCACGAGTTGCGCAACCATCTCGCGCCGCTGCGCCATTCGGTCGGCGTGCTGCAGAGCCTGCCCGATCCGGCGCCCGAGCTCGCGCAATGCCGCGACGCCGTGCACCGTCAGGTCGGACACTTGACGCGACTGGTCGACGACCTGCTCGACGTCGGGCGCATCACCGCCGGCAAGGTCGAACTCGACGACGCGCCGGTGACCGTGCGCGACCTCGTCTGCCGCGGCGTGGAAAGCATCCAGCCGAAGCTGGCCGCGCGCGGGCAGCACATTCGCGTCGATCTGCCGGCCGATCCGCTGGTGGTGCGCGGCGACGCCACGCGGCTCGTGCAGGTGCTGCACAACCTGCTCGACAACGCGTCGAAATTCTCGCCGCAAGGCGGGCGCATCGACGTCGGCGCGCACGCCGAAGGGCCGATCGTCGCGATCCGCGTAACCGATCACGGCGTCGGCATCGCGCCTGGCTCGCTCGAATCGATCTTCGACCTGTTCGAACAGGAAGCCGTGCCGGGCCGGCGCCCGTCGGACGGCTTCGGGCTCGGCCTCGCGATCTGCCGGTCGTTCGTCGAGTTGCACGGCGGGATGATCGCCGCTGAGAGCAGCGGCCCCGGCCATGGCGCGACGTTCACGGTGCGGCTGCCGCTCGAGCATGCCACGCGCGCGACGTCGGGCGATGCGCCCGCACCGCGCACAACCGAACAACCGGCCCGTGCGCGGCTGCGCATCCTCATCGTCGACGACAACCGCGACTCCGCCGACACGCTCGCCGTGCTGCTGCAGGTCAAGGGCCACGCGCCGCGCGTCGCGTACAACGCGGACGACGCGCTGGCGCTCGCGGGCGACCTCGTTCCGCACCTGATGCTCGTCGACCTGTCGATGCCCGACGTCGACGGATTCACGCTGCTGCACCAACTGCGCGCGATCGACGCACTGGCCGGCATGACCTGCGTCGCGCTGTCCGGCCATGGGAGCCCGGCCGACTTCGCGCGCACCGCGAGCGCGGGCTTCGACGATCACCTCGTCAAGCCCGTCGAGATGGCGGTGCTCGACGCGCTGCTGCAGCGCGTCGCCCGCCAGGTTCGCGACGCGCGCTGATCGCTCAGGTCATCGCGCGGCACATCGCGGCGCAGGTGTCGCATGCCAGCGCGCAGCGGCGGCAGTGGTCCTGCGCGTGCTGCAGGCATTCGGCCGCGCACAGCTCGCACGCATGTGAGCAAAGCGCGCATATCTGAGGCGCGAGCGCGCTGCCGCGCGCCATCGCGCCCGATGCAAGGCGGCACAGCTGCGCGCACTCGATGTCGAGCGCGATGCAGCCTGCCAGGGTGTGCGATTCCGGTTCCGCCAGGCACCCCGCGATACATGCGTCGCACGCATGCGCACACGCGTCGCACGCGGCCATGCAGTTGTCGTAGCGATCGTCGATCTGGTTCATCACAGCCCTCCTCGTTCCGGTTCGCATCGTCATGGCGTCGGTTTCACCTTCATCCAGCCCGGCTCGTGCACGTCGAACGCGCGATACGCGTCGATCACGTTCGGGAACCGCGTCGCGAACACCTCGATGGAGCAGCCGAAGTCGCGGTTTATCTGCTCATGTCCGGTTCGGCCATCTCCGCGCATGTCGCGACGATGCAACGACCGTTGCATACGCGACATCTTGACCGGAGCGTGCACCGCTCAACGCACAGTCGGCAGCCTGCTCACGCGTGCGTCGCGCCTTGCTGCTCGAGCGCCGCTTCCGCGCGCAGGCAGTCGAGATCGCGGCCGATCGTCGCGACCGCGAGCCGCTTGTCGCCGCGCCAGTACGTCACCGAACCGTCGTGCGCGCGCAGATCGCCGTCGATCTCGACGCGATCCCATTGCTCCGCGTGGCCGACATAGCGTACTGTCAGGTCGTAGTGCTGGCTCCAGAAGAACGGCACCGCGTCGAACGGCTGCTGCCGGCCGAGCATGTTGCGCGCCGCGGCGATTCCCTGTCGCTCCGCGACGACCCAATGCTCGACGCGAATGCGTTCGCCCGTCAGCGGATCGGGCCAGCGCGCGATGTCGCCGGCCGCGTAGATGTCCGGTGCGCTCGTCTTCAGGAAACGGTCGACCGTCACGCCGCGATCGACGAGCAACCCCGCGTCTTGCGCGAGCGCGACGTTCGGATGCACGCCGATGCCGACCAGCACGACGTCCGCCGGCAGCACATCGCCGTTCGACAGCGTTACGTGATCCTGCGCGATCTGCGTGGGCGTCGCGCCGAGATGGAACGCCACGCCGTGCGACTCGTGCAGCGCGCGGATCGTGTCGCCGAGCGCGTCGCCGAGCACGCGCGCCATCGGCCGTGCATCGGGCGCGACCACCGCTACGTCGAGCCCGCGCGTGCGCAGCGCGGCGGCCGCTTCGAGGCCGATGAAGCTCGCGCCGACCACGACGCAGCGACGCGCAGCCTTCAGCTTGCCGATCAGCGCATCGCAATCGGCGCGCGAGCGCAGCACGCACACGTGCGGAAGATCGGCGCCCGGTACGGTCAGGCGGTTCGGCTCGGCGCCGGTGGCAAGCAGCAGCGCGCCGTAGTCGACACGGCTGCCGTCCGCGAGCTCGACCGCGCGTTGCGCGGGGTCGATCCGCGCGACGCGCGTGCCGCAGCGCACGTCGATGCGCTGGTCCGTATAGAACGACGCCCCGCGCAGCGGCAGCCAGTCGGCTTCGGCCGTGCCGGCCAGATAGTCCTTCGACAGGTTCGGTCGATCGTACGGCGGCTCGCTGTCCGCGCTCAGCAGCGTGATCGCGTGCGGGTAGCCTTCCTGCCGCAGCGTCACGGCCGCCGCGATAGCGGCCGCGCCACCGCCGACGATCACCACCGATTCGGGCAATCCGGCCGCGTTCGACACGGGCGGCGACGCGGCAGGCTGCTCGTCGAGCACGACCGCCCGGCCGTCTCGACGTTCGACGCGCCAGCACGTCAGGCCGTCGAGCGCCGGCGCGCGCAGCCGTTCGCCGGTGCGCAGGCAGAACGCCGCGTGATGCCACGGGCAGCGAATCGTATCGCCGACCAGCAGCCCTTCGGCCAGCGGTGCGCCGTAGTGAGGGCATTGCGCGCCCACGGCAAACAGCGCGTCGGCGCGGCGCACCAGCAGCACCGTGGCGTCGCCGACCTGACCCTCGATCATCGCGCCGTCGGCGATGTCATCGAGCGAAATGCCCCGCGCAAGATCGGGGCGTGAAGACGATGCGTCGCTTCCGGACATGGCGCGGCTCCCGGCTAAGGTAACGATCCCATTATCGGCGTCCTTCCTGAAAAGAGCAGGTACGGACGACCCCGCAGCGCACGCAAACGCGGTTCATGGTTCGTATGCGATCCGCGACCGGCATGGAACGTCCGCGACGTTGCGGCGCAACACGCTGGATACGCGTGCGCGGGTGTCCGGCAACCGGAGCAATCCGCATGCCGTGTGCGGCATACGGCCTGGCGAGCGACCCGAGCGGGCGACCCTTGAACGGCCAATCCGTGCCGGGCACGGCAAGCTTGCCGGCTGTGTCCGTTTCAACGATGACACCGTTATCGATGTGGAATCCTTCGTTCTTCACCGACAGCGCCGGCCAGGCGCGGCCTTAACGACGCGTGTGCGCGTCCTCCTCGACATCGTCGACTTCCGCCGGAAAACGGTGCTGACCGAAGCTGAGGATCAGTACGCCCACCGCAAGCAGCACGATCCCGAACGTGGTCATCAGCATTCGCTCGGGGCTGTCGGTGGCGCCGCGCAGGATCAGGTCGCGCGCGAGCGACGTCATCGCGATGAACAGCGGAAAGCGCACCGGCAGCCGGCCGAGTCGCAGGTAGCGCACGTCCATCGCGAGCACTTCGAGATACAGGAACATCAGCAGCAGGTCGGTCAGCGACACCTCACCCGCGAGCACGACTTTCCACGCTTCCTGCGCCATCGCGAACGCGGTCGCGAGGCCGATCACGATCAGCCCGGCCAGCTCGGCCGCATGGAGGAAGTGTCCGAAGCGGCGGCGGATGCGCTCGGCGGCCGTATCGGCGGAAACAGTGGACGTATTCAACGCGATGACTCGTGCAATGGTATAGGTTCCGCGATCGACGCTCCGTCGACACGGTCGATGGTTTCGAGCGGCGGAAAGCCCCCGACGGGTAAATCCTGAACGGTTGCGCACGCATCTATCTTGGCGATGGCCTGCGCGACCTCGGACAGCGTCCTTCGGCAGCACGGGTGGAACGCGACGCCAGCATCGGTACGCGCCATGGCGTCGCCTGCGCGGTCCGGCAACGACCTGCAGCCGGGATCCCGTTCGAGGCAATCGAGCCGCGCGTTCACCAGCGCGTCGCCGCGTTTCAGGTCGGACGCCGCGCCGGACGCCCCGCCATGCTCGACCACCGCGACGAAAACCGGCATCGCTTCCAGCAGGTTCATCATGACGGTCCTCGTCGGTGGGCGGAGCGAACCTAATCTACTGCACGCGCCACACCCGCTCAAGAGCACAGCGCCGCGCGCTTCAGGAGTACAGCCGCGCGCCCGCGACGCGAAAACGGACTCCGATCAATCCATTCGAATCACAGATTGCCGATACGTGTTCCAAAGACCCGCCGAAGCTGCTAGATTGCAGGCTCGACGACGTTACGCGGTGCGGCGAGGTCATGCGCCGGGCGAACGCGCGGCCATCCTGCCTGCCTCCCCTTGCGCGCCCGGGCGGCAGGCCGCCGCTGCCACGGCCCGTTGCGCGATGCCCGTGCAACGTCCTTCATCCGCATGTCACAAAGAGAACAGTCGCATGACACAGTCCAACCGTGCGTCTTCGCGCGCCGCGGCATCCTCGGCACGTCCGTCCCGACATGACTGACCGGCAGGCCGCGATGCAAACCCTTCCCCCGCTCTCCCAGGCCGTTCACAGTCCGATCACGCGCAGCGCGATCTTCCTCGTCGCAACCGTCAACCCGGGCGCCGACCGAGCCGACACGATCCGCGCGTGGTGTGGCGACATCGCCGCGCTCGTGCGCTCGGTCGGCAAGCGCGTGCCGGGCGGCAACCTGTCCTGCGTGTGCGGCTTCGGCGCCGACGCATGGGATGCGCTGTTCGGCGATCCGCGCCCCGCGTCGCTGCATCCGTTCCGCGAATTCGGCGCCGGCCAGCGTGTCGCGGTCGCGACGCCGGGCGACATCCTGCTGCACATCCGCGCCGAGGCAATGGACCTGTGCTTCGAGCTCGCAACTCAATTGCTCGGCGCGCTGGGCGACGCAGTCACGGTCGTCGACGAGGTGCACGGCTTCCGCAACTTCGACCAGCGCGCGATGATCGGTTTCGTCGACGGCACCGAGAACCCGGAAGGCCGCGAGGCGGTCGACTTCACGGTCATCGGCAACGAGGATCCGGCATTCGCGGGCGGCAGCTACGTGATCGTGCAGAAGTACCTGCACGACATGGCCGGCTGGAACGCGCTCGCGGTCGAGACGCAGGAGCGCATCATCGGGCGCACCAAGCTGTCCGACATCGAGCTCGCGCCGGACGTGAAACCGTCGTGCTCGCACAGCTCGCTGACCACGCTCGACGAAGACGGCAAGGAAGTGAAGATCCTGCGCGACAACATGCCGTTCGGGCGCCCCGGCTTCGGCGAATTCGGCACCTATTTCATCGGCTACGCGCGCTCGCCGGCGCCGATCGAGCAGATGCTCGAGAACATGTTCGTCGGCCGCCCGCCCGGCAATTACGACCGGCTGCTCGACTACAGCCGCGCGGTCACCGGCTCGCTGTTCTTCGTGCCGTCGGCCGACCTGCTCGAAGCGCTCGCCGATCGCGCCGCACCGGCCGACGCCACCGCCGCGCGGCCGGCCCCCACCTCGCCCGAGTCGCGTCGTGACGGCTCGCTGAACATCGGATCGCTGAAAGGAGCCAAAGCCCATGAATAACCTGCACCGCGAACTCGCGCCGGTTTCCTCGTCCGCCTGGGAGCAGATCGAGGAGGAAGTGGCACGTACCTTCAAGCGCTCGGTGGCCGGGCGCCGCGTGGTCGACGTCGAGGGCCCTGCCGGCCCTGAGCTGTCGGCCGTCGGCACCGGGCATCTGCGCGAGGTCGCCGCACCGCGCGAGCAGGTGAACGCGCGGCTGCGCGAAGTGCGCACGATCGTCGAGCTGACGGTGCCGTTCGAATTGAGCCGCGATGCGATCGACAGCGTCGAGCGCGGTGCGCGCGACGCCGACTGGCAGCCGGCGAAGGACGCCGCGCAACAACTCGCATTCGCGGAAGACGGCGCAATCTTCGACGGCTATCTCGCCGCGGACATCGTCGGCATCCGCGAAGGCACGTCGAACCGCAAGCTCACGCTGCCGGCCGACGTCAGCGCGTACCCGGACGCGATCAGCGACGCGCTGGAAGCGCTTCGGCTCGCCGGCGTCGACGGCCCGTACTCGGTCGTGCTCGGCTCGGACGCCTACACGGCGCTGAGCGAAGCGCGCGACCAGGGCTACCCGGTCCTCGGCCACATCAAGCGCATCGTCAGCGGCGAGATCATCTGGGCGCCGGCGATCAGCGGCGGCTGCGTGCTGTCCACCCGCGGCGGCGACTATGAACTGCACCTCGGCGAAGACGTGTCGATCGGCTACACGAGCCACACCGACAAGGTTGTTCGCCTGTACCTGCGCGAAACGTTCACGTTCCTGATGCTGACGAGCGAGGCATCGGTGGCCGTGGCGCCGCAGGGCAACGCGGCGACCTGACCGCGGTTGCCTGCGCGCAATGCCCGACCGCCGGGCGTCGCGCGCGACCGGCCGCGCCGCCGGCCGCATGTTCGTCTCCGATCGGACCCATCTTGCATGGAGCATGTCATGAGCGATACGAATGATGCACTGCAGGCGCTGCAAGCGTCGGTCGACAATCTGAAGAGGACGGTCGACGCGAACGCGGGCAGCCAGGCCGGCGACTCCGCCGTGCTGTTTACCGTCGTGTCGCTGATTCTGGCCGAGTTGCCGCCCGACACGCGCAACCTGATCGAGGATTCGTTCTCCGTCTGGGCCAATGGTCTGCCGAATGCCGCGCTGTCGACGGACGTGAAGCAGATCGCCCGCCAGCGGCTCGCAATGAAACTGTCCGACTGATCCCGGTTCGCCACGGTGGGCGCCATGTCCGGCCCGTACCGTGCAACCCGGCCTCGCCTTCGCCGCCACGCACGCATCGGCTGCGGTGCGCGTGTGGCCGGCCATGACCGGTTCGCGTACGCCACCGGCGCGCGCGCTCGCACTGCGGAATTTCCGCGGCGCTCATCCACCCGCGTTGTCGCCCGTTTGCCGGCAACCGGCGCCCTGCGCGCCGATGTCGCACCGCGATACGCTCGCGTGCCGCTCCTCCCCGCCTCCAGTCACCGCACGCGGCGCATGCCGCACACACCCGTGCCGCCGCGTGCGCGCCCGTCTGTACTCCTTGCCCCCCGCGCGTGCGCGCACGTGAGGGTGCAATTCGCGGTCGGTCCGGTGTGGAACTGTGTCTTGGATGCCCCCCGCCGATTCGCTATTTTGAACGCAGTCGAAGCGATGCCGTGGGCTCCTCGCAGCACTCGCGCTTCCCGCCCCGACCGCGACCGTGTGACACGCCGGCGCGCGCTACGCGACAGCGTGGGCGCAGCACGCGCACCACCACGTCGTGTGTTCGCGGTCGGGACGCACGAGCGCCGCACCGCATCGGGACGTCACCCTTCGACCCACGTTCACAGACAGGAGCCAGACCACCATGCCCGCACTTTGCGATATCTGCCACGCCCGGCCGGCCGTCGCGCGCGCCACCGTGATGCAGGACGGCGAGCGCAAGACGATCTCGATTTGCGATTACCACTTCCGCCAGTTGATGCGGCATCAGAGCATGCTGAACCCGTTCGATTCGCTACTGGGCGGAGGTGGCTCGTCGTCGCTGTTCGGCGAGCTCGGCGACGAATCGCCGCTCTCCGCCGAGGTGCCGCGCGAATCGGTCGACCCGACCGACGCGTTCAGCGAACAGACGCTCGAACTGCTGCAGCGCGCGGCCGAGAAGGCGCACGAACTGCGCCGCAGCGAGCTCGACACCGAACATCTGCTCTACGCGCTTGCGGACACCGACGTGTGCGCCGCGCTGCTGAAGGAACTGAAGCTGTCGCCGCAGGACATCAAGTCGTATATCGACGAGCATGCGCACACAGGCACGGCCTCCCCCGATGCACCGCTCGACAAGCTGTCGATCTCGCCGCGCGTGAAGAAGGCCGTGCAATACGCGTTCCAGGCGTCGCGCGACCTCGGTCACTCGTATATCGGCCCCGAGCACCTGCTGATCGGGCTCGCGTCGGTTCCGGACAGCATCGCCGGCACGCTGCTGAAGAAATACGGCGTGACGCCCGAGGCGCTGCGCCAGAAGGTCGTGAAGGTGGTCGGCAAGGGCGCCGAGGACGGCCGCGTCGACGCGCCGACCGGCACGCCGAACCTCGACAAGTTCGGCCGCGACCTCACCGCTATCGCGCGCCAGGGCAAGCTCGACCCCGTGCTCGGCCGCGCGCAGGAAATCGAAAGCACGATCGAGGTGCTCGCGCGCCGCAAGAAGAACAACCCGGTGCTGATCGGCGAGCCGGGCGTCGGCAAGACGGCGATCGTCGAAGGGCTCGCGCAGCGGATCGTCAACGGCGACGTGCCCGAGGTGCTGCGCAACAAGCGGCTCGTCGAGGTCAACATCAATTCGATGGTCGCCGGCGCCAAGTATCGCGGCGAGTTCGAGGAGCGCGCGAAGCAGCTGATCGACGAAGTGACTGCAAAGCAGGACGAACTGATCCTGTTCATCGACGAACTGCATACGATCGTCGGCGCGGGCCAGGGCGGCGGCGAAGGCGGCCTCGACATCGCGAACGTGCTGAAGCCCGCGCTCGCGCGCGGCGAGCTGAGCCTGATCGGCGCGACGACGCTCAACGAATACCAGAAGTACATCGAGAAGGACGCGGCACTCGAACGGCGCTTCCAGCCGGTGTTCGTGCCGGAGCCGAGCGTCGAGCAGACGATCGTGATCCTGCGCGGGCTGCGCGACAGCCTCGAGGCGCACCACCAGGTGACATTCGCCGACGACGCGTTCGTCGCGGCCGCGGAATTCGCCGACCGCTACATCACGTCGCGCTTCCTGCCCGACAAGGCGATCGACCTGATTGACCAGGCCGCCGCGCGCGTGCGGATCGGCGCGACGTCGCGCCCCGTCGACATCCAGGAGGGCGAAGCGCAGATCGCGCAACTGAAGCGCGAGCAGGACTACGCGACGTCGCGCAAGCGCTTCGACGAAGCGAAGCAGTTCGAGGAGCAGATCAACGCGAAGCAGAAGACGCTCGATGAAAAAATGGAGGCGTGGCAGCGCAAGACCGGCTCCGAAACGCTCGAGGTGACGGTCGAGTCGGTCGCCGAAGTCGTATCGCGGCTGACCGGCATTCCCGTGTCCGAACTCACACAGGAAGAGCGCCAGAAGCTGCTGAAGATGGAAGAGCAGTTGCGCGAGCGCGTAGTGGGCCAGAGCGACGCGGTGGTGGCCGTCAGCGACGCCGTGCGGCTGTCGCGCGCGGGACTCGGCCAGCCCCACCGGCCAATCGCGACGTTCCTGTTCCTCGGGCCGACGGGCGTCGGCAAGACCGAGCTCGCGAAGGCGCTGGCCGAGACCGTGTTCGGCGACGAGCAGGCGATCATCCGCATCGACATGTCCGAGTACATGGAACGGCATGCGGTCGCGCGGCTGATCGGCGCGCCGCCCGGGTACGTCGGCTACGACGAAGGCGGCCAGCTCACCGAGCGCGTGCGGCGCCGCCCGTACAGCGTGATCCTGCTCGACGAGATCGAGAAAGCACACCCGGACGTCTACAACGTGCTGCTGCAGGTGTTCGACGACGGCCGCCTGACCGACGGCAAGGGCCGGTTGGTCGACTTCAGCAACACGATCATCATCGCGACGAGCAACCTCGGCGCCGCGATCATCATGGACAACCTCACGCAGCCGGAAGCCGCGCGCAAGACCGACAAGGCGATCCGCGACGAGCTGATGCAGGTGCTGAAGGGCCATTTCCGCCCCGAGTTCCTGAACCGGATCGACGAGGTGATCGTCTTCCACGCGCTGTCGAAGGAGAACATCCGCGCGATCGTGCGGATCCAGCTTGACCGCGTGGTGCGCACGGCCGCCGCGCAGGACATCACGCTCGTGATGGGCGATGCGCTCGTCGAGCACCTGACCGAAGCCGGCTACCAGCCGGAGTTCGGCGCGCGCGAGCTGAAGCGCCAGATCCGCCAGATCATCGAGACCAAGCTCGCGAAGGAGATCCTCGCCGACCGGCTGAAGTCGGGCGACCGCGTCGAGGTCGACTACGACAAGGCCAGCGACGAAGTGAAGTTCGACAAGCTCGCTGCGCCTGAAGCGAAAGACGCGAAGGACGCGAAGAAGGACGCCGACGGCAACGCGAAACCAAACGGCAAGGCGGCCGCCAACGCATCCGGCGACTCGAACGCCAGCGATGCGCCTGCCGACGTGCCGCTACCCACCGCAAAGCAGTCCGGCAAGAAGTCGTCCGGCGCGAAGAAGGACGCGCACTGAAACCCCGCCTGCCCCGCAGCCCGGGGTATGCATGACTGGCTCCGTTCGCCGGACGGAGCCGCCTCACGCCGCGACGCGGCGCAACCCGAGCCACCCCGCAGCGGGTCCGGCTCATGGAGATTCACATGACAAATCGACGCGAGGTGCCAGGCATCAGGAAGTACGATGGGCCCGCTGGCGGTTGGGGCGCGCTTCGCGCGACTGCCGAGGCCGTGCGCACGCAGATGGAAACCATCGAAGCGCCGATCGTGCTGATGCGGACCAACCAGCCCGACGGTTTCGACTGCCCCGGCTGTGCATGGCCCGACAAGGAACACAAGTCGACGTTCCAGTTCTGCGAGAACGGCGCGAAGGCTGTCACGTGGGAAGCGACGACCAAACGCGTGACCCCCGAGTTCTTCGCGGCGAACACGGTATCGTCGCTGCTGCGGATGTCCGACTACGAGCTGGAGAACATGGGCCGGCTCACGCATCCGCTCGTCTACGATCGCGCGACCGACACGTTCCGCGCGGTCGAATGGGATGACGCATTCGCGCGCATCGGCGAGGTGCTGCGCGCGCTGCCACCCGAGCAAGTCGAGTTCTATACGTCGGGCCGCGCGTCGAACGAAGCCGCGTACCTGTATCAGCTCTTCGCGCGCGAGCTCGGCACCAACAACTTCCCCGACTGCTCGAACATGTGCCACGAGCCGACCAGCGTCGGCCTCCCGCAGTCGATCGGGATCGGCAAGGGCACGGTGTCCCTGGAGGATTTCGACCATTGCGAGCTGATCATCTCGATCGGCCACAACCCCGGCACCAACCACCCCCGGATGATGGGCACGCTGCACGAGTGCTCGCGCCGCAACGTGCCGATCATCGTGTTCAATCCGCTGCGCGAGCGCGCGCTCGAACGCTTCGCGGATCCGCAGGACATGATCGAGATGGCGTCGTTCGGCTCGACGCGCATCGCGTCGACGTACTACCAGGTCGACGCGGGCGGCGACGCGGCCGCGCTGAAAGGCATCATGAAGGCGCTGCTGCAGCTCGAGGCCGAGCGCGGCGACGTGCTCGACCGCGACTTCATCGCGCAGCACACCGACGGCTTCGACGCGTTTTCCACCGACCTGCAGGCGACGTCGTGGGACGACATCGAGCGCGCGAGCGGCCTGAGCCAGGCGCAGCTCGAGCAGGTCGCGCTCGCCTATGCGAAGTCGAACGCGACGATCGTCACGTACGGGATGGGCGTCACGCAGCACAACAAGGGCACCGCGACCGTGCGCCTGATCGCCGACCTGCTGCTGATGCGCGGCAACTTCGGCAAGCCCGGTGCGGGCATATGCCCGCTGCGCGGCCACTCCAACGTGCAGGGCAACCGCACGGTCGGCATCACCGAGAAGCCGTCGGCCGAGTTCCTGCAAAAGATCGAGGACGTGTGCGGCTTCAAGCCGCCCGCGCATCACGGGCACGACGCGGTGCAGGCGATGCAGGCGATGATCGAAGGCCAGGCCAAGGCGCTGCTGTGCCTCGGCGGCAACTTCGCGGTCGCGCTACCCGACCCCGAGCTGTCGTTCCCCGCGATGGCGAAGCTCGATCTGAGCGTGCATCTCGGCACGAAGCTGAACCGCTCGCATCTTCTGGTGGCAAAGGAAACCTACATCCTGCCCGTGCTCGGCCGCACCGAGCTCGACATGCAGGCGAGCGGCCGGCAGTCGATCACCGTCGAGGATTCGATGTCGATGGTCCATGCGTCGGCCGGCAAGCTCAAGCCGGCGTCCGACCAGTTGCGCTCGGAGCCCGCGATCGTCGCGGGGATCGCGCGCGCGACGCTGCCGAACAGCAAGGTCGCGTGGCTCGACCTGATTGCCGACTACGACCGCATCCGCGACCTGATCGACAAGACGGTGCCCGGCTTCGAGGCGTTCAACGAGCGGATCCGCGCGCCGGGCGGCTTCCGCCTGCCGCTGCCGCCCACCGAGCGCGTGTGGCCCACGCCGACCGGCAAGGCGATGTTTTCGGTCTACAAGGGCGTGAAGGAAGACGCCGACGTGCTCGGCGCCGAGCAGGTGCTGCGGCTGATCACGCTGCGCAGCCACGACCAGTACAACACGACGATCTACGGGCTCGACGACCGCTATCGCGGCGTGTTCGGGCGGCGCGACGTGCTGTTCATGAACGCGACCGATCTCGCGAAGTACGGGCTCGAACACGGCGACCTCGTCGACATCGAGACGATCACCGCTTCCGGCCGCACGCTGCGCCTCGAGCAGATCACGGCGATCGAGTACGACATCGCGCCGGGGTCGGTCGGCGCGTATTACCCGGAAGCGAACGTACTCGTGCCGCTCGACTACATCGACAAGGAAAGCGGCACGCCGTCGTACAAGTCGGTGCCGGTGCGGGTCGCGCGTTCCGCTGTCGTGTAATCCGCGGGCGGGCAGGTTCGCGACGTACGGCACGCCACGAACCTGAATCTGCCCGCCGCCCCTCGTCACCCTCTCCCCGGCCGCCGCATTGCATCCGATGCGGCGGCCGCTCCCTTTCATCGCGTCGAACGATCCGCTTATCGCACCGCCGACGACGGCAGTTGCGCACCCGTCTGACGAGGCAGCCCGGTCCTTGATGCAATCGGCCGACGGATACCTTACGATCGTCGGGCAGGAAAAATTGCATCGCTGCATCTGGACGACGACAGCCCGGGCTGGCAGCGACTCGACGCTGCCCTTGCGGCCCCTGTCCCGACAATTCTTGACCTTGTCCACACCGCCGAACTGGTAGGATGCCCGTCGCCTGGGCGTGGACGGCAGCCAAACGACGTTCAACCGTCCCTTTTTTATTCCCGCGATCGGCCAGACCGGTCGTCCGCCCAGACGACACGGTGCCCCAACCGCACCCAGCCCCCGTTGAAGCCCGCAACACCCCGGCGTCGCTCCATGCGACCCGTTGCAGCAACCGTTGGAGTGGCGCACGTTGCGCCTGCAAGCATGAAGAAACTGAAGCAGCACATCCGCACCCTGAACGACATGGACCGCACGCCGCTGGCACGCGCCGGCGCGCTGCTGCTGATGGCCGGCCTGCTGTACCTGCTGTGGCCGTCGGCAGAAACCGCCTATCTCGCGATGGAGTCGGTCCTGCGCTGACGCAACACCCATCCCCGCACTACGCTATACTCGCGCAATGCAAACCAAACCTGCCTCGCCGAACGTGCATCGCTGGTGGCGCGCCTGACCCAGGCGGCCCGTTTCCTTTTGCATGTCCCGAACGTGATGCCGCCAGCCATGGCGGCATTGTCGTTTCTGCGCTCACGTCATGGCTGGTAGCTTCGATAATCCGGAGCCAATCCACACCATGACTCACCCGACCCAACCGACCATCCTCACCGGCGACCGCACGACCGGCCCGCTGCATCTCGGCCATTACATCGGCTCGCTGCGCGCACGCGTGCAGATGCAGCATGAGGCGACGCAGTTCCTGCTGCTCGCCGACACGCAGGCGCTGACCGACAACATGGGCCGCCGCCAGCGCGTCACCGAGAACGTGATCGAGGTCGCGCTCGACTACCTGGCCGTCGGCATCGATCCGGCGATCTCGACGATCGTCGTCCAGTCGCAGGTGCCCGAGCTCGCCGAGCTGTCGCAATACCTGCTCAACCTCGTGACGGTCGCGCGCCTCGAGCGCAACCCGACCATCAAGGAAGAGATCCGCCTGCGCGGCTTCGAGCGTGACATCCCGGCCGGCTTCCTGACCTATCCCGTCAGCCAGGCGGCCGACATCACCGCGTTCAAGGCGACACACGTGCCGGTCGGCGACGACCAGCTGCCGATGATCGAGCAGACCAACGAACTCGTGCGCCGCTTCAACGCGACGGTCGACAAGCCCGTGCTGGTGGAATGCGAGGCCGTGCTGTCGGCGGTCACGCGGCTGCCGGGCATCGACGGCAAGGCGAAGATGAGCAAGTCGCTCGGCAACGCGATCACGCTCGGCTCGACACCCGACGAGATCGCGCAGGCCGTGAAGGACATGTACACGGACCCGAACCACCTGCGCGTGAGCGATCCGGGCCAGGTCGAAGGCAACGTCGTGTTCACGTTCCTCGACGCGTTCGAGCCCGACGTGCAGAAAGTCGACGAACTGAAGGCGCACTATCGCCGTGGCGGACTCGGCGACAGCGTCGTCAAGCGCGTGCTGAACGAGCGGCTGCAGGCGCTGATCGAGCCGATCCGTGCGCGTCGTCGCGAATTCGAGGCGGACAAGGCGGAGGTGATGGCGATCCTGAAGCGCGGCACGATGCATGCGCGCGAGGTGGCCGGCGCGACGCTGGCCGAGGTGAAAGGCGCGATGGGGCTGACGTACTTCGATTGAGCCGCGCGCGGCAAACGCGACCGGGCGGCGAGGCGCGGCGCGGCGGCATGCCGGCGCCGCGCTTGTCAGCTACCCCACGGCACAACGCCGTGCCGTTGGCAATCAGTTGTCGGCGCGCGCGGTCACGGCCGCTCGTGCGCCGATGGCGCAGCGTGGCATACCGCCTCGATCCGGTTGCCGGCCGGATCGACGACAAAGGCCGCATAGTAGTCGGGGTGATAGTGCGGCCTCAAGCCGGGGTCGCCGTCGGGCCGCCCGCCCGCGGACAGCCCTGCCTCGAAAAATGCATGCACCTGCTCGCGGGAAGCCGCCTTGAAGCACCAGTGTCGCTTGCTCGTTCCGACTTCGGCGGGATCCAGATAAATCGCCAGATAGGTCGATGCGGTGTCGTTGGCGTTGCAACGTTCGCCGTAACCGAGCGCGGTGCCGCGGTCATAAACCTTGATCGCGCCCAGCGCGGCCATGACACCATCGTAGAAAGGGCGTGCCCGGTCGATATCCGGAACGCCGATGGACACGTGGTCAAGAAGTTGCATGATGTTGGCTCCATTGAACGAGCACGAGTCTACACAAACTTCCTAAGTCCACTCCGCCGATGTCGCGCCGGCGCGCCGGCGCGATCGCTTCCCCGTCATCAACGCGCACGCCACTTCACGCCATCATGACACCCCGGAAAATGATCGACCGGTTCGAGATCATCGACGAAGATGCGCGTCACGTAGATGCGCTTGTGAAGTGCTTCCGATCGTGCGTGCCACTGCGCGCGTCGCGGTGCCGCTCATGTGATCTGATACGTCGACGCCGGCACGAACTCGTCCGGCATCGCGCGATCGCCCAGCTCGAGCACCGACCGCTCGATCGTGCGCGCCATCGCATCGAGCGCGAGCGCGTTCGGTGCGAGGCCGAACGGCTCCGCTACCTCGTTTGCGATCGCTTCGAGCGCGATCAGCGTGTACGAGATGAATACGCAAATCAGCGGCGTAAAGAATTCCGTCGAATCGACGAGGCCGAACGGCAGCAGCACGCAATAAGCATAGACGGTGCGATGCAGCAGCACGCTGTACGAGAACGGGATCGGTGTCGTCAGGATCCGCTCGCAGCCGCCCACCGCCTTGCCCAACTCGGCCAGTTGCGCATCGAACATCCAGCACGTTGCTTCGCTGCCTGGTGCGCGGCCCAGCGCGCGGACGATTCCGCCGCGCAGGTCATCGAGAATCGCGACGGGCTGGTAGCACTTGTGCGCGAACGTGGCGGCGCGCTCGGCGCCAAGGATGCGCTGCAGGTCCTGCGCCGGATCGGTATGACGCAGCTGATGCTTCAAGGCATACGTGAACGCGATCAGCAGATCGGCGAGCCGGTTGCGCTCCGCGTCGCCGACGCTGTCGGGCAGGTAGCGCCGCAGCTGCGACGTGACGGTGCGCGCCGCGATCAGCAGGTTGCCCCACAAAAGCCGCGCCTCCTTGAAGCGCTCGAAGCTCGCGTTGTTGCGAAACGCGAGGAAGATCGCGAGTGCCAGCCCGAACAGCGTGAACGGCGCGGTGTTCAGCGGAATCTTCTCGCCGAAGATGCGCCCGTTCGTGAAGACCGCCAGCGTGCTGACGATCGCCATGAACACGAGTTGCGGAATGATCGACTGCAGCACGGAGCCATTCCATATGAACAGCATCCTGAGCCAGTTTTGTCGTGGTCTGACGATCATGGTGTTGTCTCGACTGCCGATGAAATACGCAATGCGAATCACCGCCGCCCGATGTGCAACGGCCCGCGCGTGGCGGGCCGCTGTCCGGTCGATGCCGGGCCGGGTGACGCGATTCACCGCGCTTGCGCGTGATGATACGCCCGCGCACACCCTGCCCCGTCACCGGAGCGCGCCGGTCAGTGATAGCCGGCGTCACCCTCGCGAACCTTGCCGCGGAACACGCGGTACTGCATCGCGTTGTACACGAGGATGACCGGCAGCACGATCACAGTGCCGACGAGCGCGAACATCTGGCTCGAATGGCTCGACGACGCGTCCCAGATCGTCAGCGACGGCGGCACGATGTTCGGCCAGATGCTGATCACGAGCCCGGTGTAGCCGAGGAACACGAGCGCGAGCGTCAGCAGGAACGGCGTCGCCTCGTGCTCGCGCTTGACCGTGTGGAAGATGCCCCACACGCACGCGACGACGAGGATCGGCACCGGCAGGAACCAGCCGAGGTTGCCGCTGCCGAACCAGCGGTGCGCGACGGCGGGCAGCCCGATCACCGTCCACAGGCTGACCACGGCCATTACGCCGAGCAGCACGCCTGTGAGCGGCTTCATCAGCTGCCGCATCTTGCGCTGCAACTCACCGTCGACTTTCAGGATCAGCCAGCCGCAGCCGAGCGCCGCATAGGTGACGAGCACGCCGATCCCGCAGAACAGGCTGAACGGCGACAGCCAGTCGAACGGCCCGCCCGCGAACTGGTTGTTCTCGATCTTGATGCCCTGCAGCAGCGAACCGAGCACGATCCCCTGGCAGAACGCCGCGAGCGCGGAGCCGCCGATGAATGCGAGATCCCACATGTGTTGCGTGCGGGTCGCCTTTGCGCGCAGCTCGAACGCCGCGCCGCGGAAGATCAGCCCGACCAGCATCAGCACCAGCGGCAGGTAATTCGCCGGCAGCAGCGTCGAATACACGACCGGGAACGCACCGTACAGGCCCGCGCCGCCGAGCACGAGAAAGGTCTCGTTGCCGTCCCATACCGGCGCGACGGTATTCAGCATGACTTCGCGTTCGGCCTTCGCGTCGAAGAACGGAAACAGCAGGCCGATGCCAAGGTCGAAGCCGTCGAGCATCACGTAGATGAACACGCCGAGGCCGATGATCGCGGCCCACACGACAGGAAGATCGATGAGCATGGCTTACTCCGCTTCGGTGACATTCAGCGGCGTGGACAGCGCGCTCTTGCGCAGCCCCGGATGCCGGTGCAGCTCGATGTATCCGGCCTCGGCGGCCGGCCCGCGCTTCATCAGTTTCATCATGTAGTAGATACCCGTCCCGAACACCAGGAAATACACGACCACGAAGATCAGCAGCGACACGCCGACCTGCTGCGCGCTGAGCGGCGCGACCGAATCGACTGTGCGCAGCACGCCGTACACGGTCCACGGCTGCCGCCCGACCTCGGTCGTGATCCAGCCGGCCAGCAGCGCGACGATACCCGACGGCCCCATGCCCACCACGAACCACTGGAACCAGCGCGTCTCATACAGGCGCCCGCCCTTTCTCAGCAGCAGCCCGAGCAGCGCGGTCAGCAGCATCAGCATCCCGAGGCCCGCCATGATCCGGAACGTCCAGAACACGATTGGCGAATACGGGCGGTCCTGCGGCGGGAATTCCTTCAGCCCGCGGATTTCGCCATCCCAGCTGTGCGTGAGGATCAGGCTGCCGAGGTGCGGCACCTGGATCGAATAGCGCGTGGTTTCGGCCTGCATGTCGGGCAGCCCGACGAGGTTCAGCGCGGTGCCGCCCTTCTCGGTTTCCCACAGCCCTTCGATCGCCGCGATCTTCGCCGGCTGGTATTCGCGCGTGTTCAAGCCGTGCGCATCGCCGGCGACGATCTGGATCGGTGCGAGCAGCAGCAGCATCCACAGCGCCATCGAGAAGCTGCGCTTCACGGGCTCGTCGCGACGCCCCTTCAGCAGGTGCCACGCGCCGCACGCGGCGACGATGAAGCCCGCGACAATGAACGCCGCGATCGTCATGTGCACGAGACGGTACGGAAACGACGGATTGAAGACAACCTTGAACCAGTCGACCGGCACGACGAGACCGTTCTCGATCTTGTAGCCCTGCGGCGTCTGCATGAAGCTGTTCGACGCCAGGATCCAGAACGTGGAGATCAGTGTGCCGACCGCGACCATCAGCGTCGCGAAGAAATGGGCGCGCGGGCTCACGCGCTGCCAGCCGAACAGCATCACGCCGAGAAAGCCGGCTTCGAGGAAGAACGCCGTCAGCACCTCATACGTGAGCAGCGGGCCCGTGATGTTGCCGGCGACGCGCGAGAAGCCCGCCCAGTTCGTGCCGAACTCGTACGCCATCACGACGCCGGAGACGACGCCCATCCCGAAGCCGATCGCGAAGATCTTCGACCAGAACTGGAACATGGATTTGTAGGCGGCATCGCCGGTGACGAGATAGCGCCATTCCAGCACCGCGAGAAAGCTCGCCATGCCGATGCTGATCGCCGGAAACACGATGTGGAACGACACCGTGAACGCGAATTGCAATCGGGCGAGATGGAACGCATCGAAGATTTCCATGACCGTAATGTGCTCGTGGTTGTGAGAACGTCAGCTCGAAGCAGGAAGTCGCGCGACGGCTTCGCGACGGCACGTGCAAGCGTGGACGGATCGCGAGGCACGGCAACGAAGCGTGAATGACGATATCGCGTTTCCGACGATACTCGCAATCGCGCGAACGTGCGCTGAAACTGTGCTTTCCCCTGGGCCGAAGATGTGTGTACGGAAAACCCGTTGCGGGGCCGCGAGGCCCTCAGCTGTACTGCTTTCCGCACCGCGACGCTGTGCATCCGCCGCACGGCCGAACGCCCGTACCATCGACTCGTAGCCTGCCGGTGGCGAGCCGGCGCGACACCGCGCACCACCCCGGCATAATTCGCGCCCATCGCTCGGCGCACGCGCCGAGCGATCTCCCAGGAGAAAACAGCATGGAGCCCAACGACCGCCCCGACGATCCGGCCGGGAGCTGCGCGTGTCACGTGACGCGTCATCGTGCCGGCGAATCATGGGACACCGTCGATCGCGTCGTCGACGAAACGCCGGTTGCACTCGTGTTCAACGGCATCGCACACGCGGTGATGATGGCGACGCCGATCGACCTCGACGCGTTCGGCCTCGGCTTCGCGCTGAGCGAAGGGATCGTCGAGCGCGCGTCGGACGTCTTCGACATCGAAAGCGAATATCGGCCGACCAGCGCCGAAGTACGGCTGACCGTATCGCAGCAGGCGTTCATGGCGCTGAAGGCACACCGGCGCGCGCTGGCCGGCCGCACCGGCTGCGGTGTCTGCGGGATCGAAAGCATCGCGCAGCTCGACCTCCATCCGCCGCGCATCGCGGCCGCGGGTGCGGCGGCCGGCATCGGTGCCGACGCCGTCGCGCGCGCGGCCCGCGCGTTGCCGCAGCGGCAGCCGCTGATGCGGGCGACCGGCGGCATCCATGCGGCCGCATGGTGCGACAGCGACGGCGCCGTTCAGGAAGTCTTCGAGGACGTCGGCCGCCACAACGCGCTCGACAAGCTGATCGGCTGGCTCACGCGGCGTCGCGCCGACCTGAGCGCGGGCTTCGTGTTCCTGTCGAGCCGCGCGAGCTACGAGCTCGTGCGCAAGGCGGCGCGCGTCGGCATCCCGATGATCGCGACGATCTCGGCGCCGACGTCGCTCGCGATCGACGTCGCGCGCGAAGCCGGCGTGCGGCTGCTCGGCTTCTGCCGCAACGACGGCTTCGTCGAATACGTGTCGCCCGACGCGCTCCCGCTACCCGAACCAACGCGTGCGCAACCGCGTGCGCTCACCGCTTGATGAAACCCCTGACCGATTTCGATACCGCCCAACGGCAGTTCGCCGCCGCGTTCGCGCCGCCGCATGCGGCCGTCTCCATTCCGGTCGAGCAGGCGGCCGGCCACGTGCTCGCCACGCCGCTCTCTGCCGTGCTCGACCAGCCGCCCGCCGACCAGAGCGCGATGGACGGCTATGCGGTCCGTCACGCCGACCTCGAACACGGCGAGCCGCTGCGCGTCGCGCAGCGCTGCTACGCGGGCGACGCGCCGTCGCCGCTGGCACCGGGCACGGCAGCGCGGATCTTTACCGGCAGCCTGATTCCGCCCGGTGCCGACACCGTCGTGATCCAGGAGCACGCGCGCGAGCAGGACGGCGGCGTCACGTTCGACGCACCGCAGCGCAGCGGATCGCATATCCGCCGCCGCGGCGAGGAAGTGCGCGCCGGCGACCTGCTGATGCCTGCCGGCGTGCGGCTCGGCGCGATGCACGTCGGCGTCGCAGCCGCGCAGGGTTGCGCGCGCATCGCCGTGCGGCCGCCGCTGCGGGTCGGCATCCTGACGACCGGCGACGAACTCGTCCCGTGCGGCGAGCCGCGTGCGCCCGGGCAGATCTACAACAGCAACGCGCCGATGCTCGCGGCTCTGGTATCGGGAACCGGTGCCGGCGTCACCGCGAGCGAACACGCCGCCGACACGCCGGCCGCCGTCGATCAGGCACTGCGCGAAATGGCCGCGCGCTGCGATCTGGTCGTCTGCGTCGGCGGCGCATCGGTCGGCGACAAGGACCTGCTGCGCCCCGCGCTGACCGAGCTCGGCGCGTCGTTCGTGGTGTCGGGCGTGCGGATGAAACCGGGCAAGCCCGTCGCGCTCGCGCGGCTCGACGAACGGCCCGTGGTGCTGCTGCCCGGCAATCCGGGCGCGGCGATGATCGCCTTCGCGCTGTTCGTCGCGCCGCTGATCCGCTGTCTGCAGGGACGCGACGACTGCCTGCCGGCCGTACCGTCGCTGCCGATCGACATCGACGCCGAACCGGATGCGCAGCGCGAACGCTTCGTGCGCGTGCGCCGCACCATCGACGCCACCGGCGCGCCCGTCCTCGACACACTGCGGCAGCAAGGCGCCGGCGCGCTGCAATCGCTGCTGCAGGCGACCGGGCTCGCACGGCTGCCGGCCGGCCGACGCATCGCACGCGGCGACGCCGTGCCGTATTACGATTTCGCGCACTGGCTCGCATGAGCACGAACATGAGCATGCGGCGGCTCGCCATGCCCACCTTTCGCGCATCCAGGATGACGAACTGTATTCCTGTATTCCAGGCGGGATTGTGTCTCTGCCGATGGAGTCCGGCGACCTATCCTCACGATGAGGCTCGTCACGATCCCTACGCCGACACGTCGGCACACGCACGGCCGATCGGCGACGCCGTTCCGCTCACTTCCTGCAGGCAGACGAACCCATCGTGAATGCCATCGCTTCCGCGCCGGCCGCCGCCGAATCCGGCAGCGCATCGCCCGGTGCCTTCTCCCGCCCGCTCGACACGCTCGCGCGGCCGCTGCGCGATCTGCGGCTGTCCGTCATCGACCGGTGCAATTTCCGCTGCGGCTACTGCATGCCGCGAGACAGCTTCGGTTCCGACTATGCGTTCATGCCGTCGTCCGAGCGACTGTCGTTCGCGCAAATGGAGAAGATCGCGCGCGCGTTCGTCTCGCTCGGCGTCGAAAAGATCCGCATTACCGGCGGCGAGCCACTGCTGCGCCGCAACCTCGAAGCGCTGATCGAACGGCTGGCGACGCTGACGACCGTCAACGGCAAGCCTGTCGAAATCGCGCTGACGACCAACGGTTCGCTGCTCGCCGCCAAGGCACGCGCGCTGCGCGACGCGGGCCTGTCGCGCGTGACCGTGAGTCTCGACGCGATCGACGATGCCGTGTTCCGCCGGATGACCGACACTGACGTGCCGGTGGCGCGCGTGCTGGCCGGCATCGAGGCCGCGCAGGCGGCCGGGCTCGCGCCCGTGAAGGTCAACGCCGTGATCGAGCGCGGCGCGAACGACGGCCAGATCCTGCCGCTCGTGCGCCACTTCCGTCATAGCGGCGTGGCCGTGCGCTTCATCGAATACATGGACGTCGGCGGCGCGAACGCGTGGTCCGGCGACAAGGTCGTGCCGGCCGCGCGGATGCGCGAAATCATCGAAGCGAGCTATCCGCTCGTGCTCGTCGGCGAACCGGGACACGATGCCACCGCGATCCGCTGCCGGCACATCGACGGCGCGGGCGACGTCGGTTTCATCGCGAGCGTGTCGCATCCGTTCTGCGGCACGTGCTCGCGCGCACGCGTGTCGGCCGACGGCCAGCTCTATACATGCCTGTTCGCGATGCAGGGCACCGACCTGCGGCCGTGGCTCGACGATGCCGAATCGATCGACCGCCTTGCCGACACCGTGCGCGCGCGATGGATGCGGCGCGACGACCGCTATTCCGAACGGCGGGCCACGCGTGCGGCCAGGCCGTCGGGCAAGACCCATCCGATCGTGCGCATGTCGCTCGTCGGCGGCTGACGGGCTGCCGCGCGAAGCGGAGCGCACCGCCTACTGGAGAACCGTCATGACCAGATTCACCGAATCCCGTGCCGCGTCATCCGACGATCCGTCGCGTGACGGCGGACATTCCGAACCCGTCGACCCACACACCGAGCCGCCGCCGGCGATCGCAGCCGGATTCGAGGTGCGTGTGCAGTACGCGACGATCGACGCCGGCGCCGAGATCGCGCCGTTCATTCGCAATCCGAATGTCGGCGCGGTCGTGAATTTCCTCGGTGTCGTGCGCAACGAAGGCGACGTCGACGACGTGATCGCGCTGGAAGTCGAGCACTATCCGACGATGACCGAGCAGGCGCTGTGGAGCATCGTCGAGGAAGCCAGCGCGCGCTGGCGGCTCGAGGCGGTCAGGATCGTGCATCGCGTCGGGCGCATTCCGCTCGGCCACGCGGTCGTGATCGTCGTGGTGGCCGCCGCGCATCGCGCGCCGGCGTTCGATGCGTGCGAATTCATCATGGACTTCCTGAAGACGCACGCGCCGTTCTGGAAGAAGGAGATCCGGCACGACGGCGTGGCCGGCTGGGTCGAGCCGAAGGCGCATGACGATCAGGCGATGCGTCGATGGGGATGAACGTGCCGGCCAACGCCTTTCCGATTCCGCCGATATCACCGACTTCACCGATTTCGCTCGGGACATCGCAATGAAACTGACGATCAAATACTTTGCGAGCATTCGCGAACAACTGGATACCGACGAGGAAGTCATCCAGATCGATGCGCATGAGCTCACCGTCGACGCGCTGCGCGCCACGCTCGCCGCACGCGACGCGCGCAGTGGTGAAGCGCTGCGGATAGACCGGCCCGTGCGCGCGGCCGTGAATCGCGAGATGGTGACCGGCGGATTCGTCGTGCGGGAGGATAGCGAGGTGGCGTTCTTTCCGCCGGTGACAGGCGGGTGATTCGTGCACATCCAGCGGCGACTGACAGATCGTAGCCGCTCGATGCGCAACGGGGTGGCTAATAGAGCCCGCGAAGAAAATCCGGAACCGGATGGTCGATCGAAGCGAGATAATCCGCCATCGCACCGGCCACTTTCCGCACGGCCGGACGCGCGGTCATCCGTTCGCGCCAGGCGAGCAGGTTCGGTGTCTCCGCCGTCATCGGCGCGCCCTTACGCGCGCCGAACAACTGCGCCATGTAGAACGCGATGTCGGCGTACGAATAGCTTTCGGCGAGGAATTCCCGGTCCGCCAGCACGCGCTCCATGCGTCGACAGTATTGCCGCGCTTCGCCGCGTGCGGCCTGTGCCGCGGGATGATCCGGCGTCTCTTCGAGGCCCATCAACCGGATCACGTGCGGAAAATAAACCTCGTCGCTGCAGTGCTCGAGCTGACGCGCCACCGCGCGCGCTTTCGGCTGCGCGGGCCATAGCGCCGGATCGGGCTTCAGGTCTTCCAGGTACTCGAAGATCTGCGTGGAATCGAAAATCTCCAGGTCGCCGTCGATCAGCACCGGCACCTGACGCTTCGGATTGATGCGCAAGACGTCCGGATGCTTCGGATCATAGCCGCGCTGCTGGCTGAACGGCACCAGCACGCGCTCGAAGGCGATGCCCTTCTCGTGCGCCGCAATTTCGACTTTCGCGCCGAACATGCTCAGCGGACCCGTGATGATTTTCATGTGTCGCTCTCCTCGATGGGTTTCGCGCAGCGGCCTTCACGTGAGCACCGCCCGCGTGTCGGCAAGCCCGCGCCCGACTCCGTTGCGCGCAGGCCGATCGCGGATGTGTCGGATCATAGATCCGATAACATGACATCCTGTGTCATGTATTCCGGATCAGGTGCCGCACATGAAAGCCAGCCGGCTGTTGTCGATCATGATGATGTTGCAGGCGCGCGGCCGCATGACCGCGCCGGCGCTGGCTGCCGCGCTGGAGGTGTCCGAGCGGACGATCCTGCGCGATATCGACCAACTGTCGACGGCCGGCGTGCCGATCTGGGGCGATCGCGGACGCAACGGCGGTTTTCAGTTGCAGGAGGGCTGGCGTACCGATCTCACGGGACTGACCGAGCAGGAGGCACATGCGTTGATTCTGGCGGGTCTGCCGGGGCCGGCGCGAGAACTCGGGCTCGACGGGATGGCCGCGTCCGCGCGGCTGAAGATGATCGCCAGCCTGCCGCCGGACTCGCGCGAGCATGCCGATCGTGTCGCGAGCCGGCTGCATGTCGATACCATGGATTGGTATCGGGCGCAGGAAACACCGGCGTTTCTGCGCGAGGTCGCCGATGCCGTATGGCAGTCGCAGCGGATCGAGGTGACGTACGAGAGCTGGCGTGGCGTGTCGCGCCGGGCACTCGATCCCCTCGGCCTGGTGCTCAAGGGCGGTGCGTGGTACGTGGTGGCGAAGGTCGCCGGCAAGCGCGATGCACTGACTTTTCGGCTCGCGAACATTCGGGAACTCGCGGCGTCGCGCCGGCGATTCAAGCGGCCCGCGCGGTTCGACCTGCCGCAGCACTGGCGTGATGCGATGAGCCGGTATGAGGCGGAGCTTTACCGGTTGAGCGCGCACGTCGCGGTGTCGGCGCGCGGAGAGCGCTGGCTGGTCAATGCACGCGTGAAGGTCGTGCCTGTCCTGGAGAGCGCCGGCGATGCCGCGGTTCGGCCGGGATGGAAAGAATTCCTGATGCCGATCGAATCGATCGAGCACGGTGCGCGGAAGCTGCTTGGATATGGTGCGGAGTTGAAAGTGCTCGGGCCGCGGGAACTCGTGGTTCGATTGACCGACGAGGTTGCAGCGACGAAGGCGCTGTACTCACCCGCGCCGCTAACGATAGACGACGCTCCAACATTCGCGGCGTGATCAGCGCGAAGTTGCTCGCACTCGCCGTGTTCACCGCGCACACCACCGTGATGGGCGCTTTTCGGACGCCGCCGCCGGTCGAGACCGCCTGGATCGGCATCGGTGTCTTCATCCTGCTCTATCTTGCTCGTCCCGCTCGTCATCCGTTGGGATCCTGAAGCTTCCTGACCTCGACCGGTACGCCTCTGAATTTTCCACATAATGAAATCGCGCCGGTCGAGCGAATGCCTCCTCTGCGACCTGCGTACGCCCCACAGCGCCCCGATCCGCGGTCACTCCCTGCACCACGCCGCTACCTAATCCGCCGAATTCTTCCGCAAGGTGCGCCGCGACAGCACGCGTTTCTCGACGTCCCACATTCAACTCTTATATAAGACATAAGACATTTGACGCCTGACCATATTGGGATTAGAATCCCGTCCAAGCAGTGAAGCAGTGTCCGGAACAGCAGCCTCGGCGTGCCTGGAAAGCCCTTCCCCTGAAACGCAATCTCAGCAGGTCCCCCCATGCTTGAAAACTTTCGTGCTCACGTGGCCGCCCGCGCCGCGCTCGGTATTCCTCCCCTGCCGCTGACGGCTCAGCAAACCGCCGAACTGGTGGAACTGCTGGCGTACCCGCCCGCAGGCGAAGAGCAGACGCTGCTCGACCTGATCACCCACCGCGTCCCCGCCGGCGTCGACGAAGCCGCGCGCGTGAAGGCCGGCTTCCTGGCCGCCGTCGCGAAGGGCGAGACGGCCTGCCCGCTGATCTCGCGCGAGCGCGCGACCGAACTGCTCGGCACGATGCTGGGCGGCTACAACATCCAGCCGCTGATCGAGCTGCTGTCCGACGACGCAGTCGCGGCCGTCGCTGCCGACGCACTGAAGAAAACCCTGCTGATGTTCGACCAGTTCCATGACGTGAAGGAACTCGCCGACAAGGGCAACGCGCACGCGAAGGCCGTGCTGCAGAGCTGGGCTGACGCCGAATGGTTCACGAGCCGTCCGGAAGTGCCGGAAAGCCTGACCATCACCGTGTTCAAGGTCACGGGCGAAACCAACACTGACGACCTGTCGCCGGCCCCGGACGCCACCACCCGCCCGGACATCCCGATGCACGCGCTGGCGATGCTGAAGAACGCGCGCCCCGGCATCACGCCGGAAGAAGACGGCAAGCGCGGCCCGGTCAAGTTCATCGAATCGCTGAAGGACAAGGGTCATCTGGTCGCCTACGTGGGCGACGTGGTCGGCACCGGCTCCTCGCGCAAGTCGGCCACCAACTCGGTGCTGTGGTTCACCGGCGAAGACATCCCGTTCGTCCCGAACAAGCGCTTCGGCGGCGTGTGCCTCGGCGGCAAGATCGCCCCCATCTTCTACAACACGATGGAAGACGCCGGCGCGCTGCCGATCGAGCTCGACGTGTCGCAGATGAACATGGGCGACGTGGTCGAACTGCGCCCGTACGAAGGCAAGGCACTGAAGGACGGCAATGTGATCGCCGAATTCCAGGTCAAGTCCGACGTGCTGTTCGACGAAGTGCGCGCCGGCGGCCGCATTCCGCTGATCATCGGCCGCGGCCTGACCGCGAAGGCGCGTGAAGCGCTCGGCCTCGCACCGTCGACGCTGTTCCGCCTGCCGCACCAGCCGGCCGACAGCGGCAAGGGTTTCTCGCTCGCGCAGAAGATGGTCGGCCGCGCATGCGGTCTGCCGGAAGGCCAGGGCGTCCGCCCGGGCACGTACTGCGAACCGAAGATGACCTCGGTCGGCTCGCAGGACACCACCGGCCCGATGACCCGCGACGAACTGAAGGATCTGGCCTGCCTCGGCTTCTCGGCCGACCTCGTGATGCAGTCGTTCTGCCACACCGCCGCTTATCCGAAGCCGGTCGACGTGAAGACGCACCAGACGCTGCCGAACTTCATCAGCACCCGTGGCGGCATCGCGCTGCGCCCGGGCGACGGCGTGATCCACTCGTGGCTGAACCGCATGCTGCTGCCCGACACCGTCGGCACCGGCGGCGACTCGCACACGCGTTTCCCGATCGGCATCAGCTTCCCGGCAGGCTCGGGCCTGGTCGCGTTCGCGGCCGCCACCGGCACGATGCCGCTGGACATGCCGGAATCGGTGCTGGTCCGCTTCAAGGGCAAGATGCAGCCTGGCGTCACGCTGCGCGACCTCGTCAACGCGATTCCGCTGTACGCGATCAAGCAGGGCATGCTGACGGTCGCCAAGCAAGGCAAGAAAAACATCTTCTCGGGCCGCATCCTCGAAATCGAAGGCCTGCCCGATCTGAAGGTCGAGCAAGCGTTCGAACTGTCGGACGCATCGGCCGAGCGTTCGGCAGCCGGTTGCACGGTGCACCTGAACAAGGAACCGATCATCGAGTACCTCAACAGCAACATCACGCTGCTGAAGTGGATGATCGCGCAGGGCTATCAGGATCCGCGCAGCCTGCAGCGCCGTATCGTGGCGATGGAGCAGTGGCTGGCCGACCCGCAACTGCTGTCGCCGGATGCCGACGCCGAATACGCGGCCGTCATCGAGATCGACCTGGCCGACATCCATGAACCGATCGTTGCGTGCCCGAACGATCCGGACGACGTGAAGACGCTGTCCGACGTCGCCGGTGCGAAGATCGACGAAGTGTTCATCGGCTCGTGCATGACCAACATCGGTCACTTCCGTGCCGCATCGAAGCTGCTGGAAGGCAAGCGCGACATCCCGGTCAAGCTGTGGGTCGCGCCGCCGACCAAGATGGACCAGAAGCAACTGACGGAAGAAGGTCATTACGGCGTGTTCGGCACGGCCGGCGCCCGCACCGAAATGCCGGGCTGCTCGCTGTGCATGGGCAACCAGGCGCAGGTGCGCGAAGGCGCGACGGTGATGTCGACGTCGACCCGCAACTTCCCGAACCGCCTGGGCAAGAACACGAACGTGTACCTCGGCTCGGCGGAACTGGCGGCAATCTGCTCGCGTCTCGGCCGGATCCCGACCAAGGACGAGTACATGGCCGACATGGGCGTGCTCAATGCCAACGGCGACAAGATCTACAAGTACATGAACTTCGACCAGATCGAAGACTTCAAGGAAGTCGCCGACACCGTGCAGATCTAAGCATGCGGTCGAGCTACGGCGGGCTGTGCCCGTCGTGGCGACACGCAATGGCGCCACGGGCTGAATGCCTGCGGCGCCATTTTTTTATGCTGCCGGCATCGCGCATCGATCCGGCTCACGCGTCAGACCATCGTCTTCAGCCAATCGCGCAGCGCCCACTGCGCGCTCCCGTCCTTCACGGGCGCCGGCGTCAGCAGACAATAGTGCGAGCCGTCCTCGACGAAACCCATCGGCGCGACCAGCACGCCGCTTTCGAGGTCATCGCGAACGAGATGCCACGGACCGATTGCGACACCCAGCCCCGCGACGGCCGCCTGAAGGCTGAAATAGAAATGGTCGAACACCTGCCCGCGCCCGCTGCCCGGCGGTCGATGCGCGGCCGCCGCCCATTCCTTCCACGCGTCCGGCCGTGTCCGGGCATGCAGCCGCGGCGCGCCGCGCTTCAGCGCGCGACCGTCCCGGCTGCCGGAAAACCACATGTCCACCTTGTCGGGCCGGCACACCGGCCCCACCCTTTCTGCGAACAGTTTCTCCGCGTGATAACCGTCGGGCCACGCAAAGTCATTGCGGCGGATCGCCATGTCGATGCCGTGGTCGAACGAGAACGGGCCACCCGCCGCGGCGAGGTGGATGTCGACGCCCGGGTAGATTGCCTGGAAGTTCGGCCAGCGCGGGATCAGCCAGCGCATCAGCAGCGTGGGTTCGCACGACAGCACCGAACGCTGCGCACGGGCCGCCTCGGTCCGCAATTCATGCGCGGTCTGCCTGATCAGATGCAGACCTTCATGGACGGCCTGCGCCAGCTTGCGGCCTGCATCGGTCAGGAACACACGCCGACTGCGCCGCTCGAACAACGCCACGCCCAGATCGTCTTCGAGCAGACGCACCGCGCGACTGACGGCGCCGTGCGTCACGTGCAATTCGTCGGCGGCGCGGCTGAAATGCTCATGGCGCGCCGCCGCCTCGAAGCAGCGCAGTGCCATCAGCGACGGCAGACTGGCGCGAACATTCTGTGACTCCAACTCACCATCTTGGTCAGAAATCATCGCTTTTCCTGGTGAACCGTGATCCCTAATATTGGCGCATCACGGTGAAAATCAAAAGGACGATGCAATGACGGAATGGATACTCGTAGTCACCATCACTTTACTCGCGGTCATCAGCCCGGGGCCGGATTTCGCGATGGTCACGCGCAACAGCCTGATGCTGTCGCGCCGGTCGGGCTTGCTCACCGCATGGGGGATCGGGCTGGGCGTGACGGTACATGTGAGCTATACGCTGCTCGGCGTCGGACTGCTGATCCGTCAATCCCTGTGGCTCTTCAATACCGTGAAGCTCCTCGGGGCGATCTACCTGATCTACCTCGGCGCGAAGATGCTCACAGCCAGGCCCGCTGGCGGCCAGCCCGCAACGCATGCCGCGCCGCTGTCCGATCTGGCGGCGCTGCGCACCGGTTTCCTGACCAATGCGCTGAATCCGAAAACCACCGTGTTCATCGTCAGCCTGTTCATGCAGGCCGTTCGCCCCGACACGCCATTGATCGTGCAGATCGGCTACGGCCTGTTCATCGCGCTGGCGCATGCGGGCTGGTTCAGCCTGGTGGCCGTCTGCTTCTCCGCCCGGGCCGTCCGCGATCGTTTGTTATCCTTACGTCAATGGATCGACCGCGCCTTTGGTGTCCTGCTCGTCGGCTTCGGGATCTTGCTGGCCGTTGCGCGCGGCAGTCGCTGAGCATCACGCGCTCGACCGGAGCGATGCACCTCGCGCGCGTGTCCGGGTTTCTGCGCGCGAGGGCCGGCTGATCGCCGCGCGCCACCATCTCGGCCGGTGCGTGCGACGCGCACCGGCCTTCACTTCATCGCACGCACGAGGCCGCGAGCTTCCCGACCGCGATCACCGCCCGCTCGATCTCCGGCGACCATGGGCTGCTGTAGTTCAGCCGGATGAAGTTCCGGTAGTTATCGGTAATCGAGAACATGTAGCCGGGGCCGATCGTGATTCCCTGCTCCAGCGCGAGCTGATACAGCCGCATCGCGTCGACCTGCACCGGCAACTCGACCCACAGCACGTAGCCGCCGGCCGGGCTGGAGATGCGCGTGCCTTCAGGGAAGAATCGCGACACCATCGCGCGCATCAGGTTCGCCTGCTGCGCATACGCCTTGCGCAAGCGCCGCAGGTGATGCTCGTAGCCATCGCGTTCGAGAAACTCGGCGATCGCGAGCTGCGGCAGCGACGGCGTGGCCAGCGTGTTCAGGAACTTCAGCTTCTCGACCTGATCGCGATACCGGCCCGGCAACGCCCAGCCGACCCGGTAAGCCGCCGTCAGGCTCTTCGAAAACGATGCGCAATGCAGCACGATCCCGTTGCGGTCGTAGGACTTCAGCGTGCCCGGATGCGACTCGCCGAAATACAGTTCGTTATACACACCGTTCTCGATGATCGGCATGTCGACGCGGGTCGCGAATTCCACCAGTTCGCGCTTGCGCTCGTCGGGCATCTGGAAGCCCAGCGGATTCTGGAAATTCGGCATCACCATGCACGCGGCGATCGGCTGCGACTTTGCGATTGCCGCCAGCGCGGCGATATCGATCCCGTATTCCGGATGCGTCGCGACCTCGATCGCCTTCATCCCCATCCGCTCGATCGCATGCAGCATCGCGTAGAACGTCGGCGACTCCACCGCGATCGTGTCACCCGGTTTCGCGACCGCCTGCAGGCACAGGTTGATCGCCTCCGTCGCGCCGACCGTCACGATGATCTCGTTCGGGTCGACCGACATGCCGTTTTCCAGGTAGCGCCGTGCGATCTGCCGGATCAGGCGCGGATGGCCGGGCGGCAGCCCGTCGGTCACGCCCCACAGCGACTTGTCCCGGCCGGCCGCATACGCGTAGCGGTTCAGCTTCTCGAACGGAAAGAGGCTCGGATCCGGATACGGCGAACCGAGCGGCACCGCGTCGTCGGTGCCGATCGAGCGCAACGTCGACAGCACGAGCCGGCTCATGTCGACCGACGACGAAATCGCGATCGGCTTCGACGGCCGCAGCTCGCGCACCGGCGCATGGTTGTCGTCGCGACGCAGGTTCACGAAGTAGCCCGACTGCGGGCGGCTTTCCAGCAGCCCGCGGCTTTCGAGCAACAGGTACGCGTGCAGCACGGTCGTGATGCTGATCCGGTGCTGCTGGCTCGCCTGCCGCACCGACGGAATCCGGTCGCCGTGCCGGTACACGCCCTGGCGGATCAGACGTTCGATGTCGTCCGCGAGTTTTTCGTAGAGCTTCATTGCGTGCTCCCCGCCGCCCAGCGCATGCGCGCCGCCGCCCCGTGCACGCCCGTTCCGTGCGTGTGCTGCCTGCTGACCAGGCTGTCGTGATGCCTGATTGCTCCCTTGGGTTTTGCCTTTTCCATCGCAGTGGCTCGCTTTTGAAGATGCGCCGGAAGGCCCGTGATGTCTGGGCCTGCGGCACTGTGCACTTGATGATGGAATCTTAAAAGCAGAACAGTTGACGCAGAGTACACACATCGGACACGCACAGAAGAGTACAGTTCGTCGCGAATTTGCGGCTTCGGGCGAACTGTACGTCTTACGAATCAGGGGCGGAGAGCGGCGACCGGAGAGCAATACGACTTGACGCGCAGCGCCGTGGGCGCTGGCTGGTCATGCCCGACCGGCCAGACGGGAAAAGGTCGAGGCGGCCCGAGCTGCACCGCCATGAAGATGGCGCGAGAGCGATGGGGCGTGCGGCACGGGCGGCGGCGAGCCGAAGATGAAGGGCTCGGGACGAGATGCGGACGCTGCCCGTTGGCGCAACGCGCTGCGGCTGTTCACCTGCGCCCGGTGCGGGCACCGACGTCGGTCTGCCCGACACGGGGAGCGAACCGGCAGTATCGTCGCTACCGCGGACGAAACGCTGCCGCGACGTCGATGTGGTTGCGGGGTTGCCGGCGCAAGCGGCGCGCGTCAGACCGACCCGAACAGCGCGCGCGGCCGGTCCTTCAGTGTGCCGGCCAGAATCCGCAGCCCGTTCACAAGTTCGTCGCGCGTCGCCGGGCACGCGAGGTTGATGCGCACGCCGTGCTCGATTTCCGCGCGATCAACCGCGAACGTCGACGACGGCATCACGATCACGCCGCGCGCCTTCGCGTTCGCGGCGAAGTCGTCGGCGCGCCACGGCGGTGGCAGTCGCAGCCACACGAACATGCACGCAGGATCGGACTTCAGCTGCCCGGCCGGCAGCAGCTCCCGCGCAAGATCGACGCGCGCGCGGATCTCCGCGAGTTGCGCGGCCATGATCCGCTCGGCGGTGCCGTCCTCGATCCATACCGTCGCGATCAGCATCGACGTGGGCGCGGGCATCCATGCGGTCGTGCGCACTGCTTCCGCGCACAGCGCGACGCTGTCGCGCGGGCAGCTCAGGAAACCGAGTCGCAGCCCGGGCGCAAGGATCTTCGACGTCGCGCCGATATGGAACGTCAGTTCGGGGCACAGCCCCGCGATCGCCGGCAACCGGTCGCGCACGAGCGGGCCATACACGTCGTCCTCGATGATCGTCACGTGATGGCGCCGCGCGATGTCGACGAGCGCCATCCGGCGCGCGAGGCTCATCGTCGTCACGGTCGGGTTCTGCAGGTTCGGCACGACGAAGATCGCCTTGACCGGCATGCGCTGGCAGATCCGCTCGATCTCGTCGGGCAGCAGGCCGTCGTCGTCGGCAGGCGCGCTGACGATCTCGAACTGGAACACCGGCGCGAGCGCCTTGAGCCCGTAATACGTGAGGCGATCGGCGACGATCACGCCGTCGGTGCCGATCAGGCTGTTCAGCACCGCATACAGCCCGTGCTGCGCACCGCTCGTGACGACCACCTGGTCGCTCGACGGCGCGAAGCCGGGCGCGGCAAGCCACCGCGCGCCGGCCGCGCGCGCCCAGTCGGGCCCCTGCGGCGGCTGGTATTCCTGCAGCGCGGCGAAACGCGGGTCGTTCGGCAGCGTGGCGAATGTCTGCGCGAGGCTCGCGAGAAAATCGCCGGTCGCCGGGCGATTCACGGTCAGGTCGATCACGCCGTTGCCTGCCGCGAGCGACGCACGGGCCGGCGCGATGCTCGGCATCGCGCCGCCGGTGACGAGCGAGCCGCGGCGCTTGCTGCCGATCACGAGGCCGCGCAGTTGCAGTTCCTTGTACGCGCGGGACACGGTCGACACGTTGATGCCGAGCTCGGTCGCGAGCTGGCGCTGCGGCGGCAGGCGGCTGCCGGGCGGATACATGCCGTTGCGGATCTCCGCCTCGATCGAGCTCGATACCTCGACATAAGTCGGCCGCTTCGCCTGCACCGGCGCACCACCGTCGCGCTCGCCGGAAAGTTTGTCTGATGCCATTTATCGCCTGTGACCACACAAAAAACGTTTGTCTGCCATTTTGGCCTGCCCAGCGATTGTATATGACATCCCCTCCCCGTCAAACGCCAGCGGAAAAGTCTGTCGAATCAACCGATTCAAATCGGGTAAACACTAGCACCACACAATCTGATTTTGATTGCACACAAAAATTTACTGTGTGATTCTTAATCTCAACTTTGTGTGAATCATGTGTGCCGGAGGGGATGCGTCATGGCGAACGTCGCCATCGTGGGTGCAGGCTTCATCGGGCTCGGCGCGGCGGCATGGCTGCAGCGCGACGGGCATCGCGTGACGCTGTTCGATCCGGCCGGCGTCGGCCACGGCGCGTCGTTCGGCAACGCCGCGACGTTCGCGCCGTACGGCTGCGTGCCGGTGAACGGCCCGTCCGTGTTCCGCAACATCCCGCACTTCCTGTTCGCCGCCGACAGCCCGCTGCGCATCCGCTGGCCGTACCTGCTGCGCGGCGCGCCGTGGCTCGCGCGGTTCCTGCTCGCATCGACGCCCGCGCGCCACGCGCAGAGCGCGAGCGCGCTGGCCGCGCTGCTGTCGCGCGCCGCCGACGGCTATGCGCCGCTGCTGTCCACCGCGCGGCTCGCGGCGTTCGTGCGGCCGCGCGAATGCCTGTACCTGTACGCACGGCAGGCGTCGTTCGATGCCGCCGAGCCGTCGCTCGCGCTGCGGCGCCGGCTCGGCGTGCCGTTCGAGCTGCTCGACGCGAACGCGATCCGCCGGCTCGAGCCCGCGCTCGCGCCGATCTTCTCGCGCGGCGTGCTGTTCGTCGGAAGCTGGCATTTCTCCGATCCGCACGGGTTTCTCGGCGAACTGTTCGCGCATCTGGCAACCGGCGGCGCGACGCTCGAACGCGAGCGCGTCGAGCGGATCGAGCCCGTCGGCAACGGCGTAAACGTGCATGCGGGCGGCTCGGTGTGCGCCTTCGATCACGTCGTCATTGCCGCGGGCGCCCGCTCGCGTGAATTCGCGGCCGCGTGCGGCGATGCCGTGCCGCTGGATACCGAGCGCGGCTATCACGTGCAATTCGCCGCGCATGAGCAGATCGTCACGCGGCCGGTCGGCTGGGCCGAGCGCGGCTTCTACATGACACCGCTCGACGAAGGATTGCGCGCGGCTGGCACCGTCGAACTCGGCGGCTTCGACGCGCCGATGAACCACTCGCTCGTCGCGCTGCTTACGCGCTCGGCACGCGAGGCGCTGCCGTCGCTCGGCGCACCGACGCGCAGCTGGCTCGGCTTCCGGCCGACGCTGCCCGACGGCGTGCCGGTCATCGGCCGCGCACGCGACAGCACACGCGTGATCCACGCATTCGGTCATCAGCATCTCGGCGTGACGCTCGCCGGCATCACCGGGCGGATCGTCGCCGACCTCGTCGCCGAGCGCTCGCCACCGCTGGACCTCACGCCATACCGGGCCGCGCGATTCTGACGCGCGCCGCGATTTCAACCACTGCAAGGAGGCATGCATCATGAATCGTCGTAACTGGCTGGTTTGGCTGGCCATCTGCTCGATCGGCACGGTCGCCGCGTCCGCGCAGGCCGCGGACCCGGAAGCCATCAAGATCGGCTTCGCCGGCCCGCTGACGGGGCCCGTCGCGCGCGTCGGCAAGGACCTGCAATACGGTGCGCAGCTTGCGCTCGACGAGGAGAACGCGAAACATCCGACCATCGGCGGCAAGCCGGTACGTTTCGTGCTCGACGTGCAGGACGACCAGGCCGATCCGCGCATCGCGATCCAGGTCGCACAGAAACTCGTCGACGACGGCGTGGTCGGCGTGATCGGCCACTACAACTCGGGCTGCAGCATCCCCGCGTCGGCCGTCTACAAGCAGGCGAACGTCGCGATGATCACGCCCGGCTCGACCAATCCGCAACTGACGATGCAGGGCTTCAAGAACGTGTTCCGCACGATGGGGCACGACGGCGTCGGCGGCGTGGTGGCCGGCCGCTTCGCGGTCGAGCAGCTGAAGGCGAAGCGGATCGGCATCATCGACGATCGCACCGCATTCGGCCAGGGGCTTGCCGACGCATTCGAGAAAGGCGTCAAGGACGCGCACGGCAGCATCGTCGGCCGCGAATACACGAACGACAAGGCCGTCGATTTCCGCGGCATCCTGACGACGATGAAGAGCAACAACGTCGACCTGCTGTTCTTCGGCGGCCTCGACGAACAGGGCGCGATGCTCGTCAAGCAGATGCGCTCGCTCGGCATCCGCGCGCAGCTGTTCGGCGCCGGCGCGTTGAAAAGCAATGCGTTCCTGAAGATCGCCGGCAACGCGGGCGAAGGCACGCAGGATCTCGAGCCGGGCCCGGCGCTCGACAAGCTGCCGTCCGCCATCGCGTTCGCGCAGCGCTACAAGGCGCGCTTCAACCAGGACGTCGAGCTGTATGCACCGTTCGCGTACGACGCGGCGCTCGCAATGATCGCGGCCGTTCGCAAGGCCGATTCGGTCGACCGCGGCAAGATCGTCGCGAGCCTGCCGGGGGTGTCGGTCACGGGCGTGACGGGGAAGATCTCGTTCGACGAACGCGGCGACCTGATCAAGCCGCCCTACACGCTGTTCCGCGTCGAACAGGGGCAGTGGCACAGCATTCGCACGGTCGGCGGCGCGTCGAACTGATCGGCGCCGAGCAGGCCGGCAGCAGGCGGCGTCATCGCGCCGCCTGCTGCCGCTGCACCTCCTGTGCCTTCATCTGCAGATACGCGCCACGCTCGACTTCGTGCAGTTGCTTCGGGTACTGCTCGGTCGCGTCGAACCAGCGCGCAAGGCGCTGGTCGAGCGGCTTGTCGAGCGTCGCGAGATACGTGTCGATCGCGAGGTAGTAGCGCATCGTGTTGCGCTCCAGCAATCCGCGCACGCCGCCGATGTACTGCGGCTGCGTCGCCGATGCGCCGCTGGCTGCCGTGAACCCGACCTTGTCGCTGCCGACCGTCGCGAGGTAGGTCTTCATCGCCATGCGGCCGACGGCGCCGAAGCCGTACGAATACGTCAGGTGCAGAAACGTGCGCGACGCGCCGACCGGCACGGCCTCCAGCGCGATCCGGTAGTCCTTCGTGCCCATCGGGCCGCTGTCGGCGGTCAGGTCGACCTGAAAATAGTCAGGCGTCGCGGCGGCCACGCGGTAGCGGAACTGCACGCGATAGGTATCCGACAGCTTCTGCTCGATCTTGCGGCCGAGGTTCACGTCGAGCACCGGGCCGTCGCTGCCGGTCGACGCGTGACAGTACTTCGTGTTCAGGTGCAGGATCAGCACCGCGCACCAGTTCGCGGGGCCCTGCGCGGGATCGTTGAGCTTGCCGTTCACGACGGAAAACGGATAGTCGACGACCGCGTAAATGTCGCCCTTCAGCGACGACGACGCCTCCGACGATTCGAGGTATAGCGGCCGGTGAAACGCGTTGTCCTTCAGTTGCGCACCGAGGCTGTGGTAACGGTCGAGCAGCGCCGCCGCGCCGTCCGCGCCGAACGGCAGCGCGCACCAGCCGAGGCACAGGGCTGCGACGAGCGCGTGCCATGCGCGGCGCGCATATCGCGGTGCTTGCGGATGTTCGGATGTCTCCATTCTTGTGCTCCAGCGGGGGCGCGATGGTCGCGCACATGGTTCACAGAATACGCCGACTGCTATCGACCCCGCTTCACCGGCACCGGCAGTTGCGCAGCAGTGATCCGGATCAGCGTCGACAGCCATTCACGGTCGTCCCAGCGCTCGCCCCCGATGACGAGATGCGGCTTCGCCGTCGGATACGGTGGCGCTTCGTCGCAGGTGCCGAGAAACGCACGCCCGTCAGGCGTCGGCTTGACGAACAACCGGTCGTCGCACACCAGCGCGACCATCTTGCCGTCGCAGTAGATGCCGTACTCGCCGAACATCTTGCGCGCCGACACGGTACCCGCTGCAGCCATCTGCTCGACGACGAAATCGACGGTTCCCTGACTCGATGCCATCCATCCGCTCCGTTACCGAATAACCCTTCTGACCGTTACCGACGCGGTGTCGTTCCGTTCAGATTTCATGCGATCACGCGCGCGCCCTGCTCATTTGTCAGCCGAAAACGCACTCGACATCTGCCGTGCCCGCTTCACATCGTCCCCGTGCAGATAAATCGACGTCGTCGAGATCGACGCATGCCGCAGGTTGTCCCGCACCGTCGTCAGCTCCGCGCCGCGCGCGAGCGCGTGCGTCGCATGCGTATGACGCATCCAGTGCGGGCTCGCCTGGCGCAGCTTCTGCGCGAGCGACGGGTTGTCGTCATCGACGAGCGCGGCCGTCTGCGCGAAGAAACGCTGCATCACCTTCCACAGCCGCACGCTCGTAATTCCCGCCGCCCCGTCTTCCGCAAGGCTCGGAATCAGCGGCGTATCGGGCCGCCAGCGCACCGGCGTGACCGGCAGCCGCCGCGCGACCAGATGACGATCGAGCGCCGTGCGCGCGAGCGGCGGCAGCGCGACGCGCGCGGCCTTGCTGCCCTTGCCGATCACCTTCAGCCACGCATCGCCGTGCGCGTCCGTTTCGATGTCGCCAAGCGTCGCGCCGACCAGTTCGCTCGCGCGCAGCCCGGTCGCATAGCCGAAATCGAGGATGAAACGCAGCCGTTGCGCGGCGGCCGGCGTCCAGCCGGACTGCGGTGCGCCGGGCGGCTTGCCCTTGCGAAACTCGAGCCCGTCCGCGATCGTGCGCACGAGCAGCCACTCGCCTTCGGTGAACGCATGCGACGTGTCCAGCGCATTCGCGCCGCGCGTATCGCGCACCTTGACGCCCGCGAACGGATTGGCAAGCAAATAGCGTTGCTCGATCAGCCAGCGGAACAGCGCGCCGAGGACCGATAGCGTGTACGCGGCCGAACGCGCGGACAATCCGCCCGAAAACGGCCGCCAGTCCGGCGCGCCGCGCGGCCGCACCGGGCCGATCCAGCGTTCGTGCGGCGTCGGGTTGCGCAGGAACGCGCGATACGCAACCGCATCCTCAGTGGTCAGCGACGACAGCGCGCGCCCGCGCTCGACGATCGCCCACAGGATCAGCCGCTCGGCCTCCTTCCGGTACGCGCGGCGCGTCGCGGCCGATTCGTGCAGCGACAGCCACGCGTGCACGGCCGCGTAATCGTTGTCCGCGTCGAGCGTGCTGGTCGCGCGCGGCGCGCGGAACGTGCCGGCCGACCCGTCGACCTCGTGCGGCAACTTCAGCTGCTCCCACGGCACGATGGCGCTGCGCGGCGTCGCCGCGATCAGCGCCCGCGCCCGCTCGGTCAAGTCGGGATGCGCGGAAAAGAACGCCTCGATGTGGCGTGCGCTCGCCACGCCGAGCCCCGTTATTGCGCGCCACCACTGGCGCCGCCGCGGAATCCGCACGGTCAGGTCGGCCAGCGTCGCGATCCCGTGCGCGCGCAGCGCGACGACTGCGCGTGCGGGCAGCCACAAACCAACGTCATCGCTGATCTGCGGCACCGGCGCTCGCGCATGGCGCAGCAGGCCGATCGCATCGGTCGCGGCCTTCGCCATCTGAATGCGCGCGCTGTCGGCATGACCCAGTTGCTCCGCGAGATCGGGCCGCCCTGCCTGCCGCGCGACACGCACGAGACGGCGACGAATCCCGCCGATCACGCCGCGCGCCGAGCGCCCTTCGCCGAGCCGATCGGGCAGGTAGCGCTCGACGGCCTGCCGCACGGTCATGCCCGCGTACCACGCGCGCAGCGCGGCCAGTTCGTCGGCGTCGGGGACGCCCGCGGGCGCAGGTGTGGAATCGGAGGAAGGCGATAAGGCGAGGCGCGGTGTCATGGGCGCCAGTTTGACAGAACTGCGGACGCTCGAAAACGCCCGGCGTGCTGCAAGATGCGTGCGCGATGCCGCAGGCTACCGGCATCGCGCAGGAACGTTCAGCCCGTCACAGGCGTGCGCCGCACCTCGGACAGGTAGATCAGGATCAGCGACACCCACACGATCCCGTACAAGAACATGAAGCAGGTCGTGCGCACGCGCAGCAAGTCGAGCAGCAGGCCGAACAGGATCGGCAGCAGAAAGCCGCCGAGCCCGCCCGCGAGGCCGACGATGCCCGTGACGACGCCCATGTTGTCCGGGAAATCGTCGGCTACGTACTTGAAGGTCGACGCCATCCCGAACGCGAACACCGCACCGAGCACGAAGGTCAGCGCGACGAAGCCTGCCACCGGCATCGACAGATTCAGCGACGCGGTGCCGTCGATCGTGTGAATCACGAAGTCGGTCGCCGGATATGACAGCAGGAACAGGCAGATCCACGCGACCCACAGCCCCCACCAGGTGACCGCATGCGCGCCGAAGCGGTCGGACAGCGCGCCGCCGAGCGCACGCAGCACGGAGCCCGGCAGCGAGAAGCCGGCCGCGAACGCGGATGCCATCACGAGCGACATCCCGTATTCGCTCTTCAGGTACTGCGGGATCCACAGCGAGAGCGCCGTGAAGCCGCCGAACGTGATCGAGTAGTACTGGCAGAGCCGCCACACGCGCGGATCGCGCAACACCTTGAACGCGTCGAGCATCGATCCACCCCGTTTGCCTGCCCCTGGATCGGGTGCCGACGCGAACCAGAAGATCACGGCCGTGACGAGCAATGCGACTGCGTAGACGCGCGGCACGAAGCGCCATCCATATGCGGACAGCAGCAGCGGCGTGACGAACAGGTTGACCGCCGCGCCGCACGTGCCCGCACCGAACACGCCCATCGCGAGCCCGCGCCGCTTCGGCGGGAAAAAGCGCGCGACGTACGGCGTGCCGACCGCGAACGACGCGCCGACGCAGCCGAGGAACAGCCCGATCAAGAGGAACTGCCACAGCTGCGTCGCGTAGCTGACGATGTAGACGGGAATCGCGCACACGACGAGCAGCACCGTCATCACGATCCGGCCGCCGAAGCGGTCGGTCCACGTGCCCAGCGGCAAGCGCATCAGCGCGCCGGTCAGCACGGGCGTCGACGTGAGCAGCCCGAATTCCGTGCTGTTCAGCCCGAGATCGGTGCGCAGTTGCACGCCGAGCACGCCGAACATCATCCACACGACGAAACACACCATGAACGCGAGCGTGCTCGCGGCCAGCACCGACCATGCGCGCAGCGGAACGGTCTGCGTCTCCGCGGCCAGGCGAGCGCTACCTTGTTGAATTGCCATACGCAAAACCTCGTTTCATTGGACGAGCGGGCCGTTCGCGCCGTCGAAGGTCACGCCTTCGACCCGCGCGCCGCCCGCGAGTATCGCCACGTACTGCCGTATCGCCCGCTGCCGCACGCGTTCCGACAGGTACGCGGCGATCTGGCCGGCGGCCTCGTCGAACGGCACCACGTCGCCAGGCACGCGGCGCTCGATGCGCACGATGTGGAAGCCAAAGCGGGTATTGACGAGTTTCGGCAGCACGCCGAGCCCGTCCGTATCGAACAGCGCAGCCTCGAATTCCGGCACGGTGTCGCCGCGCAGGAGCTGCCCGAGGCTGCCGCCGACTTGTGCCGACGGACAATTCGAAGACGCGCGCGCGACCGCTTCGAACGTGTCGGGCGCGGCCACCACGTCGGCGAGCGCACGTTCCGCGCGCTGCCGCAGCGGTGCGAGCGGCACGCGGTCGGTCACCGCGAACAGCACGTGGCTCGCATACACGATGTCGCCGCGGCGAAAACGCGTCGGATGCTGCCCGTAGTAGCGCTCGCAATCGGCGCGATCGGGTTGGGGCACGTGAGTCAGCTCGCGCTCGAGCAAGGCATCGACCGCTGCGTCGTCGAGGGGTGTGCTTTCATCGATCAGCCCGAGCGATACCGCGCGCTGACGCAGCAGTTCGCGCACCGCGAGCGCATGCCGTGCCGCGTCGAGCGGATCGGGCGCATCGCCGTGATGCTCGGCCTCGGCCGCAATGGCCGCGTCGTCGATCGCAACGCCGTTGATCGCCAGCGGCGCGGTCGCGACTTCGGAGAGAACGTCGTTCATGTGGCCTCCTCAGCGCTTGCGCACGAGCTGGTACGGGCGGATCAGGTACGCGACCGACGCGATGCCGCTCCAGATGTGCACCATCCGCGTGAACGGCGACACGAGGAAGATCGTGAAGCCCAACAGGATATGCAGCCTGTACGTCAGCGGCACGCCGACCAGCAGGCTTGCGATGTCCGGCCGGAACGTGACGACGCCCTTCACGTAATCGGTGAGCTGCTCGAACATCACACCGTCCATGTGACGCGTCGACAGCACGACGGTGCCGAGCCCGAGCGCGAGTTGCACCCACAGCATCAGCACGATCAGGATGTCGGACTGGCGGCTGTTCTTGCGGATGCGCGGGTCGCCGAGGCGTCGCCAGATCAGGATCGTCAGCCCGATGATCGCCGCGACGCCGGCCGCACCGCCCGCCACCATCGCGACGAGCTGGTGCCCGGACGCCGACAGGAACGGCGACACGAGCCAGTGCGGTGCGAGGAAGCCACCGAAGTGCCCGAGCACGACGACCAGCACGCCCCAGTGGAACAGGTTGCTGCCGAGCCGCAGCATCCCGTGGCGCAGCAGTTGCGACGAATCGCTCTTCCACGTGTACTGCTCGCGGTCGAAGCGGATCAGGCTGCCGACCAGCAGCACCGCGAGACAGATGTACGGGTAGATCCCGAACAGGAACTGATGCAAATAAGCGTTCATGTCTTTCCCCAGTTGAGCCGGCGCTTATGCGCCGCAGGCCGGCCGCTTGTCGTGGAACCGCACCGTCTGCTCGGCCGGCGTTGCCGCGCCGACGAAGCGCACTGCCTCGTCCGCATACGACGCGTCGAGCGCGCGGTAGTCGTCGGCACTCGGCCGCTCGCCTGCGACGTCGTCGTCCGCGGCCGCCGGTGCGTCGACCGACGCGAGGCCGGCCATCGGCAGCAGCGCGCCGACAACGAAGCTGTAATGGCTGCCGCGCTGCGCGAGTTGGCCGGCCAACGCGCGCAGGATCTCGCCGGTCTCGCCGAGCAGGTTGCGCGCATCGGTCGCCGGCAGCCGCGACAGGTATTCGAGGAACACGGGCAGGTAGTCGGGCAGCTCGCCCGGATTCAACGTCAACCCGTGCCGCTCGTACATCTGCAGCAGGTCGACCATCGCCTGCCCGCGGTCGCGCGATTCGCCGTGCACGTGCTCGAACAGGTGCAGTGACGTCGCGCGACCGCGATCGAACAGCGCGACGTAGTTCTCCTGCAGCGTCAGCAGGTCACGCTCGCGCACGTAGGCGAAGAAGCGGTCGAGGCCCGCGCGCACCGCCTTCGGCACGCGCACGCATTCGCGCAGATGGGCTTCGATCGAATCGAGGACGTCGACGAGCGCATCGTCGGGATAGTCAAGCAGCGCAGCGAACGCCGCGTAGGTCGGATCGGGTGCGGTGCTCATCGGGACGCCTCGTGGATCGGAATGGTTTTCGTGCCCTTCTTCGGACTGAACAGGCTGCCCTCCGAACGGCCGTCGGAACAGCCGTTGCCGAACGAGAAGCCGCACGACGCGCGCAGGTCGTATGCGTTTTCCGCATACTCGCGGTGCGTCGTCGGGATCACGAAGCGATCCTCGTAGTTCGCGATCGCCAGATAGCGGTACATCTCCTCGACCTGCGCGAGCGACAGACCGACCTGGTCGAGCACGCCGCGCGCGTCGACGCCGTCCACGTGGCGCGCGCGCATGAACGCGCGCATCGCGAGCAGCCGTTCGAGCGCGAGCTTCACGGGCGCCTCGTCACCGGCCGTCAACAGGTTCGCGAGATAGCGCAGCGGAATGCGCAACGATTCGACGTCCGGCAGATAGCCGTTCATCCCGAGCGCGCCGCTGTTGGCGGCCGAGTTGATCGGCGACAGCGGCGGCACGTACCACACCATGGGCAGCGTCCGGTATTCCGGATGCAGCGGGAACGCGATCTTCCAGTCGATCGCCATCTTGTAGGTCGGCGAGCGCCGCGCGGCGTCGAGCCACGCGGCCGGCACGCCGTCGCGCTCGGCCTGCGCGATCACGGCCGGGTCCTCCGGATCGAGGAACAGCGACAGCTGCGCTTCGTACAGGTCCTTCTCGTTCTCCGCGCTCGCGGCTTCACTGATCCTGTCGGCGTCGTACAGCAGCACGCCGAGGTAGCGGATGCGGCCCACGCAGGTTTCCGAACACACCGTCGGCTGGCCGGCCTCGATGCGCGGATAGCAGAAGATGCACTTCTCGGCCTTGCCGCTCTGCCAGTTGTAGTAGATCTTCTTGTACGGGCAGCCCGACACGCACATGCGCCATCCGCGGCACTTGTCCTGGTCGATCAGCACGATGCCGTCTTCCTCGCGCTTGTAGATCGAACCCGACGGGCACGACGCGACGCACGCCGGATTCAGGCAGTGCTCGCAGAGGCGCGGCAGGTACATCATGAAGGTGTTCTCGAACTGCCCGTAGATCTCCTTCTGCACCGACTCGAAGTTGTAGTCCTTCGCGCGCTTCTCGAACTCGCCGCCGAGGATTTCCTCCCAGTTCGGACCCCACTCGATCTTTTCGAGCCGCTGGCCGCTGATCAGCGAGCGCGGCCGCGCGACCGGCATCGCGCGCGTGTTGCCCGCTTCCTGAAGATGGCCGTAGTCGAATGTGAACGGCTCGTAGTAATCGTCGATCTCGGGCAGGTGCGGGTTCGCGAAAATCTGCGCGAGCAGCCGCCACTTGCCGCCCATACGCGGCTCGATCCGGCCGTCCGCACGGCGTTGCCAGCCGCCGCGCCAGCGGTCCTGATTCTCCCAGTCCTTCGGATAGCCGATGCCCGGCTTCGTCTCGACGTTGTTGAACCACGCGTACTCCATCCCTTCGCGGCTGGTCCACACGTTCTTGCAGGTCACCGAGCAGGTATGGCACCCGATGCACTTGTCGAGGTTCAGCACCATCGCGATCTGTGCGCGTACCTTCATGACGTTTCTCCATCCCGTACGGCCTGTGTGGTCGGGTCGACCGCGGTTTCCTCGCCGTCGAGCCAGTCGATCTTGCTCATTCTGCGCACGATCAGGAACTCGTCGCGATTCGAGCCGACCGTGCCGTAATAGTTGAAGCCGTACGACAGCTGCGCGTAGCCGCCGATCATGTGGGTCGGCTTCAGCGCGATGCGCGTGACCGAGTTGTGAATGCCGCCGCGCGTGCCTGTGATCTCGGAGCCCGGCGTATTCACGATCTTTTCCTGCGCGTGGTACATCATCACCATCCCGGACGGAATCCGCTGGCTCACGACCGCCCGCGCGCACAATGCACCGTTCGAGTTGTAGCACTCGATCCAGTCGTTATCGACCGCGCCGATCGCTTTCGCGTCGTCCTCCGACATCCACACGATCGGGCCGCCGCGCGACAGCGTGAGCATCAGCAGGTTGTCCGTGTACGTGCTGTGGATCCCCCACTTCTGGTGCGGCGTCAGGAAGTTGAGCACGCGCTCCGGATTTCCGTTCGAGCGCTTGCCGACCATGTGCGCATAGCTGCCCGTGTCGATCGGCGGCTTGTACACGCACAGCGACTCGCCGAACGCGCGCATCCACGCGTGATCCTGGTACAACTGCTGACGGCCCGTCAGCGTGCGCCACGGCACCAGTTCGTGCACGTTCACGTAACCGGCGTTGTACGACACGTGCTCGGATTCGATCCCGCTCCACGTCGGCGACGAGATGATCTTGCGCGGTTGCGCCTGGATGTCGCGGAAACGGATCTTCTCGTCCGCGCGCGCGGCGGCCAGGTGCGTGTGGTCGATGCCGGTGATGCCAGACAACGCGCGCCACGCCTTCACCGCGACTTCGCCGTTGGTCTCCGGCGCGAGCGCGAGAATCACCTCCGCGGCGTCGAGCGCGGTGTCGATGCGCGGGCGCCCCTGCGTGGCGCCGCCGGCGACCTGGTAATTGAGCTGGCCGAGCAGCTTCACTTCGTCCTTCGTGTCCCAGCCGATGCCCTTGCCCGCGTTGCCGAGCTTGTCCATCAGCGGGCCGAGCGACGTGAAGCGTGCATAGGTGTTCGGATAATCGCGCTCGACCGCGATCACCGACGGCATCGTGCGGCCCGGCACCGGCTCGCATTCGCCGCGCTTCCAGTCCTGCACGTCGAACGGCTGCGCGAGTTCGCCCGGCGTATCGTGCGCGATCGGCGCGAGGACGACGTCGCGTTCGACGCCGAGATGCCCGTCGCACAGCTCGGAGAAGCGCTTCGCGATCCCCTTGAAGATTTCCCAGTCGCTCTTCGATTCCCATGCGGGATCGACCGCTGCCGACAGCGGATGGATGAACGGGTGCATGTCGGACGTGTTCATGTCGTCCTTCTCGTACCACGTCGCGGTCGGCAGCACGACGTCCGAATACATGCAGGTGGTCGACATCCGGAAGTCGAGCGTGACGAGCAGGTCGAGCTTGCCGCGCGGCGCTTCGTCGTGCCACTTCACTTCCTCCGGACGCGCGCCGCCCGTCGCGCCGAGGTCGTCGCCCTGCACGCCGTTGGTCGTGCCGAGCAGGTGCTTCAGGAAATACTCGTGGCCCTTGCCCGACGAACCGAGCAGGTTCGAGCGCCACACGAACAGGTTGCGCGGGAAGTTGTCGGGGGAATCCGGGTCCTCGCACGCCATCCGCAGCATTCCGGCTTTCAGGTGCCGCGCGACCTCGGCGCCGGCCTGCGCGGGGTCGCCCAGACTCGCACCGACCTTCAGCGGATTCACCGCGAGCTGCGGCGCGGACGGCAGCCAGCCCATCCGTTCGGCGCGCACGTTGTAGTCGATCGGGGAACCGTGGAACTGCGTCTTGTCCGCGAGCGGAGACAGCAGCGCGCCCGGGTCCATCGTGTCGTAGCGCCACTGATCGGTGTGCGCGTAGAAGAACGACGTCGCGTTCATGTGCCGCGGCGGCCGGTTCCAGTCGAGCGCGAACGCGAGCGCGGTCCAGCCCGTCTGCGGACGCAGCTTCTCCTGGCCCACGTAGTGCGACCAGCCTCCGCCCGGCTTGCCGACGCAGCCGCACATGATCAGCATGTTGATGATCGCGCGGTACGACATGTCCATGTGGAACCAGTGATTGATCCCCGCGCCGATGATCACCATCGACTTGCCTTGCGTCTTGTGCGCGTTCTCCGCGAACTGCCGCGCGACCGAAATCACGTCCGCGCGCTTCACGCCCGTGATCGTTTCCTGCCAGGCGGGTGTGTACGGAAGATCGTCGTCGTAGCTCGCGGCCACGTCGCGCCCGCCCAGCCCCTGGTCGAGCCCGTAGTTCGCGACGAACAGGTCGTAGACGGTCGCGACCAGCATCTCGCCGTCGCGCGTCGCGACGCGCCGCACGCCGATCCGGCGAGACAGCTCGGAGCCGTGCTGCGTCGAGTTGAAATGCGCGTGCGGCTGGTTGCCGAAGTACGGAAACAGCACGTCGACCACGTCGTCGTGCCCGGCCGTGCAGGACAGCCGTGGTGACAGCGCCGCACCCTTCGACGTCTCGCCTCGCAGGTTCCACTTGCCCTTGTCGCTCGATCCGTCCTTGGCCTGCTGCCCCCAGCGAAAGCCGATCGAGCCCACCGGCACGACGAATTCGCCGGTCGCGTCGTCGATCATCACGGTCTTCCAGTCCGGATGTGCAGCCTCGTCGAGCGCGTCGTCGAAATCGGACGCGCGAACGAGGCGCTCGGGCACGTAGCCGTCGCCGTGCGGCACGAGGCGCACGAGCGCCGGCATGTCGGTATAGCGCTTGCAGTAGTCGATGAAATAGTCGCTCTTGCCTGCGAGGTGGAACTCCTTCAGGATCACGTGACCCATCGCGAGCGCGAGCGCCGCGTCGGTGCCCTGCTTCGGATGCAGCCACAGATCACCGAACTTCGCGCCTTCCGAGTAGTCGGGGAACACCGACACGACCTTCGTGCCGCGATAGCGCGCCTCGACGAGGAAGTGCGCATCGGGCGTGCGGGTCTGCGGGACGTTGGAGCCCCACATCATGATGAACGTCGAGTTGTACCAGTCGGCCGATTCCGGCACGTCGGTCTGCTCGCCCCAGGTCTGCGGCGACGCGGGCGGCAGGTCGCAATACCAGTCGTAGAAGCTCAGGCACACGCCGCCGATCAGCGACAGGTAGCGCGAGCCCGCCGCGTACGACACCATCGACATCGCCGGAATCGGCGAGAAGCCGACGACGCGATCGGGGCCGTGCCGCTCGACCGTGTAAACGTTTGCGGCCGCAACGATCTCATTGACCTCGTCCCAACTCGCGCGTACGAAACCACCGAGCCCGCGTCGGCTCTGGTAGGAACGCCGCGCGTCGTCGTCCTCGACGATCGAGCGCCATGCGTCGACCGGCGCGAGCGTGCGGCGGCGTTCGCGCCACAGCTTCACCAGCGCGCTGCGCACCATCGGATGCTTGAGACGGTTCGCGCTATACAGATACCACGAGTACGAAGCGCCGCGCGAGCAGCCGCGCGGCTCGTGGTTCGGCATGTCGGGGCGCGTGCGGGGGTAGTCGGTCTGCTGCGTTTCCCAGGTGACGATCCCGCCTTTCACATAGACCTTCCAGGAGCACGAACCCGTGCAGTTCACCCCGTGGGTCGAGCGGACGATCTTGTCGTGCTGCCAGCGCAGCCGATAGCCGTCTTCCCATTTGCGGTCCTCGTCCGTGACGGCGCCATGTCCGTCGGAGAATGTTGGCCTTGTGGTGGAGAAATAACGCAATCTATCCAGGAAATGGCTCATGGGGATCTCGTTTTTCCGGTCTTTTCGCAGACCCTGAGTATTTAAGGAGGTGATATTCCGGATGTAAAGGACGATCGGCATTCGGCTCGTGGCGTCCGGTTCCATCCCTTGCGTCCGGATCGAATGAATTCTCTTTCGGATCGACATATCACGACTTGATACAAATCACGATATCGTTGCCCCCGCACGCATCGGTATTAAATGGGGATCGATTCAGGAGCGCTAATGGCATGCCCGGCACCGGACCTTCGCACCACGCGTTCGTCCATCGCGGCCGCTCGTAGCCGGAGCGAGGCTCGGGATTCACCTGCACCGTGTGGCGTTGAATCAACCGGTGTTTGCCATCTGGAATCGCCGCGCGGCTCCCGCCTTCACGAAGGACTTCGAAACGGGTTTGACGGGTTGCAGGCCGGCGCTCGATCACACGGTTATGTACGTGAGCCGCTTTGTCACGACATCACGCGCTTTCGCGGCGCGATGCGATCACGCACGGGTCGCTGCCACGCGCGCGCTAACGGTTGCCGTGTCAGGCCGGATCAATGCGGGTGCGCCACCGAAGTAAAGCTGCGAGGACAGGACTCGACCGCCGCGATGAGGTAAGCAGCGGCGTGCTCGCGCATGCGCGAGTCATTCAATCAAAGCGTGCGCTGCCTGATGCGGAATCGATGAGACGGGAGATGCCGGCCAGGGAGATGCCGGCCGGGCTGGATGACGCGAATGCGCCGGACATGACGGACGGAGAGAGGCGGAAAGACGGACCGGCGGTGCTGCTGCGGTGATTGCCGGTCTTGCATGAAACCGAGGAAGCGCCGCGCGTCACCCCTCGCCCTTCGGCCCCGGGTTGAGCATGACGACAAAGCAGGCCACGCCGACGATCAACGCGACCGCGCCGCCACGCAGCGCGATCGTTTCGTCGAACAGCAGCCCGGTCACCACGGACATCATCCCCGCGAGCGACACGAACACGGCGATCGCCGCGACGACGATCCGGTATTGACGACGTATCATCGCGCGTCCGCCAGATCAGGCTGCCGCGGCGGAAGCCGGCTCGCCGGCATCGTCGCCGCGAATCAGCAGCACCGGGCACTTCGAGCCACGCACGAAGCGCTCGGCGACGCTCCCGAGCACCACGCGCCGGATGCCGCGCCGCCCGTGCGTGCCGACTACCGCGAGGTCGATCCCGCGCTCCTTGACGTAACGCTGCAGGCGTTCCGCGACGTCCTCGCCAATGCTCTCGGTCTCGACGAGTTCGCCCTCGCCCTTCGCGCCGGCCCGCGCGAGGACCTCTTCGGCTTCACGCAGCACCTTGCGCCCGTCGTCGCGGATTTCCTCGATGAGCGCATGCGGATCGAAACGACCCGCGTACGTAAACAGCACCGACTTGTCGACCACGTACACGACGCTGACGTGCGTGTCGCCCGCCAGTGCCACCTTCATTGCCTCGGCAAGCGCCTGTTTCGACGAAGCGCTGCCGTCGACGGCCACCATGATCTTCTTGTACATGCGAACCTCGCTGGGGTGAGTTGCCGCGCGCGGTCGCGCGTGGCCATGTCCCCATCATCGGCGGACGGCCGGCTGGAAGCTTGACGGCGATCAAAATCCACCCAAAACGCGGCGTGCGGCAAAGCGCCACGCGCAAAAATCGGCGCGCCATCCCCGAGGCCGCGCCGGGCAACCGGGCGGCCATGCCGCCGAAAGCGCTATCATCGACGTTGCGACCTTCGTCCGGCCCTTTTTTTGCCGGCTCACTTTCAACTCGCTCAACCGACATGACAACGACTACCGAACGCGTGGACGGCGCCGCCCAGCATCTCGTCGCCGCCCGCCATGCCGGCGTGCCCGGCCCGCTGCTGCCCGACGCCTTGCGCCCCGAGAGCGTCGATACCGCGCTGGCGATCCAGCATCGCGTCGCCGACCTGCTCGGCGAAGCCATCGGCGGATGGAAATGCGCGCTGCCGCCGCCCGACCGCGTGATCGTCGCGCCGATCTTCGCGTCGACGATCCGCGAAGCCGATGTGCCGTATCGCGTCGTCGGCGGCCCGATCGTGCGGATCGAGCCGGAGATCGCGTTCGTGCTCGATCGCGACCTGCCCGCGCGCGCGCAGCCGTACGACGAGAGCGACGTGCGCGGCGCGATCCGCGAAGTGCGCATCGTGCTCGAGGTGCTGGGTTGCCGCTATGCGGAGCCCGCGCGCGCGTCGAAGTTCGAACTACTCGCCGACGGGCAGTTCAACCAGGGATTGTGCGTGGGCCCCGTCGTGCCCGATGGATTGAACGTGCCGCTCGAGACGCTCGCGCTGTCGTTCGAAGGTGCGCTGAATCGCACGATCGACGGCCGTCATCCGGACGGCGATCCGCTCAAGCCGCTCGTGTGGCTGGTCAATTTCCTCGCATCGCGCGGCGACGGCGCGCGTGCCGGCCAGATCGTAACGACCGGTTCGTATGCGGGCGCGATCGACGTGCCGATCGGCGACGCGCTGACGGTGCGCTTCGGCGAACTCGGCAGCCTGTCGGTGACGCTGACGGCCTGACGGCCGGCGGTGGGGAACGCGGCGCGTATCGTCGTCGGCGCGCAGCGGGGTGTCGGCATCGTCGCGCTGAACGACTCACGCGGGCCGACACCCGTCACATATTCATCGCTCGCCGCCGGCACGTCGCGCCGTTTCCGCGAGCCTGCCGCATGCGCGGCTCGCCGCACGCTACGCCTGCGCCTCCACCTCGGCCAGTCGCGCCGGCAGCTGGTTCACGAGCGCATCGACGGCCGCGCGCACCTTCAGCGGCAGGTGCGACGTATGCGGCCACACCGCGTGGATCGCATAGGTCACGCCCGGCTGATCCGGCAGCAGCTCGCGCAACGCGCCGCGGCGAATCTCGTCGCGCACCAGCCAGTAAGGCAGCCACGCGACACCGAGCCCCGCGACAGCCGCGTCCAGCACCGCGCGCAAGTCGTCGGAGAGCAGACGGGCCGTCGGCTGCAACTCCTCCGTCCGGCCACCGACGACCACTTGCCAGCGATGCATCTGACCGTGACGCGTATAGGCCAGCGCCTTGTGCTGCGCGAGCGCGTCGACGGTCGCGGGTTCACCGCAGCGTGCCAGATACGCCGGTGACGCACAAAAGGCCATCTTGTGCTCGCCGAGCGCACGCGCGACGAGGCCGCTGCTGTCGGGCAGCGCACCGACCCGCACCGCCAGATCGACGCGCTCCTCGACGAGGTCGATCGTCCGGTCGCTGAACGACAGGTCGAGATCGAGCTCGGGATGGTCGCGCGCAAGCCCGATCAGGATCGGCGCGACGCACAGATGCCCGAACAGCGCCGGCATCGACACGCGCAGCCGCCCCTTCATCTGCCATTTGCCGCTTTCGAGCAGCGCCTCCCCCGCGTGGATCTCCTCCACCGCGCGCAGGCAGTATTCATAGAACAACGCGCCCTCGTCCGTCAGGCTCTGGCTGCGCGTCGTGCGCTGAAACAGCACGACGCCCAGCCGCGCCTCGAGTCGCGCGATGCTCTTGCCGACCGCAGAACGCGTGATGTGCAGCGTCTCGGCGGCCTGCGCGAAGTTGTCGGCTTCCGCCGCGGCAACGAACACGGCGATGCCGTTGAGGTTGTTTCGCATGCAATTGGATCGATAAAGTCTACATTGACGGGAAATCTTATCGCTTTTTGAGACAAAAAGTGGATGATACGATCAGCCCCGTTGTTCATAGATGAACGGAGAGATCCCGATGGCCCGCATTCTCGTACTCAAGTCCAGCATCAACCGCGACCAGTCGCAAACCAACGCGCTGATCGACGCATTCCTCGCGCAACGCAAGGCCAGCGGGCACGCGGACAACGTGGTCGTGCGCGATCTCGTCGATCTCGACCTGCCGGTGCTCGACGGCAAACTGTTCCATGCGCTGCGCGGCGCGGAGAATCCGGGCGAGCGTGCGCGGCAGGCGGTCGCGCTGTCCGACGAGCTCGTCGCCGAACTGAAGGGCAGCGACCTGCTGCTGATCGGCGCACCGATGTACAACCTGAACGTGCCGACCCAGCTGAAGAACTGGTTCGACCTGGTGGCACGCGCACGCGTGACGTTCCGCTACACGGACACCTATCCGATGGGGCTCGTCGAAGGCGTCGACGCGATCGTGTTCAGTTCGCGCGGCGGCGTGCACGTCGGGCAGCCGACCGACGCCGTCACGCCGTACCTGCGTGCCGTGCTGGGCCTGATGGGCATCCATCAAGTCCGGTTCGTCTACGCGGAGGGCCTCGACATGAAGCCGCACGGCTTCGAAGCGGGGCTGGCGAACGCACGCAAGCAGATCGAAGCGCTCCACGCGTAACGCACGTCGGGCACGGCCCGCGCCACGCGAACGGCGGCTTCGCCGTGGCACACGATGCAGCATGTCGGCACTGCGTGATACCGTTGCACATCGCCCGTCACGCGCGAACCGCGTGCCCCTCCCGTCACTCGCCATGCCGCCGACACCGTTGCCTGCCCTGCTGGACGAAGTCCTGAGCACAGTCGATCGCCGCTACCGGCTGCCGCCGTTCGTGCGCGCATCGTCGCTGACCGATGCCGCGAACCCGGCCGCCATCATCGCCATCGTGATCGAGGAAGCGCGCCGGATGCACGCCGACGGCCTCACGCCCGCCCCGGCATTGCAACGCCGGTTCATCGACGCGCTCGCGCGGATGATCGGCGACGCGATGGACGCACGGTCCGGCGACCCCGCATTCCAGGCCGCGGTGCTTCGACATGGTGCCCCGGCCGTGCGCGAATACGCATCGCTCGCCTCGCATGCCGAGCAGGATCGGCGCACACTGCGTTCGGCCGTCAACACGATCGCGCATCCGGCCCGGCTCGAACGGCGTGCGCAGGCATGGCAACGCGAACCGCTCGCACGGCTGCATGCGGCCGCGGCGGGCGCGTCGTGGGACGCTCTCGATGCCACACTGCGCCACTTGCTCACGCAACCGGAGACGGCGGCCGACACCGCGTTCGAACAGGACATCGCCAAACTGAAGGACAGCGCCGCGCTTGCCCGACTGCAGCGTCTCGACGCATTGTTGCCGGATCCGGACGTCCAGCGGTACCGCACGCTGTGGAGCCGCCAGGGTCCGCTCGAAGGCAGCGCGCTCGCCGTCGCGCAAGGCGTCACGTCGCAACAGCGGGGCGCGGCCGTCGAAGCGCTGGCCGCGCAGGCGCTCGACGCCCTGGCCGCGCAGCTCGATGCGAGCGACGCGCACCGCACGTATCGCGTGGTCACGTCGATGCGCGTGCCGGCCTCGATACCCGGCAAACACGACCGCGCGAAAACCGAGTGGGATGCGGTGCTGCTCGAGCGCGCGCGCGGCGACGATCCGTCGGCCGCGTGGCACGTCCTGTTTCTCGTCGAAGCGAAAGCGTCCGCGGATGCCTCGACCACCGACCTGCCGCGCCTGCTGCGCGGCCTGAGCCTGCTCGCACAAGCCGATCCGGACACTGTCTATACGTTCGACACGCGCGAAGGCGCGGTACGCCTGCACGGTGCGTCGCTGCACGCACTGACGATCGACGACGCGTCACTGCAGCGCGAGGTGTTGTACTGCTGCGATGCATCGGCAGACCCCGCGCCGCGCCTGCTGGGGGCCGCAAGCCGGATGCAGTTGCTGTCGGCGCCGGCGAGCCTTGAATACGCGAGCGCGCTGGCGCAGCACGCGGATGCCGATCCGCACGGCCTCGGCGCCGTATGGCAAGCGTTGCTGGAACTGCCGTCATGGCGCGCAGTGCTGCATCAGTACGAATCGCTGCGGCAGGTTCGAGCGTTGATGGTGAGCGTCGACGATCTGATGGCCGCGATCGAAGGCGATGTCGGCGACAGCGCCGCAAACAATGCGTGACGTGTGACGCGCGCGGCGCGATCCGGCTGCACGCGCGTTGCCGCCGACGCACCGGTTCAGCGGCAAGACGACACCGCGCAGACTCAAGTCGACGCGGTGTCCCCGCTCCGCGCAACGCACAGGACACCGAATCAAATCGGCGCCGAGGCGACCGGCATGACCGGCCAGCGCGGCACAGCCCGCGAAAGCGGGCATGCAACGATAGCGTTACGACTGGATGAAGGCGAGCAGATCGGCGTTCAGCACGTCCGCATTGACCGTCAGCATCCCGTGCGAATAGCCCGGATACGTCTTCAGCGTGCCGTTCTTCAGCAGCTTGACCGACTTCAGCGCCGAGTCCGCGATCGGCACGATCTGATCGTCTTCGCCGTGCAGCACGAGCGTCGGCACCGAGATCGACCGCAGGTCTTCGGTCTGGTCCGTTTCCGAGAACGCCTTGATGCCTTCATAGTGCGCCTTCGCGCTGCCGATCATGCCCTGACGCCACCAGTTCTGGATCACGCCCTGGTGCACCACCGCGCCCGGCCGGTTGAAACCGTAGAACGGGCCCGACGGCACGTCCAGGAAGAACTGCGCGCGGTTGTCGGCGAGCGCCTTGCGGAAGCCGTCGAAGACCTCGAGCGGCAGGCCTTCCGGGTTCGCGTCCGTCTTCAGCATCAGCGGCGGCACCGCGCTGACCAGCACCGCCTTCGCGACACGTCCGGCCGGCTCGCCGTGGCGGGCCACGTAGCGTGCGACTTCGCCGCCGCCGGTCGAGTGACCGATATGAACCGCGTTGCGCAGGTCGAGCGCTTCGGCCACCGCGAACGCGTCCGCCGCGTAGTGATCCATGTCGTGGCCGTCGGAAACCTGCGCCGACCGGCCGTGCCCGCGGCGATCGTGCGCGACCACGCGATAGCCCTTCTGAACGAAGAACAGCAACTGCGCATCCCAGTCGTCGGAAGACAGCGGCCAGCCATGGTGGAACATGATCGGCTGCGCGTCCTTCGGGCCCCAGTCCTTGTAGAAGATGTCGACGTTGTCCTTCGTGGTGATGTACGGCATGGCTGCAGGCTCCTTTGAGGTAAGTGAACATACGTGCCGGCCGGCCACCCGGGCGGGTGTCGGTGACGAGCTGCGGCGCGGTGGCACACCGCGTCGGTCGACGCAGCACCTCAGTGTTGTAGCGGAAAACCGCGACCGTGTCATGAAGCCAATTACGTCGCGCCGTGCATCGGCACCCTGGTACTCACCGTGTGACGCGTCACGCACGACCGATCGCGCGTCAACCGTCCGTCGACACGGTCACCGCCCCCCATGTGCGAATTTCGTCTTCCAGCGCCGACCATTTGGCGCGCACGAGCCGAAGCGCATCGCTGCCGAGCAACAGATGGGCCGGCGGATGGTCCGCCGCGATGACCGCAAGCATCGCGCGCGCCGCCTTCGCGGGATCGCCCGACTGGCGGCCGTTTTTCTCCTCGCGCGCCTGGCGGATCGGATCGAAGAGCGCGTCGTAATCGGCGATCGAACGCGGCGTTCGCGTCATCGAACGGCCAGCCCAGTCGGTACGGAACGAGCCCGGCGCAACGGCAGTCACCGCGATGCCAAACGGCTCGAGCTCCTTGCCGAGCGTCTCCGAAATCCCTTCCAGCGCGAACTTGCTGCCGCAGTAATAGGCGATGCCCGGCATCGTGATGTGGCCGCCCATCGACGTGATGTTCAGGATGCGGCCGCGCCGGCGTTCGCGCATGAACGGCACGACGGCCTTCAACATCGCGACGGCGCCGAATACGTTCACGTCGAACTGTCGGCGCATCTCCGACAGCGGCGACTCCTCCATGATGCCTTCGTGTCCATAACCGGCATTGTTCACCAGCACGTCGACGGGCCCGACGCTCGACTCGATTTCCGCGACGACGCCGTTGATGCGCTCGAAGTCGGTCACGTCGAGCACGCGCCCGATGGCCGCACGTGGGGACAGCGCCTCGAACGCCCGTTTTGCCGCTTCGCTTCTCACGGTGCCGACCACCGTATGACCCGCGGCCAGCGCCGCTTGCGCGAGCGCACGGCCGAAGCCGCTGCTGACGCCGGTGATGAGCATGATGTTGCCGGATGCCATGTGAGCTTCTCCCGAATGTCGATCGAAGCATGCATGCTAGTCTGACGAACTAGGTCGAAGAAGCCCGATTCCGCTGAATTTCTTGCCTGAAACTATGAACGCCGCCTCCTCCTCGTCCCACTCGCCGTCGCTGCCCGCGCGCGGTCGCAAACGCCTGATCGCGTTGCTGCATGCGTTGGCGCCCGACGAAGGCTACAACCTGACCGCGCTACCGAGCGTGCGCATCCTGCGTTCGAACCGCGCGCTATCCCGCACGCCGGTGCTGTACGACCCGGGCATCGTGATCGTGTGCCAGGGCAGCAAGCGCGGCTATTTCGGCGGCGAACGCTATCTGTACGACGAGGACCACTACCTCGCCGTATCGGTGCCCGTGCCGTTCAGCATGGAAACCGACGCAACGGCGGAGCACCCGCTGCTCGCGCTGTATCTGCACCTCGATTTCCCGATGGCCGCCGAACTGGCCGCGCAGATCGATCGCGAGGGAATCGCCGAACCCGTGCAAGCGCCGAAAAGCATGATGTCGACGCCGATGGACAATGCGATGCACGCGACCGTGCTGCGGTTCGTCGAGGCGATGCACCGCCCGCTCGAAGCGGCGGTGCTCGGCCCCGGGTTGCTGCGCGAACTGTATTTCCGCGTGCTCACCAGCGCGCAGGGCGGCGCAATGCGCAGCGCGCTGGCGATGCGTGGACAGTTCGGCCGGATCGGCCGTTCGCTGCGCATGATCCACGCCGACTACGCGAAGTCGCTCGACGTGACGCAACTGGCCGGGGAAGCCGGCATGAGCGTGCCGAGCTTCCACAGCCACTTCAAGGCGATCACGCAGGTGTCGCCGATGCAGTACCTGAAGTCGACGCGGCTGCATCAGGCGCGCCTGTTGATGGTGCGCCAGGACCTGACTGCGGAGGCGGCCGGCCATGCGGTCGGTTATGCGAGCGCGTCGCAGTTCAGCCGGGAATTCAAGCGGCTGTTCGGCCTGACGCCCGCGCAGGAGACGAAGCGCATGCGCGCGCAGTTCGCGATTCCGGCGCCATTCGACGATGCGGTGTTCGTGTCGTCGCATTGACTGGCTGAGCCGCGAGCCGCACGTGTGACCTTCGCGGGCCCGATGCCCCGTGCGCGAACCTGGTCGGGACGCGCACGCTCGCCGCGTGCGGCGTCGCGCACCAGAGACCCGCCAGCGACTTCAGGATGAGCGCAGTCACGCCCCGGATGTCCTGCGTCTGGTGCGCCCAGTACCAGGCGCACCCGGGCCGATCCCACATAGTGACCCACATAACATCATACGATTGCATTATCACATTTGTTGTGATTTTATTATCATTCGTGGTGGCCGCCGTCGATCGTATACGCCCCCCATTCCAAGGAAGAGACGCAGATGGAGACAATCGCCGTCATCGGCAGCAACATGGTCGATCTCGTGACCTACGTCACACGCATACCCGCCCGGGGCGAAACGCTCGAGGCGCCGAACTTCGAGCTCGGCTGCGGCGGCAAGGGCGCGAACCAGGCCGTCGCGGCCGCGCGCCTCGGTGCGCGTGTCGTGATGGTCACGAAGGTCGGCGACGACATGTTCGCCGACAACACGATCCGCAACTTCGAGCGCGAGGGCATCGACACCACGCACGTGCGCAAGGTCGCCGGCGTGCCGAGCGGCGTCGCGCCGATCTTCGTCGAACCCGATTCGAGCAACAGCATCCTGATCGTCAAGGGCGCGAACCGCCACCTGACGCCCGCCGACATCGACGCGGCCGCGCCGCAGCTCGTCGAATGCGCGCTGATCGTGCTGCAGCTCGAGATCGAGCTCGACACCGTCTATCACGCGATCGAATTCGGTGCCCGGCACGGCATTCCCGTGCTGCTGAACCCCGCACCCGCCGTGGCCGATCTTGATTTCGAGCGGATCCGGTCCGTCGAATTCTTCGTGCCGAACGAGACCGAACTCGCGATCGTGTCGGGCATGCCGGTCGATTCGCGCGCGAGCGCCGCCCGCGCCGCCGAATCGCTGATCGCGCGCGGGCTCAAGCACGTGCTCGTCACGCTCGGCAGCGACGGCTCGCTGCTCGTGTCACGCGACGGCGCGCGGCACGTGCCGGGCGTACAGGTCGATGCGCGCGACACGACGGGTGCCGGCGACGCGTACATCGGCTGCTTCGCGCGCTGCTACGCGGCGACGCGCGATGCGATCGACGCGATGCGCTACGCGTCGGCCTACGCCGCGCATTCGGTCATGGGCCTCGGCACGCAGAAATCGTACGCCGACGCCGCGACGTTCGAACGCTTCCTCCGCGACGCCGGCATCTGAACGGCGCCTTCATCGACGAGACAACCGGGAAGGAGACACCCATGGGCCGTACCAGAATCGAACACGCCCCCGACGGCTATTACCTGAACCGCACGCCGCTCTTCGCGTTCACGCTGCTGTGCTGCCTGTTCGCGCTGTGGGGCACCGCCGCGAACCTGAACGACGTGCTGATCGCGCAGTTCAAGAAATCGTTCTTCCTGTCCGACTTCGAATCGGCGTTCGTGCAGTCCGCGTTCTATCTCGGCTACTTCTTTCTCGCGATTCCGGCCGCGACCGTCGTGAAGAAGTTCAGCTACAAGACGACGATCCTCGTCGGCCTGCTGCTGTACACGACCGGCTGCCTGCTGTTCTTCCCGGCCGCGTCGATGGCGAAGTACGGGATGTTCCTCGTCGCGCTGTTCGTGATCGCGGCGGGCCTGTCGTTCCTCGAAACCGCGTCGAACTCGTATTCGACACTGATGGGCCCGCGCGAAACCAGCACGCGGCGGCTGAACATCTCGCAGACGTTCTATCCGTTCGGCGCGATGGCCGGCGTGTACATGGGCAGCTTCCTGATCTTCAAGGAGGGCGATGCGTCGCATGCGCAGCTCGCCGCGATGTCGGCGGCCGAAGCCCACGTCCACCAGCTCGCGATGATCCAGGCCACGCTCGAGCCGTACAAGTGGCTGATCGTCGTGCTCGCGGGCGTGTTCGTCGTGTTTGCGCTCACGCCCTACCCGGCCTGCAAGGGCAACGGCCCCGGCGTGGCCACACACCGGATCGACGCGCGCGGCACGCTGGCGCGCCTGTTCGGCAACCGGCGCTTCGTCGCGGGCATCGTCGCGCAGTTCCTGTACGTCGGTGCACAAGTGGGCGTCTGGAGCTTCACCATCCGGCTCGCGATGCAGATCGGCGGCCTCACCGAGCGCGGCGCGTCGCACTACCTGCTCGCGACGTTCTTCGCGTTCTTCGTCGGCAAGCTGATCGCGACGCTCGTGATGAAGCGTGTCGGCCCGGCCAAGGTGCTGATCGTCTACGGCATCCTGTGCATCGTGCTGCTCGCGTACACGATCAGCGTGCACAACATCACGGCCGTCTATGCAGCCGTGGGCGTGAGCGTGTTCCTCGGCCCGTGCTGGCCGACGATCTATGGCCTCACGATCGACGGGCTCGGCAAGGACACCGAATACGGCGGCTCGATCCTCGTGATGAGCATCGTCGGCGGCGCGGTCGTACCGCTGATCCAGGGGCTGATCTCCGATCACACGGGCGGCAACATGCAGCTCGCATTCGTCGTGCCGCTCGCGTGCTTCGTCGTGATCGTCTACTACGGCTTCTACTGCCTGCGGCACCAGCCGGCGGCGATGCCCGACGCAGCCGCCGACGGCAACGCGCCCGCGCGCTATGCCGCTGCGCGCAACACGTCAGGAGCCTGACGATGCGAGGCGAGATCGAACTGCGCCGCCATGCTGCATCAGGTCACGAGCGCGATCCCGTGTTCGCGGATCGTCGTTTCGTACCGGCGGCTCAGCTGCCCGTCCGAGATCACGTAGTTGAAGTCGGTCAGCTCGGCGAAATAGGCCGCGCGCACTTCGTCGAACTTCGTGTGGTCGACGAGCAGGAAGCGGTTCTGCGCGCGTTCCATCACTTTCTTCTTCGCGTCGACTTCGTGGAAGTTGAAGCAGGTCACGCCGCAGCGGTCGCTCACGCCGGCCGCGGAGATGAACGCCTTCGACACACGCACCGTGTCGAGGATGCCCGTCTCGGCCACCGACTCGAACACCATGTTCTTGCGGTGATACACGCCGCCGCACAGGATCACGCTGCAATGCGGTTTCTGCTGCAGCTTCGCGAACACGTTCAGCGAATTGCAGACGGCGGTGAATTCGAGGTCGTCAGGGATGAAGTCGACGATGAACGGCGTGGTCGAGCCGCAGTCGACGAAGATCGTGTCGCCGGTCGTCACGAACTGCGCGGCCAGCTTGCCAATGCGGCGTTTCTCCTCGGTCTGCCGGTTGTTCTCGGCGCTGACGACGTACTCGCCGATGTCGCTGCGCTGCGCGGCGAAGTGGCGCGTCACGTAGCCGCCGATCAGGCTGAGGCCGTGCGGATTGTCCGCGAGGTCGCGTCGGATCGTCATTTCCGACACGCCGAACAGTTCGGCGACTTCCCTCAGATGAATCGCGTTCTGCCCTTGCAGCACATTCATCAGCGTCTTGATCCGTTCGCCCTTCTTCGTTTCCATGCCAGTATCCTGCGTACCCGTCGCATCCGTCGCTTGTCATGCCGGGCGCGTGGGCCCGGCCGGAATGTCGTATTTGTAACAAACCGATGTGAAAACATCAACTTTACGTGTGCCCTTCCCGCACACGATCCGTGGAGTCCTGAAACATGCCGCTTTCCAACGCCCAACTCGCTCAAACCATCGATCACACGCTGCTCGCGCCCGACGCGAGCGACGCACAGATCCGCGAACTCTGCCGCCAGGCGGCCGAGCATCGCTTTTACTCGGTCTGCGTGAATTCGGCGAACGTGCCGCTCGCCGCGCGCGAGCTGGCCGACACCGGCGTGCTTGTGTGTGCGGTGGTCGGCTTCCCGCTCGGCGCGGGCCTGTCCGCCGCGAAGGCGTTCGAGGCGTCGGCCGCGATCGCGGCGGGCGCGCGCGAGATCGACATGGTGATCAACCTCGGCGCGCTGAAGAGCGGCCGCGCCGACGACGTGAAGGCCGATATCGACGCCGTGCACCGCGCCTGCGGCACGGTGCCGCTCAAGGTGATTCTTGAAACGGGGCTGCTGACCGACGACGAGAAGGTGCGCGTGTGCGAGATGTGCCGCGACCTCGGCGTCGCGTTCGTGAAGACGTCGACCGGCTTCGGCCACGGCGGCGCGACGCTCGCGGATGTCGCGCTGATGCGCCGCACGGTCGGCCCCGTGCTCGGTGTGAAGGCGTCGGGCGGCGTACGCGACCGCGCGGCCGCGCTCGCGATGATCGAGGCCGGCGCGACGCGGCTCGGCACGAGTTCGGGGGTTGCGATCGTGACCGATCAGGGGGGGAGCGACGCGGTGTACTGACCGATGGCGGGCCGGCTGCCTGCGCGTCGGCGCGTAACGACGCGCAGGCAGCCGTCGCCGAACAGTTCGGCACGCCCCCCCGAGCAGGCGGTGTGCCGATTGCGATGCCCCGCCCGGTCACCACGCACGACCGATCGCGGCAACCCTCATTGTGTCGGGTCTTTCAACTCGATCAGCAGATCCTTCGCCGCCACCCGTTCGCCCGGCTTCACATGCACGGCCGCGATCTCGCAGTCGCGCTCCGCCGCGATGTGTGTTTCCATCTTCATCGCCTCAAGCGCGATCAGCGTGGTGCCGGCCGCCACGCGCTGCCCCGGCTGTACGGCCACCGTCACCACCGAGCCCGGCATCGGCGCGGCAACATGCATCGGATTCGCCGGATCGGCACGCTGCAGACCATGGCGCTCCTTGCCCGCCTGCACGACGCTCTTCTGCTCGACCAGCGCGGAACGCGACTGGCCGTTCAGCTCGAACAGCACCTTCACGATGCCGTCCTGCGCATCGGCATGCTGGCCCTGCAGCGATACGAGCAGCGTCTTGCCCGGCTCGATGTCGATCGCCACTTCCTCCTGTGGCTGCAGGCCGTACAGGAACGCGGACGTCGGCACGACCGACGTGTCGCTGTACGCGCGAACGTGCGCGTAATAGTCGACCGTCTGTTTCGGATACATCAGGTAGGACGCGAGTTGCCGGTCGTCGAGCGGTTGCTCGCACGCGACCTCGGCCTGCTTGCGTGCCGCGTCGAGGTCGACCGGCGGAATCTGGTCGCCGGGACGATACGGTGCCGGCGGCTCGCTCTTGAGCACCTTGCGCGACAGTTCGGCCGGAAAGCCGTCGGGCGGGAAGCCCAGCTCGCCCTTGAACAGCGACACGACCGATTCCGGGAACGCGATGTCCTTGTCCGGATTGCGCACGTCGTCCACGCTCAGGTCGTTCGCGACCATCATCAACGCCATGTCGCCGACCACCTTCGACGTCGGCGTGACCTTGACGATGTCGCCGAACAGCCGGTTCACGTCCGCATACGCGCGCGATACCTCGGTCCAGCGATGATCGATGCCGAGCGAACGCGCCTGCTCGCGCAGGTTCGTGTACTGGCCGCCGGGCATCTCGTGACGGTAGACGTCAGCCGTGCCCGCGCGGATCTCGGATTCGAATGGCGCGTAATACCGGCGCACGCCTTCCCAGTACATCGACGCTTCGTGCAGACGGTCCTGATCCAGCCCCGGATCGCGTTCGCCGCCGGCCAGCGCCGCCGCAATGCTCGACAGGTTCGGCTGCGACGTGAGCCCGCTCATCGCGTCGAGCGCGCCGTCAACCGCATCGCAGCCCGCACCGACTGCCGCAAGCACCGACGCCGCGGCGATGCCGCTCGTGTCGTGCGTATGGAAATGCACGGGCAGCCCGGTTTCCTCCTTGAGCGCCTTCACGAGCGTCGCGACCGCCTGCGGGCGGCAGATGCCGGCCATGTCCTTGATGCCGAGCACGTGCACGCCGGCCTGCTGCAGTTCGCGCGCGATGCCGACGTAGTACTTGAGGTCGTACTTCGAGCGCGACGTGTCGAACAGATCGCCGGTGTAGCAGATCGCGCCTTCGCACAGCATCCCGCTCTCGCCCACCGCATCGATCGCCACGCGCATGTTGCGCACCCAGTTCAGCGAATCGAACACGCGGAACACGTCGACGCCGGCACTCGCGGCCTGCTGCACGAAGAAGCGCACGACGTTGTCCGCGTAGTTCGTATAGCCGACCGCGTTCGAGCCGCGCAGCAGCATCTGGAACAGGATGTTCGGCACGCGTTCGCGCAGCAGCGCGAGCCGCTCCCACGGGTCTTCCTTCAGGAACCGCAGCGCGACGTCGAACGTCGCGCCGCCCCAGCATTCGAGCGAGAACAGCTGCGACAGCTCGCGCGCATAGAACGGCGCGATCGGCAGCATGTCGGCGGTGCGCATGCGCGTCGCGAACAGCGACTGGTGCGCGTCACGCATCGTCGTGTCGGTCAGCAGCACCTGCTTCTGGTCGAGCATCCAGCGCGCGAATTTCTCGGGACCAAGCTCACGCAAGCGATCGCGCGTGCCCGCAGGAATCGCCACGGCCGTATCGATCTTCGGCAACACCGGCTTCGGCAACGGCAGAGCCGGTAGCGTGCGACCGCTCATCTCGGCGTTTCCGTTCACGTTCAGCTCGCCGAGATAGCGCAGCAGCTTCGTCGCGCGATCGCCACGCTTCGCGAATGCGAGCAGCTCCGGCGTCTTGTCGATGAAGCGCGTCGTCACGTCGCCCGCGATGAAGGCCGGGTGATTGATCACGTTCTCGAGGAACTGCAGGTTCGACGTGACGCCGCGAATGCGGAACTCGCGCAGCGCGCGATCCATCCGGTGGATCGATTCGGCGGCCGTCGGCGCCCAGGTCGTCACCTTCACGAGCAGCGAGTCGTAGTACGGCGTGATCACCGCGCCGCCATAGGCGGTGCCGGCGTCGAGGCGCACGCCGAAGCCCGCCGCGCTGCGATAGGCCGTGAGCCGCCCGTAGTCGGGCAGGAAGTCGTTCTCCGGATCCTCGGTCGTGATCCGGCATTGCAATGCGTTGCCGTTCAGCGGAATCGCCTGCTGTTCCGGCACGCCTGCCGCACGTGCGACAAGCGCGCCGTCGCCGTCCGTTGCGTCCTCGGCGAGACCAATACGGGCGCCTTCCGTGATGCGAATCTGCGCCTTCACGATGTCGATGCCGGTGATCATCTCGGTCACCGTGTGCTCGACCTGGATGCGCGGGTTCACCTCGATGAAGTAGAACTGGCCGGTGTCGGCATCCATCAGGAATTCGACGGTGCCCGCATGCGTGTAACCGACCGCGCGCATCAGGCGCAGCGCCGATTCGCACAGCGCCTGCCGGCCCGCGTCGTCGAGATATGGCGCCGGTGCGCGTTCGACGACCTTCTGGTTGCGTCGCTGCACCGTGCAGTCGCGCTCGTACAAATGGACGACCGTGCCGTGCAGGTCGCCGAGCACCTGCACCTCGACGTGCCGCGCATTGCGCACGAGTTTCTCGACGTACACCTCGTCGTTGCCGAATGCGGCCAGCGCCTCGCGCCGCGCGACAGGCAGCAGGGTTTCGAGGTCCTGAGCGTTTTCCAGTACGCGCATCCCGCGTCCACCGCCGCCCCAGCTCGCCTTCAGCATCAGCGGATAGCCGACCTCCGCGGCCAGCGCCCGGCACGCGTCGAGATCGCCCGGCAGCGGCGCGGTCGCGGGCATCACCGGCACGCCGGCCGCGATCGCCGCATTGCGCGCGGCAACCTTGTTGCCGAGCGTGCGCATCACGTCCGGCGACGGGCCGATCCAGCGGATGCCGGCGTCGATCACGGCCTGCGCGAAGTCCGGGTTCTCGGACAGGAAGCCGTAACCGGGGTGAATCGCGTCGACCTTCGCCTGCCGTGCGACACGCAGGATGTCGTCGATGTCCAGATACGCGGCGAGCGGCTTCTTGCCCTCGCCGATCAGGTAGCTCTCGTCCGCCTTGAAGCGATGCAGCGCGAGCCGGTCTTCCTTCGAATAGACCGCCACCGTACGCATGTTCAGTTCGGCGGCGGCACGCATTACGCGAATCGAGATTTCCGAGCGGTTCGCGATCAGGATGGACTGGATGGGGGTAGGCGTCACGGCGGCCATGGATAGTAAAGAGTTGAATTGAGCTCGCCGACGCGCCGTCCTCCACCCGCCTGCCTCGCTGGGCGGCGTGCGGATTCTCGCGTCGGTCAGTCGAGGTTGCATCGTCCCGGCTTTCGCCAGTCGACATGTTCGCCAGATCGCCGGACAGCCGCTATCGACATCGCGACGACGAATAGCATCCAACCGACCAGCCGGAAATAAGGGACCGGCTCGCCGGCCGGTTCGGTCGCCGGTCTAACCACGGCGAGCCCGTGGCACGACCTGCGCTCGCGGGAGGATCAATCGCGGGGATCGAAAAGCGGCGCGTGATCCATCCAGTCGTAGCCTGGTGTTCCTTTCGCCCAGGCCCAGTTCGTGTCGAGGCGGCGTGCGCCGACCCATCCGGGCGTCAATGCGGACCGATTGGCGTCCGCCAGGCGTTCCTGCGCATCGCAATGCGCGTCGCCGTCAGATACGGTGCTTCGTTTGTCGTAGTCAGTCATTGCATCACCTTACGATTGAAAATCGGCGGCATCCGTCGAACTGTCGGGTTCGTTTCCGTTTATCCGGAAAGATCCGTCAAACGAGCGGACATCCAGCATGTCGCTCCGGTAATGCAAAAAGCAGGCCACATCGAGAATGGAACGGACGGCGTTGATGTACCGTGACCGGCCGCGAGGCCCGGCGCCGCACCGCGTCAAATATGGAACCGAAGTTTCAATTCTGAAATCGACGCCGTATCAAGCAGGTCGTGAACGAACCACCCCCAGCCAAGCGCGACGCCGTGTCCGTAGCGCGCTGTCCTGCCGCAGCCACGCCGGAGAGCAAACGGGAAAGACTTCCTTGTCGAACAGCGCGATCGAGCGATGCAGCCGATGCGCTAGCCCGCGATCTCGACGCCGGTGTCGAGCCAGCCGCGCATCATCACGCCGACCTCGTTGCTCAGCCACTCCCGGAACATCCGATACTCCGGGCGCGGCTGAGCATTCCGGTGCGTGATCAGGTAGTGATGGCGATCGCGAAACACCAGCACGTCCTGCACCGGCCGCATCAGGATGCCCTGGTCGATCTGCCGGTGCACGAGGTGATGCCAGCCGAGCAGCGTGCCCTCGCCGGCCTCGGCCTGCGCGACGAGCAGCCGGTAGTCGTTGCTTTCCAGATACTTGTTCTGACTCAGCATATCGGTGCCGTCGCTCTGCTGAAACCAGTTGCGCCACACGCGCCAGTCGACGTGCTCGCACACCTGCGCGCGGCCGAGCATCGACAGGTTCAACGTCGGGCTCGACAGCAGGTCCAGCGGCTTCAGCGACCGGCCGTGGAAATGCCGCTCGTGAAACGACGGGCTGCAGACTGGATACACGATGTCATGAAACAGCGGCTCGGATTCGAACTCGGGCTCGCGCGGCGGGTTCTTCGTGATGATCACGTCGGGCTCGATGAGCCCGTCGAGCTCCATGAAATGTTCGGTGACGATCACGTGCAGCTGGATATTCGGAAACTGCTCGCGAAACGCGGGCAGCCGCGACGACAGCCACAGCGCCGAGAACGTGTGCGACACGCAGACCATCAACGCGTGCTTGTCGGTGCGCCGCACGGCCTCCGCCGCCTCGGCGATGTTCATGATCGACAGATACGACGCGTTGTAGAGAATCCGTCCGGCATCCGTCAGCGCGATGTGCCGGCCGGTGCGCTCGAACAGCGCAACGTCGAGCGAATCCTCGAGTTCCTTGATCTGCCGGCTGATCGCGGCCTGCGTCACGCACAGCACCTCGGCCGCCTGGGTGAAGCTCTCATAGCGCGCCGCCGTCACGAAGCACCGCAGCGCGCGAAGCGACGGCATCTGCGCGAGAAGTCGGTCGGCAAACAATTGCTTCTTCAACATGGCTTTCACTCTCAAAACGGAGGTCGGACGCTGCGTCGACGCACCCGTCGACAACAGTCCCGCACGCTGGCCGCGGGCTGTCTCATCGCAAACCATTCAATTATCCGAATATTGCAGCTTGCGCGTCGGCCGGGCGGCTGACAAGGGCGGCCCGGCCGCCGCAACAGCGTCGCGACGACGCCATTTTCGATCGATTGTGCACCGCGCCGCCATTATCGGAAGCGATTACGGGGACTGCAAGTCGCACATCGGTTCGGCAGCCGCAAGGGTCGCCGCTTGTCGCGCTGTGCGCGACTCCCGCAGGCCGAACGACCGGCGACCATGCGGGCGACGCATGGTTCGGCGCACCATCGCGCGTCGTGCCCGGCCCGCGCACTCAGTCGAGCTTCAGCCAGGTGGTCTTCAGCTCGCAATATTGATCGTGCGCGTAGACGGACTTGTCGCGCCCGCCGAACCCCGATTGCTTGAAGCCGCCGAACGGCGTCGACAGGTCGCCTTCGCCGAAGCAGTTCACGGTGACCGTGCCCGCGCGAATCCGCGCGGCGATCTTGTGCGCGCTATTCACGTTGTCGGTCCACAGCGACGCGGCCAGCCCGTAGCACGTATCGTTCGCGATCCGCACCGCATCGTCGACGTCGTCGTACTCGATGAAGCACACGACCGGCCCGAACACTTCGTCGCGCGCGATGCTCATCTCCAGCGTCACCCGGTCGAAGATCGTCGGTTCGACGAACCAGCCGCCGGTCTCCGCGAGGATCGCGCGGCCGCCGCACACCACGTGCGCGCCTTCTGCCTTCGCCTTCTCGATATGGCCGAGCACCTTCTCGTAGTGCTTCTGCTCGATCAGCGCACCGAGCTTCACGTCCGGGTCGAGCGGATCGCCGGTCTTCCAGCCGGCGAGCACGGCCTGGATCTTCTCCAGCAGCTCGGCCTTGCGGCTCGACGGCACGAGGATCCGCGAGCCGGCGCTGCAGTTCTCGCCCATGTTCCAGAATGCCGCTGCGACCGCCTGCTCGGCCACCGCGTCGAGGTTCGCGACGTCCGGCAGGATCACCTGCGGATTTTTGCCGCCGCACTCGAGCACGACGCGCTTCAGGTTGGTGTCGGCCGAGTAGTGGAGGAAGCGCTTGCCGGTCGCGGTCGAGCCGGTGAACGCAACGAGATCGACGTCCGGATGGCGGCCGATCGCCTCGCCCGCTTCGCCGCCGAACCCGGTCACGACGCTGAACACGCCGGGCGGCACGCCGGCTTCCAGCGCGAGATCGGCGATGCGCAGCGTCGACAGCGACGTCTGCTCGGCAGGCTTCACGACCACGCTGTTGCCGACCGACAGCGCCGGGCCGATTTTCCACGCTAGCATCAGCGCCGGGAAATTCCACGGCAGCACGGCGCCGACGACGCCGATCGGTTCGCGCGTGATCATGCTGACGACGCCGGCGCCGGACGGTGACAACGCGTCGTAGCGCTTGTCCGTCACTTCCGCGTGCCAGCGAATGCACGCGGCCGATTCGGGAATGTCCAGCCCCAGGCATTCGCCGATCGGCTTGCCGGCTTCCAGCGCCTCGAGTAGCGCGAGTTCCTCTGCATGCTCGTCGATCAGCTGCGCGAGGCGCAGCAGCACCGCCTTGCGATGCGCGGGCGCGGCCTTCGACCAGACACCCGACTCGAACGCGTCGCGCGCGGCCGCGACCGCGCGATCGACATCGCGCTCGTTACAGCGCGCCACTTCCGCGAGCACCTTGCCTGACGCCGGGTTGAGCGTCGCGAACGTCTCGCCCGACGCCGCCGCGCTGCGTTGCCCCGCGATAACCGCGCGGCCGTCGAGCGACAACGCACTCGCCTTCTGCTTCCAATCCTGATGGGTCGTCATGTCGTTTCCTTGAAAATCAAAGCTCGGCACCTGCCGAGAATTCCTTGGCCCAGATCGTCGCCGACACGGCCAGGTCGACGATCGGTCGGACCGGCAGCGGGCGCGGATGCGGCTGCTTTAGCAGCTGCTGCACGAGGCTGTTCGATTCGCCGAGCGCATATTCGGCGATCAGCTTGCCGGACGACGATCCGCGGCTCAGCCCGAGGCCGTTGCAGCCGATCGCCTCGTAGAGACCGTCGGCGCGCTTGCCGAACAGCGCGCCGTTGTTCGCGGACAGGCACAGCGGCCCGCCCCACGTATATTCGAGCTCGACGCCGCCGAGCACCGGGAAGCGGCGCGCGAACGAGCGCTGATGCAGATGCCGCGCCTTCGCCAGATCAGCCGCAGACACCTTCACGTCCGGCCGGAACGCGAAATGGTTGCGCACGCAAATGCGATCGGTGATCAGGCGCCGCACGGTCGTGCCCATCGGATCAGCCGGAATCACCGCCCACGAGCGCGTGCCGCCGAGCTTCGCGACTTCGTCGGCACTCATCGGGCGCGTGAGCGACGCAAACGTATAGACCGGCAGCAAGCCGTTCGAATGCATGCCGAAAGTCGCCGCGTACGCGTTCGTGCACAGGATCACCTGCTTCGCGACGATCGTGCCGCCGGCGAAATGCAGCACGCGCGTGTCGCCGCGCGGCTCGATCAGCGTGACCGGGCTGAGCTCGAACACCGTCACGTTGTCCGGCTGCGTGGCCGCGAGCCCGCGCATCAGCGCAGCCGGCTGCACTGTGCTGCAGCCAGGCGTGAACAGCGCGCCCGTGTAGAAGTCGGTGCCGGTCACAGCCTTGATCGCGGCTTGGTCGAGCCATTCGAATGCTTCGCCGATGCGGGTCAGGCCGTCGGCAAAATGCGCGAGCGCGGCGGCGCCCTTCTTGTTCGCCGATGCGTGAAATTTGCCGTCGTCGCGCCAGTCGCAGTCGATGCCGAAGCGCCTCACGATGTCACGCACATAGTCGATGCCGTGCCGCTGAAACCGAACGTCGGCGCGATCTTCCTCGATGCTGCGTGAGTAGCTTTCGCTGCTGATGTCGTGCGGCAGGTCGACGAAGAATCCGGAATTGCGCCCGGCCGTCGTGCGGCCGATCCGGTCGGCCTCCACGAGCGCGATGGACGCGCCGGGCGCGAGCTCCGCGAGCCGCCGGGCCGCGCACAGCCCGGTGATGCCGCCGCCGACGACGACCCAGTCGAACCGGCTCTCGGACGCGACGGTGCGGGCGTCCGTCGCGGGCGGCAGGCTCTCCCACCAGCCATTCATCCCGTCTGGCGCCGGAAACCGCGCGAATTCCACACTCGTGCTCATGATGAATTACCGGCGCTCGCGCAGCAGCGGCTTCACGAGCTTCGCGAACGCGTCACGCTCGTCGCCCGACAGCGCGCCGAGCGGTGCGCGCGCGACGCCTACCGGCAAGCCGGCCAGCTCGCACCCGTAACGCACGTACTGAATGAACTTGCCGCTGCGCTCGAGCAGTTCGAGCACCGGCAGCAGTTGCGCCATCAGATTGCGGCCGGTCGCGAAATCGCCGCGCGTCACGCATGCGTCGAACAGGTCGGTGTGCGCTTCGGGCAGGAAGTTCGATGCGCCGCCGACCCAGCTGCGGGCGCCCCATGCGAAGAACTCGAGCGCCTGGTCATCCATGCCGCAGCTCAGCACGAGCCGGCCGCCGAAATGCGTGGACAGGTGATGCAGATGCGCGATGTCGCCGGTGCTTTCCTTCATCGCGACGAAATTCTTGCGCTCGAGCAGCGTTTCGAGAATTCCGTCGCCGATTTCGGTGCCGGTGCGCGCCGGGAAGTTGTACAGCATGATCGGCATGTCGAGCGCGTCGTCCACGGCGAGCAAATGCGCGAGCAGTTCCTGCTGGGTCGGTTGCGCGTAATACGGCGCGGCAACGAGCAGCGCGTTCAATCCCGCGCGTTTCGCTTCGCGGCCGAGACGCAGCACTTCCTTCGTCGTCGTCGCATTGATGCCCGCGGTCAGGAACGTCTTGCCGCCGGCTGCGGCCGCGACCGTGTCGAACGTGCGCACGCGCTCGTCGAAGCTCAATGCATAGTATTCGCCCGTCGTCCCGCCGATGCCGAGGCCAGACACGCGGCCGGCGAGATCGGCCGCATGCCGGCCAAGCAGTTCGTGATCGATTTCGCCGTCCGCGTCGAACGGGGTGACCAGCGGTGTGTGTACGCCCTCGAAGCTCATTTCGATTCCTCATTCAGGTGGGTGCGCCAGGTTCCCGCCGTCAGGCGGGAAACCGGCAATTCGACTCAATGTCGTCGGCACGTTGATGCATGCGCGACGACCGGTTAGCTACGTTATCCGAACGATGTTCCTGACCCGGTCCGCTTCCGCGCTCAGGCGAACACCTCCGCATGCGCGTAGATTGGAAACTGGTTGCACAGGTCGCGCACGCGCGTGCGCACCGCGCGCTCGACCGCTTCGTCGCCGGCCGGGTCGCGCTCGATCGCGTCCAGCACGTCGAGGATCATTTCGCCGATCTGCTCGAACTGCGCGATACCGAAACCGCGCGTGGTGCCGGCCGGCGTGCCGAGCCGGATGCCAGACGTGACGGTGAAGTTTTCCGTATCGAACGGAATGCCGTTCTTGCTGCAGGTGATGCCTGCGCGCTCCAGCGCCTTCTCTGCCTGCGTGCCGGTGATGCGCCGCGAACGCAGGTCGACCAGCAGCAGGTGGTTGTCCGTGCCGCCCGTGACGAGCTTCAGGCCGCCTGCCGTCAGCACGCCCGCGAGCGCCTGCGCATTGCGCAGCATCTGGTCGATATAGCGGGTAAATTCGGGGCGAAGTGCTTCCGCGAATGCCACGGCCTTGCCCGCGACGACGTGCATCAGCGGCCCGCCTTGCAGCCCCGGAAAGACCGCCGAATTGATCTGCTTCGCGACCTCGGCGTGGTTCGTCAGGATGAAGCCGCCGCGCGGGCCGCGCAGCGTCTTGTGCGTGGTGGACGTCACCACGTCCGCGAACGGCACCGGGTTCTGATGGTGGCCGGCCGCGACGATGCCGGCGATGTGCGCCATGTCGACCATCAGCTTCGCGTCGACGCTGTCCGCGATCTCGCGAAACGCGGCGAAGTCGAGCGCGCGCGGATACGCGGAATAGCCCGCAATGATCAGCTTCGGGCGATGACGCTCGGCGAGCCGGCGCACGTCGTCGTAATCGATGCGCAGCGTGTCCGGGTTCACGCCGTACTGCACCGCGTTGAACCATTTCCCCGACAGCCCGGCCCGCGCACCGTGCGTGAGGTGGCCGCCCGCATCGAGCGACATGCCCATCACCGTGTCGCCGGGCCTGGCCAGCGCGAGCATCACTGCACCGTTTGCCTGCGCGCCCGAGTGCGGCTGGACGTTCGCATGGTTCGCGTCGAACAGTGCGCACGCGCGGTCGATCGCGAGCGCCTCGATCCGGTCGACATGATCGCAACCGCCGTAGTACCGCCGGGACGGGTAGCCTTCCGCGTACTTGTTCGTCAGCACGGTTCCCTGGGCTTCCAACACCGCCGCGGACGCGATGTTTTCGGACGCGATCAGCTCGATCTGGGTTTGCTGGCGACGCAGCTCCAGTGCGATCTCCGATGCGATCACCGGATCTCGGCTCTGGAGGGTTTCGGAAAAAAATCGGGCGTTCTCGTTCACTTGGTGACTCCGCGGCGCGGTTCGTGATGGGCTGCATCGACTGCGTGTACCGTCCGCTGCCAAGCCGGCACCATCGTTGCGGCACCGGCCATCGGCTTGCGGCGATACACCTGGCCGGTTCACGCGGACGACGTCGAACGCGTCGCCTGCGCTACCGCCGCACGACGTTACTGCTGCAGCCAGGCCTTCAGCTTGTCCGGGTGGGCATCGACGAATTTCTTCGCAGCCGTCGCGTAGTCGTTCGTGCTGTTGCCTTCGAACTCGATCGCCTCGACGTCGGCCAGCGTCAGCTTCAGGTGCTTGAAGAACACGTCGGCGCGCGGGAACTTGCCCGCGAACTTCTTCGACGCGAACGCGTGGACCTGTTCTTCACCGCCGAGCGTGCCCTTCGGGTCCTTCAGGTAACGCATCTGCCACTTCTGGAACAGCCAGTGCGGGCTCCAGACCGTCGCGACGATCCACTGCTTCGACTGGTACGCACGCGACACGCTCGCCAGCATCCCGGCCTCGCTCGATGCCTGGAGGTTGTAGCCTTCCAGGTTGTAGGCCTTGATCGTCTTCTCCGACGCCTGCATCAGGCCGCCACCCGGCTCGATGCCCTGGATCGTGCCGTTCAGCTTGCTCTTGACTTCCGGCTTGTTCAGGTCGGCGATCGACGACAGCTCCGATTCCGGAACGTAGGTCGGCACGGCCCAGCCGTTCTTGCCGCCGGTGTAGATGATGCCGACGTCATCCAGATCGTTCTTGTACTTCGCGTAGTACGTGCCGTGCGTGACCGGCAGCCAGCCGCCGACCATGATGTCGAGATCCCCGCGGGCGACGCCCTGGTACTGGATGCCGATATCGGCCTGGACGAACTGCACCGGCTGCTTAAGCTGCGTCTCCAGCACGTACTTCGCGACGTTGGCCACCGCCAGCACGTCCGCCCAGTTGGTCACCGCGATCTTGACCGGTTCGGCCGCCGACACCGCGCCCACACCTGCGCTGCAGGCAACCACCGTCGATACCGCAAGTTTCGCCAGAAGCGACTTGAACGTATGGATTTTCATCTAGTACTCCTTTTTAATCACGCGAGTCTTTCAAGAATGAGAAACGCCTTGATCGGCGTTTCTGGTCTCCATGCACTGCTACACCGGCTGAGCCGCGGCACCGTGGCCGCGGCGCTTCATCGTCCGTCAACTGCGTTTCACCTCTGTGCTCATCAGGTGCGTGCCGCGCCGTGCGGGCCGGCCTTGCCGGTGCGGGCCATCGGCTTCTTCACCTTCTTCTTCGCCTTCACGCCAAAGCTTTCCGTCAGGCGGTCCAGCACGATCGCGAGCAGCACCACGCCCAGCCCGCCTTCGAAGCCGATCCCGATGTCGAGCCGCTGGATCCCGCTCAGCACGTATTCGCCGAGGCCGCCCGCGCCGATCATCGACGCGACCACCACCATCGACAGCGCCATCATGATCGTCTGGTTCACGCCGGCCATGATCGACGGCAACGCGTTCGGCAACTGGATCTTCCACAGAAGCTGCCAGTCGGTGCTGCCGAACGAACGGCCGGCTTCGATCAGTTCCTCGCGAACCTGGCGGATGCCGAGCGTCGTCAGCCGCACGACGGGCGGCATCGCAAACACGATCGTGGCGATCACCGCCGGCACGCGGCCGAGACCGAACAGGATCACGGCCGGGATCAGGTACACGAATGCCGGCATGGTCTGCATGAAATCGAGCAGCGAGCGCAGGATCATGCCGATCCGGTTGTTGCGTGCGCCCCAGATGCCGAGCGGCACACCGATCACGAGGCTGAAGAACGTCGCCGCGGTCACGAGCGCGAGGGTCGACACCGTCTGCGCCCACAAGCCCATGTAGTGAATCACGAGCAGCGCGCCGCCGACGAAGACCGAAAACACGACGCCGCGACGCCACAGCGCGAGGCCGACCAGGATCACGACCATTACGATGAACGGTATCGCGGCAAGGCCGTCCTCGAGCAGCTTCACGACCGCGCCAAGCCCCGCCGAGAACGTGTCGAAGCCGCCGCGGAAATGCAGAAACAGGAAATTGACGAAGTTCTCCGCGAACTTCCCGATCACCGACGAATTCATGCTGCCCTCCGTTGCATCATCTGCTTGAGTATCGTCCGGCAGGACACGACGCCGGCCAGTCGTCCCGCTGTGTCCGTCACCGGCACGTCGTGCTCCTGGGTCAGCGCGATCGACGCGAGCCGATGCAGATCGGTATCGATCGGAACCGCATTGAAGTCGTTCAGGAATGCCTCGCGAATCGGCCGCGTGCCGGACCGGTGAAGCGTCGCGGGCGTGACGCAGCCCAGGTAATGGCCGGCCTCGTCGCATACGTAGCCGCATTCCGCGCCGCTGTCGATCAGCTGGTTCAGGTAACGCTCGGACGGCGTGCCCGCATCGCAGCGAAGCAGTCCGCGTTCAATCTTCGTCATCATGCTCGACGCCTTCAGGAAGCGCGACACGTCGACGTTGCGGAAGAAGTCCTGCACGTACGCGTCGGCCGGCGTCTGGATCAGTTCGGCCGGCGTGCCGACCTGGATCAGGCAGCCGTCCTTCATGATGCCGATGCGCCCGCCGATCTTGACCGCTTCCTCGATATCGTGGGAGATGAACACGATCGTGCGCTGCTCTTCCTTCTGCAGGCGCAGCAGCTCGTTCTGCATTTCGAAGCGGATCAGCGGATCGAGCGCGGAGAATGCCTCATCCATCAGCAGCACCGACGGATTCACCGCCAGCGCGCGTGCCAGGCCCACGCGCTGCTGCATGCCGCCCGACAGTTCGCTCGGCAGCAGCTTTTCGTACGACCCGAGGCCGACGCGCTCCAGCGCGGCACGCGCGACGTCGTAGCGCTGCGCCTTCTTGATGCCCGCGACTTCGAGCCCGTATGCGATGTTGTCGATCACGGTGCGGTTAGGCAGCAATGCGAACGACTGGAACACCATCGCCATCTTCTGGCGCCGGACGTCGCGCAGTTCCGGCGTCGACATCGGTGCGATGTCGCGGCCTTCGAGCACGACCTGCCCCGACGTCGGCTCGATCAGCCGGTTGAGCAGGCGGACCAGCGTCGATTTCCCGGAGCCCGACAGCCCCATGATCACGAAGATTTCGCCGGCCCGCACGCTCAGACTCACGTCGTTGACCGCCACCATGTTGCCGGTTTCAGCGAAAATCTCGTTGCGGCCGACACCGCGCTTGAGCATCTCGATCGCACGCTCCGGCTTCGGGCCGAAAATCTTCGACAGGTGCTTGACGGTCAGGATGTCGGTTCCGGTCGCGATACTCGAACGGGCGATCGACGGCGCACCATCGGTGTGGATTGCTTCGGGGGGAAGTACGTCGCCCGGCGCAAACGTCAGATTTGGAGTCATTCTGTCGTCCCGACTAACTGGCAAGGGAAACCGCGAACTTCGTCTGATTCGGCATCGATAGCCCGATTGGCGGGTGGGCCCGATGCCGCTTCTGCGTGGTTGACGGCGCTGATACAGTGATTGCAGCGTATCAATCCAATTTCGTTGTTCCAGATACATTTTTTGTGCGCTTTCCCATACCTTTGGTAATGCATCGGCTACGGACGAAAAAAGCCGGCGCTTGTGGAAAAGTACCAGTGACGCTACAGCCAGTATTGGCGCGGCCGGGCGCGATTTGACGGGAACTACTGCTGCGCCGGGCACTGGGCGCTCGCGGAGGCGCACTACGGGAAAAACCCGACACATCCATTTAAGGGAAAACACTAGGAAATGGCTTAAAAATGGTTCATCACAGGAAACCGTGGAAGATTTGATGCCGATTGCGAATCTGACGCCTGACTGTAAGGAGGTCAGGAGGAGGAGTTGCTCGATCGCAAGGCACTTCAGGCACCGGGTTGCTGGACAGGTCAGCGATTTGGAGCGTGTGGAATAGCCGGAAGGCGAAGGCCGCAGGCTGTCGCTGTATTTGAAGCCGGTCAGCAAGGTCATGTACTGCGAGCAATGTGGGACACGCTGCCCGCAGATCCACGAGACAACGGTTCGCCGAGTGCGTGACCTGCCGCTGTTCGAGTACCGGGTGATGCTGCATCCCCCCGTCGGATTTGGTGCGAACGCTGCGGCTGTTGACGTCCACGCGGAATTGACCCACCGGGGATGCGGTGGAAATCAACAGAACTGTTCCATCTCGCGCAGAATCGCATCCTCGAGATCACGCTCCAGATAGTGATCATTGAGGCCGAGAAAGTCGAGGATGTATGAATCTTTCAGCACGAGATCAGGCGTCATCTGCTACGCGTCGCGCAGGTGCGCCACTTGGCGCCGGATCACTTCGTCGGGTCGGCGCGACCGTGCGCTGCGCTCGAGCAGCATCGACTGCATCCGCTCCTGCAGCTGCTGTTGAAGGAAGCCGTTAAAAAGGCCCGGAAGCTCATCGCCATGGCCAACTAACGCGCTGCAGTCCAATGCACGGAAACTGGCGCTGTGCGAGTTCGTGAAATTCCCGGTTCAACAATGCCACGCGCAATTGCACGACACTCTGTGCTCCCACGCGACTCCAGCGCATCTGCTGGCCCTTGCACATACGACGACCAATGAGTCGATTAATTGATGATTCCACGAATCCGGTGGAGATCCGCCCTCCCGAGCATTGCCAGGTGCGATAGTCAATCAGCGACTCGACGTTACTGCTGAGATACGTGACCACATTCAACAGGCTATAGCTCGCTTTCCTGACTTCACGTCTCACCGCCGGATCGCGCTTCTCGCGGAGGTCAAGCAAGCGAGCGAGTCTGGCTGCAAGCTGCTTCCAGGCAAATGTGCGTCCGACCCAAACGTAATGGCGGAAGCGGACAAACAGATCACATAACTCAAACGCTGATCCACCGTCCGTGAGTCGCCCGTATGCCAAAGGCGCGATAGCCCGATCAACGCGTCGCATCATCCGTCCGATGTGTGCTCAATCGAGAACCCACTCGTTGTCGTATGGCAGATTGTTGGCGACGCCGGCTAGGTCTCGAGCTCCGTCAGTCAAAACTACGACTTCATTTTGGTCTCCGCATCCACTGTCTTCGAGAAATCGTGTCATTTCTTGGTTCAATCGCTTGGTGCGCGGCATGGCGGAAGCCCACACTCGTGGCAGCTTGCCGGATTCCGCCAGCGCAGCCATGACGACTGCGATTGACGATGGCCGGTTCCCGGCTTCTATGCGATTTTGCTTGCTCGAACCCTTGCGATTGCACCGGGCGCGACGAACATAGCCGATGTCGATGCCGAGTTCTACATTCGGCTTTGTTGTCTCGCACCACCGACGCACTGACCGCGTCCCCTGTATTGATTTCCCGACGCCCACGGGGTGATTGCGGATGGTTACATGACTGTCACGACCTGGATACGCCTCCACGCGGCCGATTCCCAGCCCTTTTAACGGCTTCCACCAACACATGAGGTGCTGGTGGCGGAGGGGGGTGTCGGTAAGCATCTGCCGAGCGCCCGCGTTCCTGCTATTGGACGCCCCGGCATCAATGAGCAGCCACCCCGGTCGCCGTCACAGCGCGTTCGGTGCCGCCCTCCCCTCAAGCACCGCCGCGACGTTGTCGAGCGCGGTAAACCCCATCTGGTCGCGCGTCTCGATCGTCGCGCTCGCCATGTGCGGCGACAGAAACACGTTGTCGAGCGTGGCGAAGCGCGGATCGATATTCGGCTCGTTCCGGTAGACGTCGAGCCCCGCACCGAAGAGCCGACGCGATGCCAGTGCATCGTACAGCGCATCCTCGTCGACGAGACTGCCGCGCGCTGCGTTCACGAACACCGCACCGTCGCGCAGCAGGCCGAACTCGCGACGCGTCATCAGCGGCGTGCCGCCGCCCGGCACGTGCAGCGTGAGAATGTCGCACTGCGGCAGCAGCGTGTCGAGGTCCGCGCAATAGCGTGCGCCGGCTTCGATCTCCGGCGGTGCGGGCCGCCGGTCGGTATAGACGATTTTCATTCCGAAACCCCGCGCACGCTGCGCAACCGCCCGCCCGATCCGGCCGAAGCCGACGACGCCGAGCGTCTTGCCGTTCACGCGCGTGCCGAGCATGTCCGTCATGCCGAACGACTTTCCCCAACCGGCGCGCACGATACGCTCGTACTCCGACGCACGCCGGCACGCGGCCAGCATCAGCAGCAGCGTGAAATCGGCCGTGCAGTCGGTGAGCGCGTCGGGTGCGTTGCTGACCACGATCCCGCGCGCGCGCGCGGCGGTCACATCCATGTGATCGTAGCCGGCGCTCGCGTTCGCAATGATCTTCACGCTCGGCGGCAATGCCGCGATGTGCTCGGCCTGCAGCCCTGATTTCTTGCCGATCAGCACCGCCGGCGTGTCGTAGCGGTTGCAGAACTCGACGACGGACGGCGCGTCCATGTCGGCGTCGGTTACATAAGCGTTGAAGTCGGCTTCCGCGCGTGCGGCCACCGCGGCCGGCACGCGTCGCGCCACCAGCAGGCGGGTGCGATTGTTGTCAGGCATGGTCTCGTCCTTAGGTCGGAAAACGGAGCACAGCCTACGAAGCACGGTCGACGCGGGTCAATATTGATTGATTCGATCAACATGTCCGTGTGGCATCGAACAGCCGAATTGCCGAACGGTTACGGTCGTGCGGTTTGCGATGCGCCGGTACAGTGCAGGCCTCCGCCCGACGCGTCGGCGAACTCAGGAAAACCCTGACGCCGCCCCGACCGGACGGGGCGCTTGATATTGATTGAAAGAATCAAGATTGCTGCAGAATCGCCGCCGCGCAATGCTTTTGGCACGTTCAACGAACCGACGACGAGGTCGTGAAAATGCAGCCAGAGAAAAAAATTGCGGCAGTGACGGGCGCCGGTACCGGAATCGGGCAGGCGGCGGCTGTGGCGCTCGCGCGCACAGGTTTCACCGTCGCACTGCTCGGCAGGCGCATCGATCCGCTGCTCGCGACGAAGGAGATCATCGAGCGCACCGGCGGTGACGCGGCGGCCATTCCGACCGACGTTTCCGACGAAGCATCGGTCGACGCGAGCTTCGCGCAGATCGCACAAGACTTCGGGCGCCTTGACGTGCTGTTCAACAACGCCGGCCGCAACGCGGGTGCGGTGCCACTCGACGACTACTCGCTGCAGTTCTGGAACGACGTGATCGCGACCAACCTGACGGGCGTGTTCCTGTGCGCCCGCGCCGCATGGCGCCAGATGAAGCAGCAAACGCCGCAAGGCGGGCGCATCATCAACAACGGGTCGATCTCCGCGCACACGCCGCGCCCGAACACGATCGCATACACGGCCACGAAGCACGCGGTGCTCGGCATCACACGCTCGCTCGCGCTCGACGGCCGTCCATTCAATATCGCATGCGGCCAGATCGACATTGGCAATGCCGCCACGTCGCTGACGGAGCGCATGAACAGCGGCGTGCTGCAGGCCGACGGCCGCGTCGCGCAGGAGCCGCGCGTCGACGTCGCGCACGTCGCGAACGCGATCGTGCAGATGGCGAGCCTGCCGCTCGAAGCGAACATTCTGCACATGACGATCATGGCGAGCGCGATGCCGTTCGTCGGGCGCGGTTGACCTGACGCGCGCGAGCGCGCACGACGACTGCGCGCCGGCCCATCAAATCGAATATATAAGGAGACGACATTGAAAACCGCAGAAGAGCAGGTTTTGGTGATGCGCGATCTCGACGCGCCCGCAGCCCTCGCGAGACGATCGAGGGTGCGCTACGGCATGCTGTCGATGCTGCTGGTGGCTACCATCCTCAACTACGTCGACCGCTCGGCGCTCGGCATCGTCGCGCCTGCGCTGTCGAAGGATCTCGCGCTCACCCGCGTGCAGATGGGCGAGCTGTTCGCGGTGTTCGGCCTCGCGTACTCAATCGCGCTGCTGCCGGCAGGCGTGCTCGCCGACCTGCTCGGCTCGCGCGTAGCGTATGCGCTGTCGCTCGTCGGCTGGTCGCTTGCGACGCTCACGCAAGGGCTCGCGCACGGCTATCACATGCTGCTCGGCTCGCGGCTCGCGATGGGCGCGCTCGAGGCGCCCGCGTTTCCGTCGAACGCGCGCGCGGTGACGATGTGGTTTCCGGTCCAGGAGCGCGGGTTTGCGACGAGTGTATACGTGATGGGCCAGTACATCGGCACACCGCTCTTCACCGGGCTGCTGCTGTGGATCTCGTCGGCGTTCGGCTGGCGTACGGTCTTCTTCGCGACCGGCGCGTTCGGCATCCTGTTCAGCGTTGTCTGGTACCGGCTCTATCGCGATCCGTCGCGGCATCCGCGCGTCAACGCGGCCGAGCTACAGTACATCACCGAAGGGCGGCCTGTGGTGACCGCGCGCGACCCGTTCGACTGGCGCATGGCGCTGCGCTTGCTCGGCTACCGGCAGATCCTCGCGATCTGTCTGGGCAAGTTCTGCAACAACACGCTACTGGTGTTCTTCACGACGTGGTTCATGACCTATCTCGTCGAAGAGCGGCACATGTCGATGATCAAGGTCGGCTTCTTCCAGGCGATGCCGTTCATCGGCGCGACGCTCGGGATCCTGATGGCCGGCTATCTGTCGGATCTCTGCATCCGGCGCGGCGTGTCGATGTCGTCGTCCCGCAAGGCGCCGCTCGTGATCGGCACCTTCCTCGGCGCATCGATCGTGCTCGTCAATTTCGTGCACTCGAATGCGTTGGTAATCGCGATCCTCACCATCGCGTTCTTCGCGCAGGGGATCGGCTCGATGTCGTGGGCCGCCGTCTCCGAGATCGCGCCGAAACGCTATGTCGGGCTCACCAGCAGCATCACCAGCCTTGCCGCGAATATCGCGGCCGTCACCACGCCGCTGATGATCGGCTACGTGACGCAGCACACCGGCAACTTTTTCTGGGCGCTGAACCTGATGGGCGCGATCTGCCTCGTCGGCACGCTGTCGTACTCGGTATTGCTCGGCAAGCTGTCGCGTATCGAGCTCTGACCACGTTCATCTCCCATTCCGGCCACTCCTTCACGTACTGACCTCGATCATGATCGAATTCAAATGGGATCACCTGCAACTCTGCTCAGCTGATGCCGAGGCCACGGCCGCATGGTTCGCGCGTTGCCTGAACGCCGAAGTCGTGCGACGCCCCGGCCGCGTCGACCTGCGAATCGGCACCGTCAACTTGTTCATCACGGCACTGCCGGATGCGCGTTCGGCGATCGTGCCGGACGGCGTCCGCGTGCAAGGCATCGATCACTTCGGCGTACTGGTCGAGGATCTCGATGCCGCCTACGCGCATCTGGTCGACAATGGCGCGGAAATCGTGCAACCGGTGACGCGGATTCGCGCCGGCGTGCGCGGCTGTTTCGTGCGCGCACCGGGCGACATCCTCGTTGAGGTGCTCGAGCGGCGCGCCGCCGAGATGACATTCAGTTGAACCCGGTCTATAGTCGTCGCAAGCGGCCGGTCGCCGGCCGCATCTGATCACGACACGCCATGCAGAACTGGATCACCCTGACGGAAGCGGCGCGGCGGCTCGGCGTGCGGGCGCAGACCATTTATGCGTATGCGAGCCGCGGCAGCATCGCCGTGATGCAGGATCCCGATGATCCGCGCAAGAGCCTGTATCGCGCCGACGACGTGGTCGCGCTGTGCCGCAAGAAACAGGTCGGCCGCAAGCGGGCAGCGCTGGCGGCCAGCACGATCTTCGGCGCCGAGCCGTGCATCTACAGCGGCATCACCACCTTCTCCAAGGGCCGCGCGTGGTATCGCGGCCGCGACAGCATTCAACTCGCGGACACCGCCACGCTCGAGGAAACGGCCGCGCTGCTGTGGCAAGCCACCACGCCTGTGTCGTTCAACGCGCCGGCGGTTGCGTTGCCGCCCAGCGAGCGCGATCGGCAATGCGCGTTCACGATGCTCGCGACACTGGCCGCGCACGGTCACTCGACGCTCGGCCGGCTCGACAGCGCGCTGCACACCGAGGCCGGACAGCTCGTCGCGATCGTGTCGCGCGCGTTCGGCGCGTACGACGATGCCGATGCGGGGCGGCCCTGGATCCATCAGCGGCTCGCGGCCGGCTGGGGCCTCGACGACCATGGCGCGGACCTGCTGCGCCGTGCGATGGTGCTGGTCGCCGATCACGAGATCACGAGTTCGGCGTTCGCCGCACGCATCACCGCGTCGACCGGCGCGTCCCTCGCTGGCTGCCTGCTGACGGGCCTCACGACATTGTCGGGCCCGCTGCACGGCGACGCGTCGGGGCGCGTGCGTGCCGTGTTCGACGACGTTGAACGGCTCGGCGCCGAGCGCGTGGTCGATCATCACCTGAAGTCCGCGATCCCGATTCCAGGTTTCGGTCACCATCTTTACCCCGACGGCGATCCGCGCGCGACCGCGCTGCTCGTGCGACTCGATCCGCCGGCCGAACTCGCGCACTTCGTCGAGAAGGTCACGACGCTCACCGGCCAGCGGCCGACCATCGACGTCGCGCTTGTGATGCTGGCGGTACAGCTTCAATTGCCGACCGATGCGGCATTCGGGTTGTTTGCGATCGCGCGCAGTGTCGGGCTGCTCGCACACTGCATCGAGCAACTGCGCGTCGGCAAGGTGATCCGGCCGCGCAGCCGCTATACGGGACCGGCGCTCGACGAGCGGCATCTGCGGCCCGAGGCCCACGATGACGGCAAGCTGCTGAAATCCGGCGTGATCGAGATTAACCGGGTGTTCAAGGTGGTGGAGTAGCTTGCGTGACGAAGGTGCGCGACAGCGATCCGCATCTTCATGAAAAGTGAAGCGGCCCGAGGTCATCCGGCGACCGCGGGCCATACACGTAGCCACAGAACAAAGTAAAGTTGTCACCGTTTGCGAAATACGGACGTCACTGCGCCGTTCGTCGTCGACCGAACGACGAACGATACGAAACTCTCGGAAATTCATGACGTTGCACGTCGCGAAATAGAAACGTCACTGACCGCCGCCCTGCGAAGCCCAGTGTCAACTCCCATGCTGCACGGCGGCGGAGGGCCCCACAGCGGGTCTTCATCCTGCCGGTAGTAGTCGCCGTACTCCGGCTGGTCGAGCAATTCGATGGCTTCCTCGCGCACCGCCTGCGCCACCGGCACAAAGCTGCCCGGCTCGTACACATAGTGCGTGGTGCGTGCGCCGAAGCCGTCCTCGTCGGCGATCTTGCTCTCCCACGCCAGCGTGTCGCCGTCCCAGCCGTACAGCGTCAAACCATAGCCGTGCTCCGCGTTCAGCCGCGCCGTCTCCGCTTCCCGGTAACCACTGCCGTCACTGGCACTGTATCTCACCTGCGCGTTCGATTCCTTCCCCACCCGTCGCCCCAGCGCATCGTACCAGTAGCGCACCGATACCCGGCCGTTGCCGAACCGTACCAGTCGATCGAAGCTGTCCCACTCGTACCACGCTTCACATCAGCTTAATCAGCCGAAGTAGAAATTGATCAATTTTCCGTATTCAGAAGAATACTTCCTCAAACTACCCAACGGCCGCTCATCGAGCATATCCATTGCCGCCCCTATACTCCCCGTTATTAACTTTTCATTTCCAACGGACGCATAATCCACGCCCACCACAGCATACCCAGATCTTACATTTCTTCGGCCAAACCGGATAACAGAGTACTGACCCAACACAATTGCACCATCTTTTTTGTCGTCAGAAAAATAAAGATGAACATCGTCCCTCAGAAAACTTAGTTGAACCCCATCCCAAATTCGCTTAAGCAAAGCCATCAACCTTACGCCCGGCCCAAAGTCGACAGAGCTACCGACATAAGTTTCGCCAAGATAATACAACTTATACAGAGAATTAATTTCCCCATTCCTATGATTTACATGCATATACTTCTCGTACAAATGGAAATCGGGAATTTCCCCCACAACATCGTAGCCTCGATCCTCGAGCTGCGACTTATCGCCATCCTCACCGCGGATCAACCTGCCTGGATCATCGCCATTAGATTGCAGCAGCGCATCAATAATTTCATAAAAATAAATTGCCATCTCTGTTTACCTAGAAATAGGATTCGTCCCAGATGCACCATGCTTGCCGAGAATCTCAGTAACCTTTTTGAGTTCTGATGCTCGATTTGAATTTGGACATGCGTCCACACCGACCTGTGAAGCCTCGGCCAAGCGATCAACGTTCCTTGCTTTGTCGAGGCATTTGACATCGCAGCTACATACTTTCTTCCATTGAGACTCGGACATATTGCGCGTGGCTTTATCCGCCGGCCCCAGATCCACATGGCTTCCGTCTGCGTTAGGCGTCAACGTAATATGCCGCCCGCTAGGCGGCAGTCCAGGACCGCTTACATTGACATGTGCCCCTCGCGCCAAAGTATCCGGCCCGGCGGTATTGGCAGAAACGTCGTATCCTGACAACCCCAATGGGTCGATCCACTGTATCGGATTGGACGCATATTGATATACGTTGATCCCCCCCTTCAATCTGATGGGGTCTTTCGATACAAACCTACCGATTGTGGATCGCAGTACCGATGCCGGTTGTAGACGAACGAGGGGCCGCTGACGCGGCCATCTCATTCATTTAAAGACGATCCGAAACCAACTTAACCAAATCAGAGAAGAACGCGTCAAGCTCCATGCACAAATACTCTGAATTCCCGTCGAATTTAAAAATATCTCCGGAAATCAATTTTCCCTCTTGATCCGTCAGATCGGCAGTTACCCTATATTTATCACCCATACCTGTCAGATCAAGTGTTAGATCGATCTCCATTGGGTAGAAGCTTACGTATGCCGTGCCGCCGAGAGAGTTTTGGTAAAACCCTGAATTCGATGACTCAATCTTGACCCTCTTTTCAATGGCACATTCTACCCTTGCTACATAGTCTGACAAATAGGATTTAATATCTGTCGCCATCACTTTTCCCCCGACCAGTGACTGCTTCCAATATACCTTCTGTCAGAGAATGCGTCGAGCCGCTTCCTCTGGACTTCGCCCAGTCTGTCAATTTGGAATCGATCGGATCGTTTATCGGTCGAATGGTCACGTGACCATTCGGCTTATCATGCGTCGCTTGAAGCCCGCACGAACAAAGCTTTCCGACGTCCAGCTCAACATATTTCCCTCTGTCCAATCCCGCTTCCGAAGTGGCTGCCGACAAGCCCGGCTCTTTCACATCGATTCGGGTCGTGTCTTTTCCTAAGCGCGGAGTCAGGCTATCGGGGGGTTCCCGATGCATTTCTAAAGACAGTTCCGCTAGTTATAACCTTAGGTTCAAAACCGGATAAGCCAAGCGGATCAACCCACCCCGTCGCCTTGTGCTACGTAGCATATCGGCGTCGCTCGGCAGTATGCAGAAGTTGGTCCGCTACTCAATCGTAGTCGTGCCACAACCAAGTACAGCGGATTCACGACCTCGGCCTTGCGAGCCACATCGCTGATCGCCTCCTCCGCGTCATCCCAAGCGCCGAAGCCGGGAAGACCCGCTCATTAGCAGCCCTTCGGGTTAGTGACGCACATCCAGCCCACTTATATGGTTGTCGCGTGCAGATTCATATAGAAATCCCAATGAATAATGAGCTTGCCAGATTTCGATAAAAATATCGTATCCACAAAATCCAGCTCACTCACAAACCTCAGCCATTCTGACAAGCTTGTCTTAAGTGCCGGGACAGCATCGTCCAAATTGAAGACATAAAAAACGTCAGTTATCGCCGCCCCCATAGAAGTCGAAAGAACTTTCAGCTCATTACTTAACCGCGCTCGATCAACACCATTTACCTCTTTCTTCTTAATAATGCGACTCCAGTCGATAGACGACGAACTCGCAGGAAGAGATTTCCTGAGCATATCAAGCATCTGCCTTTCTTCACCCCGAGCACATGAGTGGGCGGCAACATAATTAGCACATTCACTAGAGAAGATCATCTATTGAACCTCTTGACTATCTTGGCAACCGTCTTTCCAGATGCATTAAAGCAGATCGTTTTTTCGTTCCCTTTCCCGTTGAAGATGTTGATGTGAGCACCATGCCTTTCATCGTGCTCAACACGAAATCCTCGATATTCATCGGGAGCACGCCTTCCGTTAAAGCGCTGAGAGCCGAATTTGGCTGGATTTGGAATAGCTCTCTTTGCTGTAATCTTCGTAAAATCAAGGGCACTATTCATCGCTTGATTGTAGTCATCGTGCACTTCATCGCATTGGCGGTCATCCTTACCCGGACATGAATTACACTTTCTCGCTAAACCAAGAGGATCGGTCCAGAGCGTCGGATTCGGCGCGTACTGGAAGGCGTTGACCCCGCCCGCCAGCCCGATCGGATCCTTCGATACGAACCGCCCCGTAGCTGGATCATAGTACCGATGCCGGTTGTAATGCAGCCCCGACTCATGGTCATGGTACTGCCCCTGGAAGCGGATGGGGTTGGCGATCGGTGCCTTCCCCGACGCCTTCCTGATCGCCTCCTGCGCGACACCCCAGGCGCGGTACTCCGCGCTCCACGCAATCTCGCTGTGCTCATCAGTCAGCTCCTGCGGCGTGCCGAGGTGGTCGCACTGGTACCACGCCAGGCTGTTGATCGTCGGCGCTGGCGGCGGCAACCACAGCGGGTCTTCATCCTGCCGGTAGTAATCGCCGTACTCGGGCTGGTCCAGCAATTCGATGGCGTCGTCGCGCACCGCCTGCACCACCGGCACAAAGCTGCCGGGCTCGTACACGTAGTGCGTGGTGCGTGCGCCGAAGCCGTCCTCGTCGGCGATCTTGCTCTCCCACGCCAGCGTATCGCCGTCCCAGCCATACAACGTGAAGCCGCATTGCAGCGCGCGGTTGCGTTTCACACGCTCGGCGCGGTTCCAGTGTGGCCCCGCTTCCCTTCTTTCCTCGTAGTGCGCCTGGCTGTGCTTGGACAAGCGCCGGCCGAGGGCGTCGTAGGTGTAGTCGACCTTCAGGCGATCGTCTTCGTAGTGCGTCAGGCGGTCGAACAGGTCCCAGGTGAAGCGGCTTTCCTTGCCGTTGTGCCAGCGTTGCGTGAGGTTGCCGCGCGCGTCGTACTGGTAGTGGGTACCGGCGTATTGCTTGAGCAGGTTGTCCAGCGCCTTGATGCGCGGCATGCGCTGGCGCTCGGCTTCGCGCTGGGTTTC